>CAKZKA010000290.1 GCA_937120965.1 uncultured Chloroflexota bacterium
ATGGGGAAACCGGGTTTCCCCACCTGCGGTGAGCCTGTCGAACCGCACCCCTGCCTGTGGGGCGCCAGCCGCTCCCACCAGCGGTTGGGACATGGGGAAACCGGGTTTCCCCAACCCCCTGCCTGTGGGGAGGGTTTGGGAGGGCGCAGCCCTCCCAGGAAACAACCTGCCCACGGGAGGGTGTGGGAGAGCGCAGCTCTCCCGGGCATCGCGCAGCGCATCGGGGACGCCCGGCCGGCCCGGCGCCCCGGCCTGGAGGGAGGGTCCTGGTAGAACCCCGGTCATTCAATTCCCGCGGAGGTGATCTATGCGGATTGTGAAGCATCCCAACATCCAGAGCTTCGTCGAACGGGCTATGCCATTGCTGCTGGCCCACGAGGCTCACAACCATCTGATCCTCGGCCTCTGCGCGGAACTGATGCACAACCCCGAAACCTTCGGGCCAGAGGCGCCGCTGCTGTTCACGGTCGAGGAAGCGGGCGCGATCGTGTTCGCGGCGCTGCAAACGCCGCCCAACAAGCTGGTGCTGTCACACACGCGGCACACTGGAGCCATCGAGGCCCTGGCGGAAGAACTGAGCCATGTGGAGCGCCCGCTCCCCGGCGTGATCGGCCCGCGCTCCGTGGCCGAGCCGTTTGGCCGCTACTGGGCCGCGCGCAGCGGTGGGCGCGTCGAGCAGGGCATGCCGCAGCGGATCTACCAGCTTACAGCCGTGCATCCACCTGCTCCGCCGCCGGGCCATCTGCGCCTGGCTACCGAAGCTGACCGCCCGCTGCTGGAGGAGTGGTTCAGCGCCTTCCGCGCCGAGGTCTATCCCGGCGCCGCGCCGAGTGACAGCCAGCGCACCGTCACCCGCTGGCTGACCTCGCCGGATCGCCAGTTGTACCTGTGGGAAGTGGACGCGCCGGTGGCTATGGCTGGCGTTGCCGGTCCCACTCCGCATGGTATTCGCATCAGCGCCGTGTATACACCGCCGGCCTTTCGGCGGCGTGGCTACGCCAGCGCCCTGGTGGCCGCCATCAGCCAGGTTCAGCTCAGTGCCGGAAAGCGCTGCTGCTTCCTGTACGCCGATCTGAACAATCCGACCTCGAACCATGTCTATCAGGCCGTCGGTTTTGCACCGGTGGTTGATAGTGTTGAGCTGCGTTTTGTTCCCTGCACAGGATGACGCGCAAATGCCACGTCATCCTCCCGGTGCGAAGGGCCTGCCGCCCTGCCGGGAGAGGAGGAGCGGCTGTGGCCCAAAAAACTACCCGTGAAAGGTTGGGGAAGCCCGGTTTCCCCGAGGTTGCGTCAGCTATGCTCATATGAGCGCCTGACATGCGATTCGTGCTATACTGATCTTAGAATAGCTTGCCCGCGGGAGATTGCCCGCACCCTCCACGCTGGGTCGGGCTGCGCCCTCCCAAACCCTCCCGGTGGGGAGTGCGTGCCACCCCCACAGGCAGGGGCGCGGTTCGACAGGCTCACCGCAGGTGGGGAAACCCGGTTTCCCCATCTGTTCACATCAGCCCTGTGGCGCGCGGCGCAGCCGCGTGGAAGCCCATTCTGCGGATCGTCACCTGTGTGATCTTCTCCTGAAAACCAGATTACCGCATGCGTGCCATTGTCTTCGACCAGCCGGGCGACCCCGATGTGCTCCGTCTTGACGTTGCGCCTGATCCCCAGCCATCCGCCGACGAGATCCTGGTACGGGTCCATGCCACGGCCGTGAACCGGGCCGACCTGCTTCAGCGCCGCGGCGCCTATCCCCCGCCCCGCGGCGCCTCGCCGATCCTGGGGCTGGAACTTGCCGGTGAGGTGCTCGAGCCGGCAGGCCCCTGGCGAACGGGCGACCGCATTATGGCCGTAGTGACGGGGGGTGGATATGCCGAACTGGCCACAGTGCCCATCGGCATGGCCATGCCCGTCCCTCCGTCGTTGTCGTTCGAAGAAGCCGCAGCCATCCCCGAAGCCTTTATCACTGCCTTTCTCAACCTCTTTACCCTCGGGCGGCTCCAGGCTGGCGAAAGTGTGCTGGTGCACGCCGGAGCCAGCGGGGTCGGCACGGCGGCCATTCAACTGGCCCGCGCCGCCCGGGCGCGGGTGTTCGCCACGGCGGGAACCAGGGCAAAGCTGGACCTGTGCCGCGAACTGGGCGCCGAGCTGGCGATCGATTACCACGAGGAAGATTTCCGCGAGCATGTGATCGCCGCAACCCACGAACGTGGCGTGGATGTGATCCTCGACTTTGTGGGCGCGCCCTACTGGGAATCCAACCTGGCTTCTCTGGCCATTGGTGGACGCCTGATGCTGATCGGGTTCCTGGGCGGTTCCTCCGGGCAGCTCGACCTGGGGCCGATCCTCTCGCGCAGCCTGACCGTTACCGGCACCACGCTACGACGCATGCCCCTCGACCGCAAGATTGCCCTCACGCGCGCCTTCAGCGAGTTTGCCCTGCCCCGCTTCGAACGCGGCGAGCTGCGCCCGGTGGTTGATGCGATCTACCCCCTCGACCGGGCTGCCGAGGCCCATCGCGTGCTTGAAGCGAATCGCAATGCCGGCAAGGTTGTGCTGCGCGTTGGACCCTGATGTGCAGAGGATGAGGATCGTCTACGCAGGCTGGAGGGAGTAGCCTGCCAGCCTGGCGCCGGAGGCCCGGGCCGGAAGGGGCGTGGAACCCGGATTCTTCAAAGGGTTTCACCTGAGGTGAAAATAGCCCCCGCGCGGGAGGGTTTGGGAGGGCGCAGCCCTCCCAAGAAAAACCCATTTTCATCTTGTCGTTGTGCGGCGCAGCCGCATGGATGACTGCTATGGTATGGGTTTTCTGATTCGGAAAATGCCTGAATGGGCCAATGAAATAGGCCAACGAATGGGAAACGAATAAACGAATAAACGAATGTTAAAGGTGTGCCTGATTCTTCCAGGGGGGCGTGCCGACCCATCAGCCGCGCGCACGGGCGCCATGATCCGCGAAGGCCGTGAACGCGACAGTCTCGTGATACCTCTTGAAACCAGGGTTCCCCGATAGCAATCAAAAGCGATGGTAGCGCGAAAAAGTCCTGGGGGCGGGGCGCCTCGCCATCGGACGCCTGCGAGGGCGAGACGCCTCACTCCCAGGTCGTCCCAGGACCTTTTTGCCCTAACAAGCGATTCTCCTCGAAGGACACAGCCCTCCCAGCCCTCCCTGGGGAAGGATACAGTCGTCTCGTCTACGGGCGGGTTGGAGGCCCGCGCACATGTGTTGAACAGGGATCACGCACACCGACAAGAGTCGTGACAGATAGTTCCGTTGTAATTGGCAGCGATATAATAACAAGAAGACATCCATAGCCTGGGAACGCGACTCGCTCCACCCACTCTGAACCGATCCACAGGCAACAGTGCCTGAGCTTCGAGAGTGCGCTCGAATATACATATCAGGAGCAGTTCATATGGGCAAGGACACGCTGACGATCACCGACAATCGCACAGGCAAGACGTATGAGATCCCGATCGAACATAATACGATTCGGGCTACCGACCTGCGCAAAATCCGCGTCTCCGAGGATGACTTTGGGTTGATGTCCTATGACCCGGCGTTCATGAACACCGCGGCGTGCAAGAGCACGATTACCTACATTGACGGCGACAGGGGCATTCTGGAGTATCGCGGCTACCCGATTGAGCAACTGGCTGAGCAAAGCACCTACCTTGAAGTAGCCTATCTGCTGATCTACGGCGAGTTGCCGAGCCGGGAGCGCCTGGAGTGGTGGAAGTATCGCATCAGCCGGCACCTGTTCCTCCACAACAGTCTGGTCGAACTGATCCAGGCCTTCCGCTACGACGCCCACCCCATGGGCATCCTGATCAGCTCCGTCGCGGCTATGTCCACCCTGTATCCCGAAGCCAAGAACATCAACGACCCCGCCGTGCGCGAGAAGCAGATCTGGCGCATTATTGGCCAGATCCCGACGATTGCGGCCTTCGCTTACCGCCACCGCATCGGGCGGCCTTTCAACCTCCCCGACAACTCGCTGAGCTACACCGCCAACCTGCTGTACATGATGGATTACATGAACCAGCGGGATTACGAGGTGAACCCGGTGCTGGCAAAGGCCCTCGATGTGCTGTTCATCCTGCACGCCGATCACGAACAAAACTGCTCGACCTCAACCATGCGCGGCGTCGGCTCGAGCCGGGGCGACCCCTACTGCGCCCTCTCGGCGGCGACGGCAGCGCTGTACGGCCCGCTCCACGGCGGCGCGAATGAGGCAGTGCTGCGGATGCTGCAGGAAATCGGCACCAGGGCCAATGTGCCGGCCTTCATCGAAAAGGTGAAGAAGGGTGAGCGACTGCTGATGGGCTTCGGCCACCGCATCTACAAGAACTACGACCCGCGCGCCAAGATCATTCGCAAGGTGGCCTATGAGGTCTTCGAGGCGACGGAGATGAATCCGCTGCTGGAGATCGCGGTGGAGCTGGAGCGCATCGCCCTGCAGGATGAGTATTTCATCTCGCGGAAGCTCTACCCGAATGTGGACTTCTACAGCGGCCTGATTTATCAGGCGCTGCGCTTCCCGATCGAGTACTTCCCCTTCCTCTTCGCCATCCCCCGCGCATCGGGCTGGCTGGCGCAGTGGCAGGAGATGCTCGCCGATGAGGAGCAAAAGATCACTCGCCCGCGGCAGATCTACCTCGGCCCGGCCCGCCGCGATTACGTGCCGGTAGATCAGCGCTGATCGTATGCCTCCAGAGGCAGGGTTTCGCCGGGAGGGCTTGCCCCCCCGGTGAAACCCTCCATTCGCGCCCCGTTGCAGTACCAGCCGTCTACACTGTCCCGACGAACAGGGGAGGCCCAGACCTCCCAGAAACAAGCCCCCGGCGGGGAGGGTTTGGGAGGGCTGCGCCCTCCCAAGAACACGTATGTTCATGCTGGTGTTATGCGGCGCAGCCGCAGGGACGGCTGGAGGGCAACGTCCTCTCGGACTCTCCCGCTGATTGCCGCAGGCACCCCGGTGGTGTAACTCGGCGCCCCTGCATCGCATCAGATCAATGATTCCAGGCTGCCGGACGCGCAGGCTAGAGGGATTGCCATTGCACCCCTTCCGACCAGTATCGGGTGGCCTGGCGCATCGGCCTCCCGGCGGGCAGGGGCGCGGGCAGTCTCAAGTTTCGCGGTTTGCCACTCCGGCGGGCAGGGGGTTGGGGGAAACCCGCTTTCCCCATATTCATATCAGGAGTGCCAGCTATGACCGATCAGCCATCGCTCCACGTGGCGGCGGGCGACCAGGAGCGAGTCTCGGCTCGTCCACGGTTGCAGTACTTTCCCATCTCCTTCTTCGCGGCGGTGCTCGGCATGACCGGCACAACCATCGCCCTGCAGCGCGCAGAGCGCTTCCTGGGGTTGCCGCCCGGCCTCAGCGGTATTCTGCTGGTGGTGTCAATAGCGATTTTTCTGGTGATCACCGTCCTCTACGCGCTGAAGGCAGCGCGGTTTCCCGACGCTGTTAAGCGCGAGTTCGCTCATCCGGTCAAGATCAATTTCTTTCCAACGATTTCGATCAGCCTGTTGCTGTTTTCCATCGCGTTTCTACGCTTGAACAGCGATCTGTCGCGCGTGCTCTGGATCGTGGGCGCGGCGGTCCACCTTGTGTTCACCATCGTCATTCTCTCGGCCTGGAAGCAGCGAACGACGTTTCAGATCCAGCATGCCAACCCCGCGTGGTTCATTCCGGTGGTGGGCAACATCATCGTCCCCATCGCCGGGGTTGAGCATGCCCCGGCTGAGGTGTCCTGGTTTTTCTTCAGCATCGGCCTGATCTTCTGGCTGGTGCTGCTAACCGTCGTGCTCTA
Organism: uncultured Chloroflexota bacterium; assembly: GCA_937120965.1. Lineage (GTDB taxonomy): Bacteria > Chloroflexota > Chloroflexia > Chloroflexales > Chloroflexaceae > JACAEO01. The sequence goes on from CAKZKA010000290.1 coordinate 5,815, forward strand.
CCGGGTGATCTTTTACCCGCCCCTGGCCGAGCGCCTGATGCCGACGCTGTTCATCCTGGTTGCGCCGCCCGCGGTTGGCTTCGTTTCCTATCTCAGGCTGATGGAACAGGAGGTTGGCGCCCCGGCGCTGGATGGGTTTGCCAGGATTCTGTACTATGTGGCTCTGTTCATCTTCCTCTTGCTCCTGGCGCAACTGCGTCAGTTTGTGAGGCTGCCGTTCTATATCTCCTGGTGGGCCTATTCGTTCCCCACGGCGGCGATCACCATCGCAACGATCCTGATGGCGTCCCGCACGAACCTGTTCTTTTTCCAGGTTCTGGCCTATGTGTTACTGGCTGGATTGGGGGCATTGATCCTTATGCTGCTGTTCCGAACGGCCGCGGCGATTGTGCAGCGCAGGATCTGCGTTGAGGAGGAGTAGAGCCGCGGCGGCGCTGCGGCTCCTGCGCCTGGAGACGCGCAGCGATGCTGCGTCGCTACGCCTCGTTCCCGGGAAGGTGCAGCCCCCCAGACCCTCCCCTCAGGAGGGCGTGGGGAAACCCGGTTTCCCCATATGTTCACATCAGGCTCTTCGCTCGGGCGCGAATGTGTTCGACGGCGAGCGGGCCACCGTGACCGACGTGCCAGGTATGCGCGGGGAGACTCAGCGCCAGTTCCAGGCTCGCCCGCTGTTGAACCGGGTCGTTGAGCACATAGGGTGGATTGGGGAGTGTCGCATTCAGCAACCCGCCGAGGAAGCCGCCGCGCAGCAAATCGCCGGCGATCAGGTTGCCGTCGGGCAAGGGGAGCACAATGTGCCCGGGGCTATGCCCGGGGGTGTGTACGGTACGGGCGTCGAGGCCGTAAGGCGCGAGGTCGAACGGTCCCTCGAAGGTGATATCCGGCTCCAGCGGGGGCGTGCGCGAGGGCATGAACCACATCAACATGCGGCCCTCGATCCCAACACTTTGCACCATACGCGGATCCAACCCCTGGCGCAAGAGGGGCAGGTCGGCGCGGTGGACGGCCACCGGCGCGCCGGTGGCCTCCCGCAGCGCAGCGGCGCCGCCGATGTGGTCGAAGTGGCCGTGGGTCAGCAGGATCAGCCCGATGTCGCCGGGCGCGATGCCAGAGCGCGCGGCGGCGCGCAGAATGGCTGGCCCGTCGCCGGGGGCGCCGCTATCAACGATGATCCAGCGTTCTCCGCGCACCAGGAAGACGTTGGCAAGGAACAGCTTGATGGTGATGATTTGTGGCATGGGGTTGGGTCACTATCTTCCATAAGGTCATGCGCAGGAGGGTTCGGGCGTAGAGGCGCGACGCCGCTGCGCCTCTACGCCCTCCCAGGAATAGGTATGTTCCTTCTGGCGTTGCGTGGCGCAGCCGCATGGACGGCTGACATGCTATGACACCTCGCGCGCCACCGGCATCAGGCGTCCGATCCGCTCGGCAATCGTATCGGCGGTCACGTCCAGGTAACTACGTCCATCCTCGACGTAGCGCGTCGCATCGAGGTAGCTGCCGCGGCCGGTGTGGCACATCGGGCCGAGGCAGACCTGTTCGATCTTACCGCTTGCCAGCGCCCGGTTCCACTGGGTGCCGCCGAAGATCGGCCAGCGGGCCGGGAAGATCAGGTCACTCAGGCGGTGCCAGCGGTCCTTCGTTCCGTACAGATGTATCAGGGCGCTGATGCGGCTGAGGCTGTCGCTGGAGTTCATAATGCCGCCCAGGGAGATAACCTGCACAGGCGCGTGCAGGGTGGCCTGGATATAGCCCGATGTGCCCAGGGCAATCTGTCCGCCTCCGCTGTAGCCCAGGAGCGTGACCGACGCGCCGCTGCCCAGCACGTAGCCGTGGCGCAGCAGGGCCTGAATGATCATTTCGGCCACGCCGTAGTTGTACATCGGGCCGTAGCGCCGGTCGGCCGAAACGGCGACGTGGAGCACGTTCCGCAGGTTGATCAGGCGCCCGACCCGCCGCAGCGGGCTTTTCTTGTTGAGCCGCAGGGAGTTGAGCCAGGCCCAGAACCAGGCCAGGTTGCCCTCGCTGGTCATGCCCACGTTGGCGAAGGAGTAGGCGAAGACATCGGTAACGATCACCAGGCCCGGAACGCGATCAGCCACCGCGTCGAGCAGAGCGTCCTCGTAGGGGGTCGAGAACTCGCCGGAGATGTCGTCAACCCCCGACAGGTACACCAGGAACGGCCCGGCGGCGGGCGGGTCAGGCGGCTGGAGGTGGGTCTGCGGGGTAGCAGTGCGCCACCCGGCCCACCAGATCAATACCGAGACGGGAATGGCAATCGCAAAGAGGAGGAACAGGATCAGCAGGATCAGGCCTAACCATGTCAAGGCGGTAATCATTGCTTGCCTTTGACTACAGGCTCATAACCCGGGATGACCTGCGGCAGTTCTTCGCGTCGGACGAGGTGCGGTTTTCCCGTTGTGATCGCCCAGATGCGGCGGGCGATTGCCTCGGCCGGCTCGCTCAACAGCCAGCGGGCGCCCTCCATCAGCAAGGTGCCCACCAGCGCGCCTGCAGCGGCCTGCCAGTACGTCAGCCCGGTTATGGCCGCGATTGACGCCAGGGCAATACCGAAGCTCCACAGCCGCAGCCCCCAGCGAATGGTTGTACCCATCAGCGGGAGCAGCGCCAGGGCGCCCAGCAGCAACGGCCCGTAGGCGGCGCTTACGGTGACAAAGAACAGTTGCAGGGGCACCTCGACGTTGAACAGCGTTCGCACAGCCAGCCACAGGGCCCACATCCAGATTACGGCGCTCAGCACGAACAGCATTGCTGAAGCCAGCAACCCCAGCACGAAGCGCAGGGGCGTGATGCGGCTCATCAGCAGCGTTACCCCCTGCGTGCCGATGCCCTCGGAAAGCCCCGCCAGGAAGATCAACAGCGTCGCCGCGGCGACCGCCTCGGGCGACAGCAGGAAGGTTAGCCAGTCGATGGGCAGTTTCATCGTGCTGCTCCTTCTATGGTTCACCCTTTATTATATGCTACAGTGTCTGTATCTGGCGTGAACATCGGGGGACCCGGGTTTCCCGATGCCCCTGCCGGTGGGGGCGGCAAGCCCTCCCAAGAGATGAAAGGCACACCGATATGCCCCTGCCGGTGGGGGCGGCAAGCCCTCCCAAGAGATGAAAGGCACACCGATGCTTCTCGAACTCCCCGCCTCGGCGCACGCGACCCTCGAGTGGTCCTGGGAGCGCTGGCAACCCTTCTACGCCGCGCTGGAGGCGGCGCCCATCACCGATCCTGCCGCCTGGCTCGCGGCCTGGTCACAGGTGGCCGATTTGCTGACCGAGACCTATACGCGGCTTCTGGTGGCCACGACCCGCGATACGACCGATAGCGTTGCCGACAGCCGCTTCCGCGCGTTTCTTGCCGATGTGTACCCCCGTGCCATGGCTGCCGACCAGGCCTTGAAGCGCAAGTTCCTCGATGCAGGCGTTGAGCCGGAGGGCTTCGCCGTGCCGCTGCGCAACCTGCGCGCCGAGGCCGAATTGTTTCGCGAGGCGAACCTGCCCTTGCTGACGGAGGAACAACGGCTGGGCAATGAGCACAACCGGATCATCGGCGCGCAGACAATCGAATGGGCGGGCCGCGAACTGACCATCCCTCAGACTGAGCCGCTCCTCGAAGACCCCGATCGCGCCACGCGTGAGGAAGTCTGGCGGCGGGCTGCCGCGCGGCAACTCGCCGATCGCGAGGCGATCAACCGGATCTGGCGTCAACTGCTGGCCCTGCGGCGGCAACTGGCCGCCAATGCCGATCTGCCCGACTATCGGGCCTATGCCTGGCGGCTGCGGCAACGCTTCGACTACGCGCCCGATGACTGCCTGCGCTTCCACGAGGCCATCGAGGCGGTTGCCGTTCCCGCGGCCCGGCGGGTCTACGCCCGGCGCGCCGCGCGCCTCGGTCTCGCCCGGTTGCGCCCCTGGGATACGCACGCTCGCGCCCCCCATGAGGCGCCGCTGCGCCCCTTTCGCGACGGCGCCGATCTGGCCGAACGGGGTGAGGCCGTGCTGATGCGGGTAGACCCGGAGTTGGGGAGCTATTTCGCCACTCTGCGCCGTGAGGAGTTCCTCGACCTCGACAACCGTAAGGGTAAGGCGCCCGGCGGCTATTGCGCCTACTTTCCCGTTGTGCAGCGGCCCTTCATCTTTATGAACGCTGTGGGGCTGCCCGGCGATGTACGCACCCTGCTGCACGAGGCTGGCCACGCCTTCCACGACTTCGAGATGGCGCATCTGCCCTACCACCGGCAGCGCGAAGCGCCCATCGAGTTCGCCGAGGTCGCCTCGATGGCGATGGAACTGCTCGCTGCGCCCTACCTGCGTCGCTCCGATGGCGGGTACTATGAGCCGTCCGAATACGCTCGTGCGCGCATCGAACATCTGGAGGGCATCCTCACCTTCTGGCCCTACATGGCCGTGGTAGACGGTTTCCAGCACTGGGCCTACACCAACCCCGAGACCGCCGATGACCCCGCTGCCTGTGATGCCGCCTGGGACCGGCTCTGGGCGCGATTCATGGATGGAGTCGACTGGAGCGGCCTCGATGCCGAGCGCATGACCGGCTGGCACCGCAAGCAGCATATCTATCGCTACCCGTTCTACTACGTGGAGTACGGTCTGGCCCAGCTTGGCGCGGTGCAGGTGTGGCGCAACGCCATGCGCGACCAGGCGGGCGCAGTGGCAGCCTATCGCCGCGCCCTGGCTCTTGGCGGCGCCGCCCCGTTGCCCGATCTCTTCCACGCAGCCGGAGCGCGCTTCGCCTTCGATACCACGGTGCTGCGCGAGGCGGTGGAGTTGATTGAGGGGGTCATTGATACCCTGGAGCGGGCAGAGGGGTAGCCTTTGCCGAGGTGAACATACGGGGAAACCGGGTTTCCCCACCTGCGGTGAGCCTGTCGAACCGTACCCCTGCCTGTGGGGGTGCCAGCCGCTCCCGCCAGCGGTTGGGACACGGGGAACCCGGGGTTCCCCACCCCCCTGCCTGCGGGGGGGCGCCAGCCGCTCCCGCCAGCGGTTGGGACATGGGGAACCCGGCTGCGGTGAGCCTGTCGAGCCGTACCCCTGCCTGTAGGGGCGCCAGCCGCTCCCACCAGCGGTTGGGACACGGGGAACCCGGGTTTCCCCACCTGCGGTGAGCCTGTCGAACCGTACCCCTGCCTGTAGGGGCGCCAGCCGCTCCCACCAGCGAGGGAACCGACCTCCTCCACTACCGCTCCGGGCAGGCGTTGCAGGGGTACCGCGGGTCCCCCTGTTCGAGTTGCACGGTCACATGTTCGATCCCGAAGCGCTGGTGCAACCCGGCGCGCACCTCCGCCAGCAGCGCGTCGCATCCTTCCAGGGTGGCCAGCACCAGGTGGGTGGTCAACGCCGGCTCGGTGGTGCTGAGCGCCCAGATGTGCAAATCGTGGACCTCGCGCACGCTCGGCAGGTCGGTCAGATAGGCCCGCACAGCCAGCGGGTCCACCGTCGCAGGTACGGCATCGAGGGCCAGGTCAACTGACTCGCGCGCCAGGTCCCAGGCGCCCCAGCCGATCACAGCGACGATCACCAGGCTCAGAAGCGGATCGATCCAGGTCCAGCCGGTGAGCAGGATGAGGGCGCCAGCGACAATCACCCCCAGGGAGATGACCGCGTCGGCAGCCATGTGCAGGAAGGCGCCGCGGATGTTGAGGTCGTCGGCCCGGCCCCGGGCGAAGAGCCATGCCGTGAATGCGTTGATCACCACGCCGATGCCGGCCACGGCGATCAGGGTCAGGCCGGGTACCTCGGTGGGGGCGAAGAGGCGTTGCCCGGCTTCCCAGGCGATTCCGCCGATGGCGATAAACAGGAGCGCAGCGTTGGCCAGGGCAGCCAGAATGGTAGCGCGGCGCATACCGTAGGTGCGGCGGGCCGTCGAGGGGCGTCGGGCCAGCATGGTGGCGCCCCAGGCCATCAGCAGGCCCAGTACGTCGCTCAGGTTGTGACCCGCATCGGCTATCAGGGCCAGGGAGCCAACCAGCACCCCGACGATGAACTCGACGATGACGAAGCCGAGGTTCAGACCGATGCCAATGGCGAAGGCGCGGTCGAAACGGGCGGGCAGGTGGTGATGGTGGGCGTGATGATCGCTGTGGTGGTGCTGGTCGGCCATGAACTACGCTCCTGACAAATGCGGCCGGTCGGGCTTCGGTCGCGCTCCTGACGCCACCGCAGGAGCGCCCCGGACCACAACGACCGAAACCGCCGTCGCGCTCGCGTGACTGGCGCAAATGCTACCACAGAAACGTCAGACTCTTGCGGGGTTGTTGCCCGCCTCGCGTCAGCCACGCGCCTGCCCGGCGCTCCGGCGCTGGCGTACAATACCATGGAGCGCAGCAAGTGAAAGGGCGGCTCATGACAGAAGCCCTCACCGCACAGGTGGGAACGCCGGTCTTCCGGCGTCCCCTGTACGTGCTGATCCTCGACGGCGAGCCTGAGCGGCGCGTGCAGCTCGCGGCCACCCTGGGACGCTGCGAGGGTCAGGTGTTCCAGTGGACGTTGTGCGCCACGGTGGCCGAGGCGCTGGCCGCGCTGGCGCAGGCGGCGATGCCGGTTGATGTGCTGCTGATCGATCAACACTTGCCGCCCGATACCGATGGCATCACCGTCCTGCCCGAGTTGTTGAGACTCAGCCCCGACAGCAGCGCGGTGGTCTTTACCGAGGCGAGTGACGCCGAGGCCGGGCGGCGCGCGCGGGCGGCGGGCGCCTACAGCTACCTTCCCAGGCCCTTCAGCGCCGAGGCGCTGCTGCACCTGCTCGCCAATCTGAGCGCCTGGCGCCAGACGCGCGACCAGTTGACCTGGTTTGCGGTGATCAACCGCTTCGCCGAGGACGCCCAGCATCTCTACGCCGCCCCGGCGCTCGAGGCCATGATCGTGCAGCGCGGCCTGGAGCTGGGCTTCGACCGGGCGCGCCTGTGGGTCAGTTCTGATGGCGGGCAGACGCTCATTGCCGCTGCCAGCGCCGGGTGCGAGGCGCTGGAGCCGTTTCGCGGCCTGCGGCTGCGCGCGGCTGAGTCGCCCTATTTGATGCGCGTGGTGCAGAGCCGCGCGCCGGTGATCTTCCACGAGCTTGAGCACGGCAAGTCCTGGTTGAAGCAGCAGCGCGCCGGTCGGAGCTTCGCGCCTCCGGTGGGCGAGTGGGTCGGCTTGCCGCTCCGGGCCGGCGACGTATTTCGCGGCGCCTTGATGCTCGACCGGCGCCGGGCGACGCCGCTGCGGCAGGATCATCTGCTGCAACAGGCCTTGATCCTCTTTGCGCGACAGGTGGGCGCTGCGCTCGAGCGTACTGCGCTCCAGACCGAAACCGAGATCCTCAGCCAGATCGGGCGCCTGGCCGGCGCCGATCCAGCCGAGCGCAGCGATGAAGCGTTGCTCGAAGAGGTGCGGCAGGTCCTCAGTGCCCGGCTCGACGTTGAGAACTTCATCGTGGCTATGCGGAGCGAAACCTCTGGCTGGATCGAGTTGTTGCTCGATGTGCGTGAAGGCGTGCGCGGCGAGCGCCGCTCGCTACCGCCGGGCCAGGGCATGATCCATCAACACCTGGTGCAGAGTCGGCCCGTGCTGCTGCGCACGCCGCAGCAGATCCGCGCCTTTCGCCAGCAGCATCGCATACTGCGCCTGGAGCGCCGTATGGTTGCCCGAAGCTGGCTGGGGGTGCCCTTGCTCGTCGCCGGTCGCGCAGTCGGGGCGCTGGTTGTCTTCAGCACCCGGCATGCCGAATGGTTCAGCGAGAGCGACCAGCGTTTTCTGGAAGCAGTGGCGGCGCAGATCGCCGGGCCGCTCCACAACCGGCGCCTGCGCGAAGCGGCGGAGTTGACCAACCGGCGCCTGACCCTGTTGCAACGGGCCACAGCGGCGCTGATCGCTATGGGCGACGAACCCCAGGATGAAGAACGCCTCTGGCATGCCGCCCTGACGGTGATCACCGCCGGGTACGGTCTGTGCTACAACCTGGCGGCGTTCTTCTCGCTCCACCGTGGGCGCACCCTGCTGCGCGGGCGCCTCGCCATCGGGCAGGTGACCCTGAAACAGGCCCGTCGCGCCTGGGCCGCCGATGAGGAGCGTGGCCAGACCTTTGAGCATTACCTGGAGCAGTTGCGCCAGGGCGCCATCCCGCCGACAGTGCTCGATGGCCTGGTGCGCGGGCTGGAAATCCCCATTCACGATGCGACGGGCGCCCTCGGCGAGGCCGTCCTGCGTCTGACCTGCGTGCGGGTGCCGGAGAGTGAACTGACGCGACGGTTTCCCCCCAACCTGGCGGCCTGCCTGCCCCCCGCCGACTACGAGGTGGCGCCGGTGATGGTCGCGCGTCGGCGTTTCGGAGTCGTCATCGTCGCCAATCCCCATCTGCGCCGCCCTCTCGATGAAATGCCGCGCGATCTGCTGACTACCTGGCTGGCGCAGGTGGCGCTGATCGTCGAGACGCGGCGCCAGCGTAACGCCGGCGAGCAACTGGCCGAGATCAGCCGCGCCGTGCTGGCGCGCGCAGCCGATCACCCCCTGCACGAGACGCTGGAGGAGTTGTGCCGCTCGGCGCGGGTGTTGATGAGCGCCAGTTGTGTGGCGATCCTTCCCCTCGAGCCTGGATCGTCCCTGCCCCGGTTGCGCTTCGCCGCCGCTCGCGCTGCCGGCGATGGCCTCCGCGAACCCGCCCTGCTGCGATCCGCCTGGTCCCCCGGACCAGAGCACTTCATCCGGCAGATCCTCGAGGCCCCCGGCCCGCTGGCCGTTGAAAACGCCCACGAACCGCCCTGGACCGTTCCCGGTGACCCGGAGCCGGGTTTCGTGTCCCGCGAACACCTTCGCTCGTTCATCGCCGCGCCGATCGTTGACCACGTGGCCGGCGATTGGCGCGGCGCGCTGGTCGTCGGCTATCGCAGCCAGCGGAGCTTCGAAGAGCGCGACCGTGGCCTGCTCGGCTCCTTTGCCGAGCTGGTGGGTCAAGCCATGCGGAACTACGATGAGCGCGCCTCGTTTGAGCGTGAGCAGGAGGTCTTCGCCACCCTGCTCCAGGAAACCCTGCGCCTGAACCTGGACGCGCCCGATGCGGAGCGGATCCTCTTCACGCGCATTCTCCAGGCGGCGACTGTGCTGCTCAATCGGCCCGATGCCAGCCTCGGCCTGATCCTCCGCGCCTGGCAACGCCCTGACCGGCTTGGCCAGGCCCGCGTCATTCGCCGCGAGTACTTTCTCCTCGGAGATACGCTGCAAGAGGTTGAGGACCCCGATCTCTACCGGGGGATCACCGGTCGGGCCTTCGAGACAGGTGAACCGCAACTGGTCCACGATGTCCGCGAACCGCCGTGGAATGCGCGCTTCTTCGACCGCTTCTCGCGCGAGACGCGGGCCGAACTGGATGTGCTTATCCGTCTGGAGGATCAGGTGCTGGGGCTGATCAACGTCGAGTCGCCTCAGGTCGGCGCGTTCACCCCGGCCCACTGCGAGGCCCTCAAGCGCCTTGCCAACGTGGTGGCCCTGGCGATTGATGTCAGCCAGACTCAGCGGCAACTCCGCGAGCTGTACAAGGCCGTCGAGCCGATGATCGTCGCCGGCACGCTGCAAACCACCCTCCAGGCCGTGCTGGAGCAGATCCTGATTCTGGCGCCCAACCTGTCGGCGGTGACGATCTGGTACTGGGACGAGCAGCGGCGGGCGCTGGCCCCTGGCGTGACCCACGGCGTGCGGTATGAGACGCACCTGGTGGAGGACCCGAACTACACCGAGGAGACCGTGCTGGGCCGGGTTGTGCGTCGGCTCGATCCCGTCTGGGCCGAAGACGCGCGCGCCGAGCCGGTGCTCGAGGGCCGGTTCGTGCGTGAAGAGGAAGTGGCTTCCTGTGTTGCCTTTCCGCTGCAAATCGGCGAAACGCCCACCGATGAGGAGCCGGTGGGCGTGCCGATCTGGTTGCCGCCGTTTCCCGACGGGCGGCAGCGCCGGGTAATCGGCGTGCTGTTCCTGGTGTACCGGCAGCCCCATCGCTTCACCCGCCGCGAGCGGGTCATCTTGCCAATCGTGGCCGGCGTCGTGGCGGCGTGTATTCGCGACACGTTCCACGTCGAGCGGCTTGCCGCGCGCCAGAGCCAGTTGCAGGCCGCCGCCAAGCTGGCCCGGGCCGTGCTCGAAGCGACCCTCGACCTCGATGAGACCCTGCGGCGTATGCTCGCCATTCTGCGCGATCTGCTACAGAACGAGCATCGCCGTCTGGGCCTGAGCGTCCTCCTGGCCGACGAAAGCGAGCAGCACCTCAGCTTCACCCCGGCCTCGCGCGAGTTTTACCACTGGGAGTTTGTGGTCGAACGGCAGATCTTTCCTATCGCCCCGCAGGGCAACGGCGCCGGGGCGCAACCCGGCACGATTGCCGCGCGCGTGGCCCGCAAGGCCAGGGAGCAGCGCCGGGCCGTCCTGGAGACGATCAACGATGTGCGGACCGACCCGGACTATGTGCAGGCGAACCCTGGCACCCTGGCCCAGTTGACCCTGGCATTGCTCAACCCCGAGCGCGAAACCCCTCACCCCCGGTTGCTGGGTGTGCTGGTGATTGAGGCCAACCGCACCAACGCCTTCTCGCATACCGACGAGCAGTTGATCGAGCGACTGGCGCCGACGATCAGTCTGGCGATCGCCCGGGCGCGCGAGAACCGCGAGCGTCGCTTCAGCGAGTCGGTGGCCGCAATGACCGCCTGGGCCAGCCAGATTGCCCACGACATTGACCACGCCATCAGCGGGGCCAACAACGCGATCTACTGGCTGACCAAGACGGCTGAGCCGGAGCAGATGATGCACATCTCACGCATCAGCCAGAGCCTTGGCGAGATCAGGCGCCTGGCCCGCGCCTCGGACCAACCCTCCTGCGAGCCGCCCTACGACCTGAGCGCCTGGCTCCGGGAGCGTGTGCCCCAGATCATCAGGCGGCGCGCTGGCGCGCCGGTCGCGGTAACCTACATCTTTTCAGCCGAGGAACTCCTGGTGCGGGCCAACGAAATCCTTCTCGAGCGCGTGCTGGAACACCTGATTCGCAATGCGCGGCAGGCCAAGCCGCTCGATTGCACCATCTCCGTCACCACGGCCCGCGAGGGGGCCTTCGCCCGGATCACCGTCGCCAACGACGGTCCCTCGATTCCTCCCGAGGTGCAACAGCGCCTCTTCGTGGAGCCGATCCGGCACGAGCAACGCGTCACTGAAGGCGGGCGCGGCCTGCTCCTGGCCCGCTCGATGATGAAGACCCTGGGGGGCGAGATTGTGCTGGTCAGTCCCATCTCACCGGTGACCTTCGCGCTCCGGCTCCCGCTGGCGGCGCCTGACGGCGCAGAGGAGTGACCCACCCCGGCGGGCAGGGCCGTTCCGCTTCCAGCATCTCCCCAGGGAGGGGGATGGGGAACCCCGGGTTCCCCATTGCGCAACCGCTGGTGGGAGCGGCTGGCGTCGCCGCCGGGAGGGGATGGGGAAAGCTGGTTTCCCCATTGCGCAACCGCTGGTGGGAGCGGCTGGCGTCGCCGCCGGGAGGGGGATTGGGGAAACGCGGTTTCCCTATGTCCCAACCGCGGTTGGGAGCGGCTGGCGTCGCCGCCGGGAGGGGAGTGGGGAAAGCTGGTTTCCCCATATGTTCACCTCAGACGGTCATGCGCATGGCGCACAACGCCGCGATGAACATGGGGTATCTCTGGGAGGGCCACCCCCTCCCTGGCCCTCCCCCGCTGGGGGAGGGAACCGAGCTCCTCCCCACCGGGAGGGGATTGGGGAAACCCGGTTTCCCCATGTCCCAGCCGCTGGTGGGAGCGGCTGGCGCCCCCACAGGCAGGGGTGCGGTTCGACAGGCTCACTGCAGGTGGGGAAACCCGGTTTCCCCGTATTTTCACCTCAGAAACAAGGAGCAAGACCGTATGACCTGGGCGCCGATCCGGGTACTGATCGTTGACAACCTCCCCGAGTTCCGCGCTCAGTACGCCGCGCTGGTGCGCGACTGGGACTATGAGCCGGTGGTGGTCGAGGCCGATGGAGCCGAATTGCCGGATCAGGCCCTGCGCCTGGCCGCCGAGCAGCGGTGCCCGATCGCCCTGGTCGATCTCCGTCTGGTCGAGGATAAGGACCAGGGAGACATCAGCGGCCTGGAACTGGTGCGCCGGTTACCCTACACGGCGGCAATCGTCATCACCGGCTTTGACACCACCCCGATGGCCCGCCAGGCCATCCAGCACTACGGGGCAGCCTCGTTCGTGGGGAAGGGTGAGGCGCCGGAGGTGCTACGCAGCGAACTCAACCGCATTGCCGAAAGCCTGTGCCTGCGCGGCAACGGCCCGGAGGTGCAGTGGCAGGGCGGGCTTTCCTCGGCGGCGGTGCGTGACGAGATGTTTCCCGACCAGCCGGCTATTCCCGCCGATGAAGCCGAGGCGCTCATTCGCTTGCTCTTCAAAGACAAACCCTGGGTGCGGCTGACGATGATCACCGAGGCCAACGGCAGCGCCGGCGCGGAACAGGTCAGTCCATCGGTCAACGCCTCGCTACGGCGCAAATCGCGCGTCTTCATTGCCGAAATCGCTGGCGAGCGGGCCTTGCAGGTGGTCAAACTCGCGCGCACCGGAAAGATCGAACGCGAGCGCGAAAACTACCGGCGCTATGTAGAAGCGGGCATCGAAGCCCTCCGCCGTCCGGAGTTGACCGGTACCGCCCTGCTCTGGGACATGGGCGCAATCGCCTACCGCCTGGTCGGCTTTGAGCACCTGGCCGAGGGGAAAGGGCAGGTCTTTACCCACTTCTATCGTCGCACCGCCGATCCGGCAACCATCGTCGCCCCACTGCGGGATTTCTTCTCCTACGCCGCCTGGGGCGATTGGTACCGGGGACCGCACGTGCAGGAGCTACCGGGAACACTGGTGGAAGCCTACGATCGGAGTTGGGACTATGCGCTCTCGCGGCTCGAGTCCCTCTGGCGCGCCCAACCTCCGACCTTCCATCCCGGCCTGCTGCCCGTAACGCTGCCCCATCCACAGCGCTGGTTCGTCGAGCAGCAGCACCACTGCGCGCACCTGCGCCAGCTCCGCCAGGTCATCACCCACGGCGACCTCCACGGCGACAATCTGTTTGCCGATCGGCACACTGCCTGGCCGATCGACTTTGAGCGCACCGGCTACGGCCCGCTGCTACGCGATTTTGTCGAACTGATCCAGGATCTGACCACACGCATCGCTGTGCTGCGTACCGAGGACCTGCCCCTGGTCTACGAACTGGCGGTGGCGCTATGCGGGCCGCAGGCGCCGCGCGAGCCGATGCTCGCGACACGCGCCATTCTGGCGCACTCCGAGGCCCGCAAATGTTTCCTGGTGGTGCAGGCGTTGCAAGAACTGGCCGCGGCGCGGGCAGCCTGCGATGACCGGCGCGAGTACCTGTGGGGCCTGCTCTGCAATCACCTGTTTGTATCCAGCAAGCTGGAGCCGCAGAGCGCCCGCTGGGAGCGCACCATGCTCTTTGCCGCGGTCATCTGCCAGCGTCTCGAGCAGTGGCAGAGCGCAACCTGGCCGCCCCCGGCCTGGCCGCAGGTGGAGTGGGCCGCGCCCTGATACACGTTCAGGCGACCCGAGGGAGGGGCGTGGGGAAACCCGGCTTCCCCATAGTAGCGCAACACCGACTGCGTCCAGATGCGCCACGGCCAATCTACAATCGCAAGGTCATCGCGGGGCGCAGCCGCACAAGCGTTCAAAACCGCATCACTCCTCCACCCGGCCGCGGGCCAGGCGCACCCCGACACCTCGATGGGTGATCAGGTGGCGCGGGTTGCGCCCATCATCGCCAAGCGAGTCGCGCAGGCGTTTGAGCAGGGTATCAATGCGCTCGTCATTGGCCTCCAGCCGCTCCTCCGGGTAGAGCGCGCCCAGGATCTCCTCGCGCGGGCAGACGGTCCCCGCCCGCTCGGCCAGGTACACCAGTAAATTGAACTCCAGAGGTGGCAACTGCCCCGGCAGCAGGCGCCCATCAACCCACACTCGCCGCTGGCGTCGGGCAACCACGATCCCCTCGCTGCTCACGCCGCCCTGGCTACGCACATAGGCGGCGAACACCGGCGCAAAGAGTTGCGGCGGCTCGCCGCGTATGAGTTCGATCAGGCGCAGGTCCGCCAGGGTCTCCTGATCGGCGTCGCACATATCCAGCCCGGCGGCCAGATGTCTGACGACACGCTGTTCATCGGGCAGCAGGTCGTTCCAGAGCTTGGCGCATTCCTGGGCCACTTCGGGCAGCGCGGCGATACGCTCGGGCGGCTGGTCGAGCCATTGTTCATCCGCCGTCCAGGCCAGCGCCCGGATGAGCGCCGGGTAGCCGCCGCTGGTGTCAAGCACGGCCTGCGCCACCGCCGGGGTGAACGTAGCGCCACGGCGCCAGGCAATGCGCTCGAGCACCTCGCGGGCGTCGGCCTCGTCGTGCATACCCAGGCCAAACGTATGCGGTTCGAACATTTCCCAGAACGACTCAACCGCGTCCAGGTCGTTCCTGGCCCGCTGACGCGCCCGGGACAGGCGCTCGCGGGTGATCGTGAGGTAAACCAGGCGGTACTTGAACTCATCACGGAGGTAGCGCAGATTGCGAAACAGGCGCGCGTCAAGCTCGCGCCAGATGTCTTCGAACTGGTCGAAGAGCAGAATAAGTCGCAGCCCCTGGTCCTCGATCAGGCGCCCGCAGATGCGCTCAAGGTAGCGCAGGGCCAGCAACAGGTTGCCCTCGTTGAGCAGGGTCGCGTGGAGTCGGTCCAGCGGCGCGACCGCGCTCTCGGGGAGGTTGCGGCGCTCGGCCTCGCGGATCAGCCGGTGGGCGATCAATTCAAGAACAGCGAACTCCCGCGACCCGTCTTCGGCAGCCAGGGCGTTACAATCAATCAGCACCACCCAGGTAGGCGCGTCGGGGAAGTACAGCGCCTGCACGTCCTGACGCTGCAAGAAACGGCTGAGATTGGTCTTGCCAACCCCGCTGGGGCCGACAATCGAGCAACACTCTCCCGCCCGCAGCCGGGCCGCAACCCGCTGGAGCAGTCCGGCGCGGTAGGTGAGCGGCTGCGAGGGTATGCCATGCTCAGAGGACATTCCTGTGCTCCTGAGGTGAACATACGGGGAAACCGGGTTTCCCCATCCCCCTGCCTGTGGGGGCGGCAAGCCCTCCCCACCGGGAGGGTTTGGGAGGGCGCAGCCCTCCCAGGAACAATAATATTTTCATTCCGGCGTTGTGCGCCATGCGCATGACCGTCTGATGTGAACATACGGGGAAACCAGGTTTCCCCATCCCCCTGCCTGTGGGGGCGGCAAGCCCTCCCCACCGGGAGGGTTTGGGAGGGCGAAGCCCTCCCAAGAACAAATATTTTTCATTCTGGTGTTGTGCAGCGCAGCCGCATGGACGGCTGAGGTGAAAATACGGGGAAACCGGGTTTCCCCACACCCCTTCCGGTTACCCGCTCCAGGTCCTGGGAATGAATACCCGCTTGAATGTCTCAATCGCGTACCGGTCGGTCATACTGGCAATGTGGTCCACGATCATCCGTTCGACGGGTTCGCCCCGTTGCTGGTTAATCTGCTGCAACTCTTCGGGGATCAAGTCGGGATGCTTGACGAAATGGGCGTAGAGCGTCTCGATGATGAAACGCGCCTTCTCGCTCTCGGCCCTGGCGCGCTGATCCTGGTACACAGCGCGGAACATAAAGTCGCGCAACTGGTTGGTGGCGGCGAGCACAGGCGGGCTCATCCCGATCAGCGGCGGGTCGGGCGGGGTCGCCTCGCCGGTAGCCCACCAGTTGAAGTGGATCAGGTCGCTGACCATAGTGTTGATGCGCTCGCGGTGGCTGTGGCCCAGCACCGCCACGGCTTCGGCGGGCAGATCCTCCTTGCGCAGCACCCCGGCGCGAATGGCGTCGTCAATGTCGTGGTTGATATAGGCCACGCTATCGCAGATCTTGATCAACTGGCCCTCCAGCGTGCTGGCCGTGCCCCAGGCAGTGGTCATAATGTCGCGGCGGGCCTTGGAGTGCAGGTAGATGCCCTCACGGACGGCATAGGTCAGGTTGAGGCCCTGACCGCCGTGTTCGAGCACCTCGACGATGCGCCGTGACTGCTCGTTGTGGCGGAAGTGGTCAGCGAAGATGCGCGTCAGGGCGGTTTCGCCGGCGTGCCCGAAAGGCGCGTGCCCCAGGTCGTGGCCCAGACCAATCGCCTCGGTCAGGTCCTCGTTAAGGCGCAGGGCGCGAGCCACCGTGCGGGCTATCTGGGTCACTTCCAGGGTGTGGGTCAGGCGGGTGCGGTAGTGGTCGCCGGGGGGCGCGATGAACACCTGTGTTTTGTGCTTGAGGCGCCGGAAGGCTTTGGAGTGCAGGATGCGGTCGCGATCGCGCTGGTAGGCCGGGCGCACTGCGCAGGGCGGTTCGGGGCGGTCGCGCACGGCGGCGCTGCTGCGCGCGGCAAAGGTTGAGAGCACCCGTGCTTCGAGGTCTTCCTGGTACTCGCGGGGTGTGCGCATGGCTGTGCTCGAAACATCAGGTCGCAACCGATGTGGATGGGTGAATTATACCAGGCCCTGGGAAGCCGGCGTGAGAGCGCGCCAGAGGCTGAGCGCGGCGCCCGCCAGGGCGTGGATCGCCAGCACGGCGGTGAAATAGAACGTATGCCCGCTGGCCCGCGCCTCTTCCAGCGTGAAAAAGAGCGTCTCAATGCGCTGGGCGACGAAGAAGGCGAAGAAGTAGAGGCAGAAGCAGCAGAACGCCGCCAGGCCCAGCTCCTGCCGGCGGGCGATCATCCAGCCGATGAACAGCGCGGCAGGCGTGGCAAACACCGTCCAGACCAGGGGGCGCACGGTGGCATCGTTGCGCGCGCCCCCCGTCGAGGCGAGGTTGAAGGCGGCCCAGGTCACACCGATGATCAGGGCCGCGAGCATGATCAGCAGGGTGCGAATATCGAGGCGTCGGATCATACGCTGCAAGCTACACTGAGGTGAACATAGCCCGCCCGCGGGAGGGTTTGGGAGGGCGCAGCCCTCCCAGGAAACAACCCGCCAGCGGGGAGGGTTTGGGAGGGCGCAGCCCTCCCAGGAATAATTATGTTCATTCCGGCGTTGTGCGGCGTAGCCGCATTGATGACTGGTATGATACCAATCCTGCTTGATGGTATCATACCAATTTCTGTTGAACATTCCGCATAACCCGAGCCGCGATAGCGCACGGTAATGCCCGGGATCGCAATCCACAATCCAAAATCGGCAATCTAAAATGGTATCACATTGGTCAGCTCCGTACCTCCACAGCTCTCCAGCTCCACAAAGCTCTCCGTGGCGGTGCGGCGATAAATTGGACCATGCAGTGGCTTCAGTTCCATCCGCTATGATCCCCGCAGGAGTCGAGCGGCCTGCTCCTCCAGGCGCGCGATCTCCTGGCGAAGACGGGCCTCGTCGTTGGCGAGGGCGCTCAGGCGGTCTTCGAGTTCGCCGAGCGTAGCGACGTAGCGTTGACGCAGCGCGCCTTCGTCACCTTCGCGGCCAAGCGGCTCCAGATTGCCGCGGATCTGCCTCTGACGCTTGTAAATCTCATCGCGTTGCGCGTCGAGGCGCCGGATCTTTTCCTCGGCGGCGCTGATCTGGTGGTAGAGCTTGAGCACTTCGCCGAGCGCCTTGACGGTGGCAACATCGAGCAACCGGTTGGTAAGAAACTCACGCAACTGCGCGCCAGTAAGGCTACGCACGGCCTCGAAGCGACTGAGCACGCGCCGCTCGCTCACGCTGAAGGGCGTGCGCGCTCCGGGCGCGCACGGCACATACCAGCGGGCGAACCCGGCGCGTTCCTCGTCAGGTGGCCGTGGCCCGACAAGCTCAAAGGCCGGAGTGCGGTAGTGCTCAACAGTCACGACCACGGGGCGGTCGAGGGCGCTAACGAGTTCATAATCGGTGATGCTCAGTTCGTGCTCCTCGATCCGCACATACTCACCTTCCAGCGCAACGCTGATGATGCGACGCTCACCCCGTCGCTCTTCGGTGACACGCACCCCCAGTTCTACGGCATAGGGCACGATCAACTCCTCACCGGGGCGGGTAAACGGCAGCACCGCTTCGCCGGCGTAGTCGCCGTTCTCCAGTACTGTCACCGGGCCACGTTCGAGGGTCAGGCCGGTAGCGTTGTTCAGGCGCAACGCAGCAACTGGATGGCGGGGATGCTTCGTGCCGCTGTAAAGCAATTCGCGATAAGCGGGCAGGCGTCGACTGACAATCGGGACCATCGCCGACTGGCCCCGGGCGACACTGACCGGGTGGATGATGTGATAGGCAAAGAGCGCGCCGCGCTCATCGCCGCTGGCGCTCTCGGCAACACTCTCCTCCAGGCGATGGGTCGTCAGGCGCGATGTGCGCGTAGTAACAGCGGCTGCGGAAGCAGCGTGGTCACTGAGCATGCTCAACGCGATCTCCGGCTCTGCGCGTGGTGGCGCGCTGTCGAAGAACAGCGGTCCGGCAACGGTGCGCTCTTCGTCCTCAACCAGTGGACGTTCCGGGGTATGGGGCATAGCCAGGCGGTAGCGAAAGGAGATCGGCATACCTGCCATCAGGGTCAACTCGACCTGACACAGATCCTCGTCAAGTTGATTATCGAACAGCCCCCAGCCCTGAATGAGCGCCTCTGCCGGTGGCGGGGCGGTGGCAGGCCGATCTACGCGCTCCTCCTCGTAGAGCAGGCGATAGCTCACCCGCCAGGCAGGAGCGGGGACAACGTAGGCCACGAGCAGGTCATGCTCGCCGGGGGACAGGCGCAGTGTGGCGCTCTGGCGCTGCTCTTCGCCGCGGGCGGCGCGCAGAGCGTAGAGCACATCATCGGCTGCCTGGTCGTCGAGCAGGTCCAGGTGCGCCAGATGAGCGACCGGAACAATGCGCACCTGCCGCGCCTCAGGCTGGTAGATGACCAGCACCGCCCGACGCGGCGCCATCTTCGGTTCATGGTCCACGCCCAGCAGCAGGCCTTCGACAACGTGCTCAGATTTCCTGGCGCTCTCGTTCAGGACCAGACGCACGGCGCGGCCGCGCAGGTCACGCAGCAGGTCGAGCAAGCGGCGCTCTTCTGAGAGGCGGATGCTGACGCGGGACAGGCGCGTCTCGCGATCCTCGGGCGTCTCGAAGTCCACGCCGAGCACCTGGCCGTTCCCACGGTCAAGGACCAGCAGACTTTTGAGCACATCGTCTATGGCTGTCCGGGGGAAACTTAACTCCAGGCGTTCGCCCTGATAGGACCCGCGGCGTTCGATGTAGCCCACGCCGTGTTTGAAGAGCACCAGGCGCGTGATTGGCAAGATGGCCATCGGTTGGTCCTGTCTGCTGGCAAGCGAGGCTTGCGATGCGTATCGTCACAGGCGGAGATTTCGAAGGTCGCAGACCTCGAAATTGCAGAGGGACACAGCCCCTCTGCGCCTCTCGTTGTAGCGCTCATGACATTTCAGCCGTCTATGCGGCTGCGCCGCGCAACGTCAGCATGAACATACTTGTTCCTGGGAGGGCGTAGCGGCGCGGCGCCGCCGTGCCGCTACGCGCACATCCTCCCGGTCGGGAGGGTTTGCCGCTACGCCCCGGGTTCTTCCAGGCGCACCGGGTTGTAGGCTGTGTACGCCAGGCGCGAGAACGCGGCCACGACCGGGGCCATTAGTTCATCGGGCCAGAGGTAGCGACCGGCAGGCAGGGGCCGGTACACGTAGATCGCGATCGCGTAGGCGCCATTGGGTGAGCGCACGATACCCGCGTCGGCCTGCATATCTTCGATCCAGCCACTCTTATGCTCGACCCGGACGCCCGGCGGCACGCCGGCAACCAGACGAGTCTGGTCATCGTTAGCGGCGAGGTAGTCGAGCATCTCCTGGCAGCGGGCCGGGTTGAGGCGCTCGAAACGTTCCAGGAGCAGACCCGTGCCGCTGGCGCACTGGTCAATCAACTGGTACAGCCGCGCCATCGAGGCCGGCTCGGCGCGGAGGCAATTGCCGTGCTCGGTGTAGGGCCGCGCACCCACTGGACCATCCGGCCCGCAGCGAAACCTGGGCTTGTAGATCGTGATGTAATCCGTAGCCTCGAAAGGAATATACAAGTAGGTGTGCTCCAGGCCAAGCTCTTCTTGCAACATCGTACTCATCGCTTCGGCGCCGACGAAAGCGTACTCGGTTCCCTGCCCCCCGGCGGCGGCAGCGAGCAAATCGTTGGCGGCAAGATTGTCGCTTTCGGCAATCATCCTGCTGAGCGAGCGCTGCTCGCGCTCGTTCAGCGTGTCAAGGTTAACATAAGCGTTGAGCATGATTGCCGTTTTGATCGTACTGGCGCCGGCGAAAACCGTATGTTCGTGGAAACCCGTGCTGGCGCCGGTTTCCAGATCGATCAACTGGAAACCGATCACACCCGGCCATGCGGCGGCCATTGCCTCTACCTCATCGCGGAGGCGAGCCAGCGGCACACGCGGCGGCCTGGCGTCCTCGCTGAGGGCCAGCGTGAAGGGGCCGGCAGCGCCGCTGGCGAAGCTCTTGCCGATCTGGGCCACGGCAGCGTCGACATCGAGGAGGCGCCCGGGCGTAAAGGCAAAGCTCCGCGAGAGGGTGTCGGTGGCAGTGATGACGCGGATAGCAGGTGGCGCCGCGACCTCAGCGGCCAACGCGGCCACCTGCTCGCGAAGGGCCGCCCGATCGTACTCGAAAGCCACCGACACCGTCACCGGCGTGGTCGTGGTCAGGGCTGGCGCGGCGCGGGCGAGCAGTTGTTCTACCGGGACCGTTAGCCCGATCTGCTCGGCGCCGAGTGTGTAGCGTTTTGAGCCGGCGCGCAGTTCGATTTCCGTGGGGGCTGTCAGGCCTGTGCGGAGACGCTGCTCGGCTTCGGCGAGGGTCAGACCGGCTACAGTGATCCCTGCAACCGTGGTGCCATTGGCGAAGACGGGGGCCGGTGTGGACGCCGACGCGGCGGTGGCGTCTGTCGTTGGTTGTCGGGCGGGTGAAGAGCGGTCTGGCTGCGACGGGGCGGGGGCGCAGCCCGCAATCAGCGCCACACAGAGCAGGCCGATCGCGGCGTAACATGGCCAGGTCATGCTTGCTCCACAATGCTCGCAATCAGCTATCCGGCTCAAGGTAGAAGGTCAGGGGGTAGCCCGCCTCTCGGGCCGCGTGATGGGCATTGTACACCCGTTCCTGAGCCTCTTCGTAGGGCAGCGTGGTGACGTGGGCCCGCCCTTCGTGGTGCGCGGTCAGCATCACCACCACCGCCCGGTTGAAGCCGAGACCGAAAAAGACGCGCAGGACGGTGACGACAAAATCCATCGGTGTCACATCATCGTTCTGGATGATTACCCGATACGGTTTCTCCAACTCCTCGCGCTCGGCAACTTTGAACGTCAGGTTAGGGATGACGTGAACGTCCGGTTCCTCTGTAGTCACGTCAACACCTCCGTGGGCGCCGGTCCGGCCGGGGAGCATCTGCGCAGGGCGAGCGCAGCCTGTGAAGACAGATCAGGTGTGGCGCATCTGGATGCGGTCAGTGTTGCACTCAACCACGAATGGGCCGCCTGCAACTGCTCTAGTATAGCATATTCGCAATGTTTTATACTGTGACGGGGTATGACCCAACCTCTTGCACGCGCCGGCCCATCGGCAGATACCCGACGCCCCGCGGCACCGCCGCGCACCCTGATTCTTGTGCAAAAGGTGGACAAAGTGTCTGACAGGGCGTATACTAAAAACTATGGAGCACCAATATACACACCTTCAGGAAGAGTTCGTCATTGTCAATGCGCCGCTGGCGCGGGTCGAGGCCGTGATGACCGAGCGGCCACTGATGATGCGCTGGATGTCGCCGGCGGTGCGCTTCGAGCCGCTGGAAACGTGGAGCTTCGAGCAAGGGGCGCGCTGGCGTCTCACCCTGACCGGCCTGGGCCGCGCCCTGGAGGCGCACTACGTGGTCTTTGACCGAAAGCCCGGGCTGGTCCTGTGGGCTTTTACCGGCTTCTGGGAAGGCTTTGACGCCTGGCACTGGCGTCCGCTTCATGAGCACGCGGATCAGACATTAATCCACAACCGGATCGAGTATAATTTGAGTATTCCTATCCTCGATGTGCTCTGGCCGGCGACGGTGGGGCCGTTGATGGGTTGGGACGCGAAGGTGCAGATGCGCCGCTTGAAGAGTGTGTGCGAAGAGCATAAGCCAGCGTGATAGCCCTGGCTGAGGGGGCTGTGCAGGCGCAGGTCTCCTTATGCCACAGCGAGGGATGTATGGCACGACCAATTCTGCCGATGACCGACAAATGGCGGCGCGAGTTCCTCCAGCCCCGCGGTCCGTCGAACGTGCCGCAGGTGGGTGAGGTTGCGCCCGACTTTACGCTGCCATATGCGTTGTTGACGCGCAACGCCGCCGGTGAGGAGCAGGTAGAGTATGGGCGAACACTGACCCTCAGCGCGCTGCGGGGTCGGCCCGTGGTGTTGAACCTGACCCGTATCGTGAGTGACCGCTTCTTCTGACCGAACTGCGCGCCGCAGCTGGATGCTTTGCGGGAATGGTATGACGAGTTTGTTCGACGCGACGTGTATCTGCTCGTGGTAAGCAGCACCGACCTGGAGATGACGAGCTTCGTTGTCGAAACGCTCCGCGCTCCGTACCCGGTGCTGAGTGACCCCGAGTGGTCGGTGTTCTACCGCTATGGCATGGGTTCAGCTATGGGTGTGCCGCTACCCGGCACCTTTGTGATCGACGCCCAGGGCGTTATTCGCTGGGAATGGGTCGCGCCCCTGTCGGTGGTGTTTTCGCCCCCGCGCCCGCCGGAACTGCTTCAGGTGGTTGACGAGCTTGGTCTGAGGTGAACATAGCCCGCCCGCGGGAGGCTTTGGGAGGGTGCAGCCCTCCAAAGGGTTTCACCTGCTCTGGAAAGGGCTTTCTGGGACGCCGAGGGGAAATGGGTCAACGAATGGGAAAC
>CAKZKA010000291.1 GCA_937120965.1 uncultured Chloroflexota bacterium
GGTGCGGTTCGACAGGCTCACCGCAGGTGGGGAAACCCGGTTTCCCCCGTTCCCAACCGGTGGTGGGAGCGGCTGGCGCCCCCCCACAGGGAGGGGTGCGGTTCGACAGGCTCACCGCAGGTGGGGAAACCCGGTTTCCCCCGTTCCCAACCGGTGGTGGGAGCGGCTGGCCGCCACAGGCAGGGGATGGGGAAACCCGGTTTCCCCGTGTCCCAACCGCTGGTGGGGGCGCCTGGCATCCCCGTGAACAGGAGCGGAGGGAACCCCGGGTTCCCTATGTTCGCGTCAGGAGCGTCAGTCGCCACTGACTATGCCCACCCGCTCGCGGGCTGGTTGACAGCCTGCCGCAATGCAACCTATAATGACTCAAGATTGCCCAGATTTGTTGAGGTTTGTATGGGAGACGATGCGCTGTACCTCTCCCTCTCCGCCGCCAGCAAGCTCCTCGGCGTTCACAGCACGACGCTGCGGCGCTGGGCCGATGAGGGGGCGGTGCCGGTGTATGTCACGCCGGGCGGTCACCGCCGCTTTGCCCGAAGAGACATCGAGGCCCTGGCGGCGCGCCGGCCTGTCAGCGCCCAGGTCCTCGGGAACGCCTGGGCTGCGCGGGCCCTGGCCCAGACGCGCCACGAACTCGCTGCGCCTGCGGGTCGCCCGGCCTGGCTCGCCAGCATCAGCGATGAGGAGCGCGCGGCCTGGCGCCGGATTGGCCAGCAACTAATGGGGGTGGTGCTACACTACATCAACAGCCCCCACGATGATGAAGATCTGCTGGGTGAGGCGCGCCGCCTCGGCGGCGAATATGCAGCCCGCGCCCGCCAGGCGGGGATGCCCCTCACCGCTGCCCTTGAAGCCGCGCTGTTCTTCCGCGATTCGCTGGTTGAGGCGGCAATGGGCCTGCCCGAGGAAGCGCACCTGCGCCCCGAGGCCAGCGCGCGCCTGCTGCGCCGTATCAGCCGGGTTGCCAATGAGGTGCATCTGGCTGTGGCCGCTTCCTACCAGCAAGCGTCCTGACGTGAACACAGCCCGCGCGGGAGGGTTTGGGGGGGCGCAGCCCTGCCAGGAAACAACCCGCCAGCGGGGAGGGTTTGGGGGGGCGCAGCCCTGCCAGGAAACAACCCGCCAGCGGGGAGGGTTTGGGAGGGCGCAGCCCTGCCAGGAAACAACCCGCCAGCGGGGAGGGTTTGGGAGGGCGCAGCCCTGCCAGGAAACAACCCGCCAGCGGGGAGGGTTTGGGAGGGCGCAGCCCTCCCAGGAACAATAATATTTTCATTCTGGTGTTGTGCGGCGCAGCCGCATGGGTGTCTAAAGGAGAGTGACCGTGGAGACGCCTCCCTCTGAGCGTTTCAGCGTCTGGCGCACCATGCGCCTGGGGACCTTTCATATCGGCTCGTCGTTTGTTGACCTGCTGACGTCGGGTGTGCTCAACCGGGTGCTGATCACCGACCTGGGCCTGTGGGCCTCCCCGGTGGCGCTGCTTTCGGCCCTGCGCTACCTCCTTGCGCCCCTGAGCATCTGGGCCGGCTACCGCTCCGACACCCGCCCGATATTCGGGCTGCATCGGCTGCCCTACATCTGGGCCGGGCGACTGCCGATGGTCCTGTCCCTACCGCTGTTGCCGATTGTCACCGTCCTGCTGGCAGCCGATCCCCGTTCAGTCCTCGGCTGGACGCTGGCTACCCTGGCGTTCCTGGTGTACGGCGTCGGCACGCTCCTGTCGGGAAGCACCTACCTGGCGCTGGTGCGCGATAGCGCCCCACCCGCCAGGCGCGGTCAGGCCCTCAGCATTGTCCAGACGTTTCTCGTGGTGAGTTTTCCCATCGCCGGGGTGGTCTACGGCGCCCTGATGCCGGTCTACGACCCGGCTACCTTCTGGCGCATTACGCTGATCGGCATGGCGATCGCCCTCGGTTTCTTTATGTTTGCCCTCTTCCGCGCCGAACGTCCGGGCCAGGGGATTGTGGCCGGCGAGAGCGGGGAGCGCCTGCCCCTGCCGCGCCTCCTGCGCGAGATGTGGGCCGACCGGCGCACGCGGGGCTTCTTTCTCTTTCTGGCCCTCGGCGCGATGAGCGCCTTTGCTCAGGATGCCGTGCTCGAACCCTTCGGCGGCGATGTCTTCGGCTTGCCCGCCGGTGAGACGACACGTTTCAACGCCTACTGGGGCGTCGGGGTGCTGGTGAGCCTGATCGCCACGATTGTCATCACCCGCAACCGCATGGCCCACGAGCAAACATCCACCACCGTCCTCGGGCTGGCGCTGACCGCTCTGCCGCTGGCGTTGCTGGGTGTCGTGGCGCTTACCGAGGCCCGCGCCCTGTTGATTCCCGTTCTGGTGCTCTTCGGCCTGGGTTTCGGCATCTACACCGTCGGCGCAGTGTCACTGCTCATGGCTATGACCTCCGATCGCTGCGCCGGGGCCTACCTGGGCCTGTGGACGGTGGCCCAGCTCGTCTTTCGCGGGGTGGGGATCTTTCTAGGCGGCTTCGTCCGCGACCTGGCCCTGGTTGCGACGGGTTCGCTCACAGTGGCCTATGCGACGGTGTTTCTGCTCGAGGCCGTGGGGCTGGCGGTCTGCGTCTGGCTGGTGATCCGCGTTGATGTTCCTGGCTTTGCCCGCGCCAATGCCGCTCCTCCCGTCCCCTCAGCGACGCTTGCGGTTGCAACAGAGTAGTCACGACCACAGCCGGGCCTGAGGTGAACATAGCCCGCGCGCGGGAGGGTTTGGGCGTAGAGGCGCGGCGCCGCGCCTCTACGCCCTCCCAGAAACCATTATGTTCATTCCGGCGTGGTACGTCCCGCGAATGGCGCCCCCTGTGGAAGAGGAACGCGGCGAGCGAGAGAAGGCACAACCTTATACCAATTACCGTTGATGATGCCGCATTGCCTGAAGCGATTTCAGGCGTTGTGCTGCCCAGCGTGGCAATCCACAATCCAAAATCCAAAATGGTATTACCCCTCCCACTCCGCCAGATCGAGCAGGATCGGATAGACATAATCCACCTGCTGTAACTCCTGCGCCGGGTCAATGCAGTCGTGGATCACCTGGCGCTCGCCGGGGAACATGTGCAGGTGCACCCTGGCGCCGTGGGCATGCCAGCGCGCGGCCAGCAACTCATTCGGCGCGTTGTCCACCGCCTCGTCGGCCTCGTTCAGCACCATCACGATCACCCGCGCGCAGGGAGGGCGGCGCGCCGCGGCCCGCAGGACCTCGAACCCCATCCGGGTAACCGTTGCCAGGACGCGGGTGGCGTAGCGCGGGTAACAGTGCGGCGGGCTGCGGCGCGAGTCCTTGTGCACCGGGTCCCACCAGCGAAAGCGGTTGGGCAGCACACTGCCCGCAGTGGCCAGCGGCAGGGTAAACCAGCGTGGGATAGACGGCGTGCCCAGCACTGGCGCGATGGGCATAGCGTAGTACACCTCGGCGCGGAACTGCGCCGCGTAGGCGGCCAGCACCGCCCCCGCCGAGATGCCAATCAGCCCCACGCGCCGGCCAAGTCCTCGCGCCACCGCCAGGGCATCGTCGAGATAGTGCAACAACGCAGCTCGATCCATGCGTCCGTGTTCGTTGTTGAGCCGGTCGGCCAGGCTATGGTAGGGCAGGCGCGGAACGTAGACATTGTGCCCCCGCGCATGGAGCAGTTCGCCAAAGGCGCGGAATTGCTGCGGGCAGTTGGTGTAGCCGTGAATGAGCACGAAGCAGCGATCAGCCTGCGCGCCGTGGTTCAGCGCGAAGCTGTGCCCCACCGGGTTCAGCGGTAGGGCTGCCTCGCTTGCCGCGATCGCCTCCAGCCGGCGCAGGGCCTCCTCGTAACTCAGCCTGTGTCCTGTCAGTGGTATGCTCATAGCTAATCTGAGGTGAACATATGGGGAAACCTGGTTTCCCCATACCCCTGCCTGTGGGGGCGGCAAGCCCTCCCGGGAAACAACCTTTCAGCAGGGAGGGTTTGGGAGGGCTACACCCTCCCAAGAAAAACCTATTTTCATCCTGTCGTTTTGCGGCACAGCCGCATGGAGGACTGATGTGAACATATGGGGAAACCTGGTTTCCCCATACCCCTGCCTGTGGGGGCGGCAAGCCCTCCCAGGAAACAACCCGCCAGAAGGGAGGGTTTGGGAGGGCGTAGCCCTCCCAAGAACACGTATTTTCATTCCGGCGTTGTGCGGCGCAGCCGCATGGACGGCTGATGTGAACATATGGGGAAACCAGATTTCCCCATACCCCTGCCTGTGGGGGCGGCAAGCCCTCCCACCAGGCGCCGGGATGGCGGAACGAGGTTGTCGCCCCCTCCACTCACTTGATCCCCGTCGTCGCAATCCCCTCCACGAAATACCGCTGTGCCAGCACGAAGATCAGCAACGGCACGGCAACGGCAATGGTGGTTCCTGCCATCACCAGGTTCGGGCTATCGGCGGCGCGGCCCTGCAACACCATGAGCGACAGCGTTAGCACCTGGTTGTTAAAGTTGCCGGTGTTGATCACCACCAGGGGCCAGACGAACGAGTTCCATGCGTAGAGGAAGGTGAAGGTCGCCTGTGTGGCGATGGCCGGCCCCGCCAGCGGCACGAACACCTGCCACAGGATGCGCAGCCGTGAGGCCCCATCCATCAATGCCGCTTCCTCCAGATCTTTAGGGATGCTCAAAAAGAACTGGCGCATCAGAAAGGTGCCGTAGGCGGTGAAGATCCACGGTAAGATGAGCGAACTGATGCGATCGACCCAGCCGATGATCACCATTAACTGGTACATGGGGATGATCAGTACCACGAAGGGGATCATAATTGTCCCCAGGTAAACCAGGAAGAGCGAGTCGCGCCCGGGAAACGCCAGCCGCGCGAAGGCGTAACCACCGAGCACCGAGGTGGTTACCTGCCCCAGCACCACCAGGATGGTTACCAGCATCGTATTGGTGAGGCTCCGGTCTATGTTCTGCAGCTCCAGCACACGCTGATAGTTGGCGATTTGCGGGTCGAGGCGTTCGAGCGGCCGCGCGTCGTTCAGACTGCGATCAAGCGTGCGCTCGGGGTTGGCCGGGTCGGCGAAGCGGCCCAGATTGGCGCGGCTCAGTTCAAAGACGCGGATGGTGCGCCCGGCTTCCTCGATCTCCCAGAGCTTGCGCTCCTGACCATCAATCAACGCGGTTTGTTGATTGGTGAAGCCACCCACGGGCCGCGCCTCGCGAGGCGCCCGTTCAAACGTCTGGCTCGGGTCTTCCACGCTGGCAAAGATTACCACCGGGGCGCCGCGGGCCACTCTGGCCAGTCGTTCGACACCGGCCTCGGTTTCTACCAGGTAGAGCGGGAACTCCTGGCCATCGATCGTTACCGTTTGGGGACTCATTGGGAGCAGCCTGGGGGGCGAGCGAAACACATCGGTCGGCAGCTTCAGCGCGGTGAAGAACATAAACAGAAAGGGAAAGATGATCAGAAAGCCAAAGACTGCCAGCACAAGGTACGCGCCGGCGTTTATCAGCAGTTTCTGAAGACGGTAACCCGGCGATCGGCGCATGTGCCACCTCTATCCAAACCCTTCCCTCAGGGAGGGGCGTGGGGAAACCCGGCTTCCCCAAAGGCGCCGGTGCTGAGTGACGAGCGTCATTGCCATCACATCTCACCGTAGCGCCGCTGCATACGGAACTGCACAATTGTCACCGCGAAGATGAAGAGAAACAGCACCCAGGCCACTGCTGCCGCGTACCCCTGTTCGAAGCGGTTAAAGCCGCGCTGGTAGAGATAGAGCACCGAGGTCAGAGTGGCATTGTTCGGGCCGCCGCCCGGCGGCGGGGTCATCACAAAGGGTTCGCTGAAGACCTGGAGAGTCGTGATGAGCGTTGTGGTGACCACGAAGAAGGTCGTCGGCCCCAGGAGGGGCAGGGTAATCGAGCGGAAGCGCTGCCAGGCGCCGGCGCCGTCAATCGTCGCGGCTTCGTAGACGTCGTTCGGAATGCCTTGCAGGCCGGCCAGAAAGAGGATGGTGTTGAAGCCCAGCAGTTGCCAGGCGGCCATTATGATGATCGAGGCCAGCGCCGTCTGCTGACTGGCAAGCCAGGGAATGTTCACCGGCCCGAGCTCCACCCCTGGCAGCAGGTTGATGACCCCGAGCACCTGGTTGATGCCGTAGTTGAGAAAGCCGATGTTCGAGTTGTAGAGCCATTTCCAGATTACCGCTACACCCACCACGCCAGCAATACTGGGAATGAAGTAGATCGCCCGAAAGAATGTCATACCCGGGATCTTGCTGTTGAGGATGGTCGCAATCAGCAATGCCGGAACCACCGACAGGATGGTCACCCAGAAGCAGTACACCACCGTGTTCCAGAGCGCGATCCAGAACAGGCGATCGCGGGCGCCAATAACCAGGTTGCCGATGCGGTTCAGTTCTACGAAGCCGGGGCTGAGGACCTCGCTGGCGCGCTGGCTGCTGCTCTCCAGCCTGACTACCTCCAGGCTGAAAATGGTCGCATAATTGCGCGGACCTACGAACTCGGCCCGAAAGCCGTCGGAATTAGTGAAACTCAGGTAGAGTGAGAAGAGCAGCGGTCCGGCGAAAAAGAGCAGGAAGCCCAGCAGGTTGGGGGCGATGAACAGATAACCGCTGATCGCCACTGCGTCGCGCTCGCCAGCGCCGAAGGCTCGGGCCGTTTGGGGCCGCCAGAGCAGCCAGAAGGCCGCGCCAAAGAGCGAGGCGCCGGCCAGCAGCGCCAGGGCCACAGGCTGACGCAGCCCCAGTAGCAGCGTGACCAGGCCCTGCAACGCGCCCATTGACAGCGCCAGCACCACCACACTGCCGATCATCACCCAGCGCCCGGTGCGGTGGTAAGCGGCCTGCACGCGCGGCGCGTCCGCGAAGCGGTCACCAGAGCTGGCGATCAGAAAGCCGGCCAGCACGCCGATCAACAGCCAGGCCCGCGGATAAAAGCGGTTCGCGACCTCGTCGAGCCCGGTGTACACACCCAGCGTGCCCAGGAGGCTCAGCAGGCAGCCTATGGCCAGCACGTAGTTCAACGCCAGGCCCAGCAGCCGTCCACGCCGGTTGCGGCGCAACATCAGCCCGGCCGCCAGTAAGCTGCTCAGCGCACCCAGCCCGATCAGGGCCACCGCCACCAGTCGCAGGCCATCGCGTTGCGCCCAGGTGGCCTGACTCATCCCCCAGGCGGCCAGCGCCAGTCCGGCGGCCAGCAGACCCTGCCAGGCCGCCCCCAGCCGGGCGATCAGCGTGGCACGTTCCGCCGGTACGGGCCGTTGCGCCGTAGTTGTTGCCATCGCCGCCTCCTGAGCGGCGGGGAGACACGCGCCTCCCCGCCCTGATCGTGGCGCCGGTTACTTGAAGGCCAGGTTCGCTTCGTCGCAGACCGTTGCGCGATAATCTGCGATCGACAGGTCCCCATTTAACACGGCAGTGATCTTGTCGCCCATGGCCTTGTCGAATTCAGGCCACGAGCCGGCCCACAGTGGACCTTCCACCGCCGGATCGTTCTTTAGCAGGTTGATGAAGGCCTGGTTGTTTTCCGGCGGGGTAAAGGTCAGGAACGCATCAATCGCCTCGTCAGAGACCCGTGAGGGGATATTTGCGCCCAGTTCGGAGATCTTGCCCTGCACGTCGGCGCGGGTCAGAGCGCGGATCAGTTCCCAGGACTCCTGGGGATGCTTCGTGTTGGCGTTGACGACGTAGGCGCCCCAGAACAGCCAGCTCCGCGCGCCGTCGGGGCCGGCGGGCACTTCGACTACGTCCCAGTTGAATCTCGCGCCCGACCGCATACCCGGCGTGGCCCAGCGACCGTTCAGGAACATACCGACGTTACCGGCGAGGAAGGGCGGTTCCGAGTCTTCGCCGTAGGGCACGGCGACTTTAAGCTCGTTGTACAGCCGGGAGGTGAAGGCCACGCCTTCGACCGCCTCGTCGGTGTCAAGGGCGCAGGCGGTGCGTTCTTCATTGAAGAAACTGCCGCCCGCCGAGTTGATGAACAGGCCGGGGTTGGCCCACCAGGCATTCATGCCGAAGCCCTTGATATCACCGCCCAGATTGTTCACCGCTACCGCCGTCTCAACAAAAGCATCCCAGTCCCATTTGCCTTCGCGGGCCAGTTCGCGGGGATCGGGCGCGCCAGCCTGCTCCAGCAGGTCCAGGTTGAGGTAGAGCACAAAGGTCGAAACGTCGCGGGGTAGACCCCAGAGCGTTTCTCCGGTCTTGCCCGTTTCGGGGTTGAAGGTCAGGTGGAACATGGGGCCGGGGTAGAAATCTGCGTCGCGGTAGTCGCTGTCGGCATCGGCCAGCTCGCGCAGGTTGAGGATGAGGCCACGGGTGGCAAAGTCGGCGATGTCGGTCCCCGGGATCCAGAAGACATCGGGCGCAGTGCCGGCGGAGAGTTCGGTCTTGAGCACGTCCTGGTACGACGCTGTCTCGGAGCCGCCCGGCTCGTACACCAGCGTGACATTGTCGAACTCGGCGTCAAGGTCGTTGGAGATGGTCTGGTAAACGTCAATTTCGGCCTGGTTATCGGGCCGGGTGCGCCAGCGCAGGGTGATCTGCTCACCAGTGGGCGCGGCTGCCGTGGGCGCGGCAGTCGGCGCGGCGGTGGGCGCCGCCGTGGGTGCGGGCGCAGCCGTGGCCGGCTCAGCCGGCGCCGTGGTCGGTTGCGCGGCAGGCGCTCCTCCACAGGCGGCCAGTACCAGACTCATCGCCGCCAGCAGGCTGATCATCCAGGGGAGTCTGCGGTTCATAGGTCGTGTCCTTTCGTTATCCGGTATCGCTGCACAGTCTCATCCCCATGTGCAGAGGTTTAAGGGTGAACAAAACATCCGGGCCAACGTGGCGTATACCGCATTGGAACGCCCCCGCGCGCGGCTCTAGTGGTTTGTCAACCAGGTTGTGATGGATAGTTTTTTGCGGGGAGGGCTTCGCCCTCCCACGCCCCCTCCCGCCACGTTCATCACAATTATCGTGGCAGACCACTAGTCTCGGTGAGGACCAACCAGCGCATCCCAACGCCATCACCCCCGTCGGCGCCCATACGTTCTGGCCGCCCCTGAACGTGCAGAGGAACGGGGCAACCCGGGTTCCGCTCTGTTCACGTCAGAAGGCGAGGCCGCCCTGTCGGGCCTCCTGTCCTGTGGCGCTGGACCGCTGCTGTCGCGCACCACCAGTTCTGTCGGAATGATCGCCGGCGCCTCCGGCGTCTGGCCATCGAGACACTGAAAAAAGAGCGCCGCCGCGGCCCGGCCCAGGCTGTACCCGGACTGGCGCACCGTGGT
This sequence comes from uncultured Chloroflexota bacterium, assembly GCA_937120965.1. Taxonomy (GTDB): domain Bacteria; phylum Chloroflexota; class Chloroflexia; order Chloroflexales; family Chloroflexaceae; genus JACAEO01. Next base: position 9,250 of record CAKZKA010000291.1, read on the forward strand.
CAGGGGCGGGGTGAGCAGGCTGGCGAGGGCAATATCATCGAACCCGACCACCGAGAGGTCTTCCGGCACCCGGAGGCCGCGACTGGCAGCCGCGCGCAGGGCGCCGGCTGCCATACGGTCGTTCAGGGCGAAGATCGCGGTCGGCGGATCGGGCCGCTCAAGTAAGCAATGGGCAGCGCGTTCGCCGCTGGCCGGCGAGAAATCACCCGTGACGATCAGGTGTTCGTCCAGGTGCTGCCCTGCCTCGCCCAGGGCAGTGCGGATACCGCGCAGTCGCTCATCAAGCGCGAATGGGCGCGGCAGGCTACTGATCACCCCCAGGCGCCGGTGGCCCAGCCCCAGCAGGTGGCGCGTGGCCGCCAGCGCGCCGCTGAAGTCATCGGCGTGGACCGCCGGAACCACGCCGGGTGAGGCATAACCGATCACCACCCAGGGGGCGGGGCGCTGCTGCAGGGTCTCGGCGAAGGGTTGCACATCGTGGGTCTCGACGACAATCGCGCCGTCAATCACGTCGCTCCGCAGCAGCCGCACCAGGGCGCTGGCTGCGTCGAGGGTCGTGCGCGCCGTGGTGAGCAGGAGATTGTACTCACGCTCAGTGGCCTCAGCCTCGATCCCACGCATGATCTCGAGCAAATGTGGATCGGCGAAGAGTTGATCGGAAGTGTAGGGGATGAGCAGGCCGAGGATACACGAACGGCCCGTGACGAGGCGACGGGCGCGCTGGCTTGGCACAAAACCGGTTGCCGCGATCACCTGCTCCACCCGCGCCCGCGTCGCCCGACTAACGTGCGGACGGTTGTTGAGCACCTTGGAGACCGTGCTCGGTGCGACCTGCGCCAGACGCGCGATATCGTCAATCGTCGGCATCGTAGATACCCATCATTGGGGTGGCCCTGCATCGGGCGCTTCTCGCTGCCAATGCCGTCTCACGCCGCTCCTGCGCAAGGGGAGGGTGCAGGCCGGCGGTAACCCGCTCCGCGGAGTGGTGGCGCAACTATCGCGCGCCGCCACGAACCGGAAAGCGGTTTCCGCCGAGTATACACCCGCGAGCCTGGCCTGTCAATGGAATGCCGTGCAGGCGTGCAGGTCCGCGGTTTCGCGGGGCGCCCCGGGGCGGCGCGGGGGCGGCGTGGGGCGCTGGATGATGCGCCGGGGCGCGCGGCGTGCCCGTGGCGGGTGTCAGGCCGAAGCATTCGCATACGCGACCACCGCCCCCACGGCGGGGTTTAAAGGCGGACAGAACATCCGGGCTAACGTGGCTTATACCGCATTGGAACGCCCCCGCGCATGGCTCTGGTCTCCCCTCTCCAGCGAAGCTGGAGAGGGGGAGGGGGTGAGGACCAAGCAGCGCATCCCAACGCCATCACGCCCATCGGCGCTCATACGTTCTGTCCGCCCCTGAACACGGCGGGGATGGGGGCGAATGCTTCGGCCCTGCGGTTGGCGCCGCAATAACCCCGCGGCGCCGACCGCCCGCGGGGCGGCATGGGGGCGACTCCCGGACGGCGCGGGGTGCCGCGGGGCGGCGGCATGGCCCCGGGGCGGCGCGGGGGCGGCGTGGGGCGCGCGGTGCAAACTATTACGTCGCGTCCCTATGCACGGGGTGTGACGTGATGGTTTGCACGACGCCCGCGTGACAATGCTCCTGCACACCTGCGCACCGCGGAGGCCGTCGCGCCGCCTCGGGGGGCAACGCACATCGTGCCCGCGCGCCTCCTCCCACGCCCTGGTTCGCCTGTTGTGCTACCATACCTGATAACTCCAGCATTGCCCCGCAGGCCCCTGCTGCAACCGTATCGCCGTCGTATCATCCTCGCAGCCGTCAAGGAGCCAGGCATGAGCCGTACCACGAATGTGATCGAGACCGTTGGCCTTCCCGAGCTTACCGGCATAGCGCATCCAGGTCGGCGCATTGAGTTGATCGCCGTTGTTGCGAACCGTCGGATCTTTGCTGCGACCCGCGCCGCGCCTGCTGCGCTGCCCAACTACGCCCTCGACCGCTCCGGGCGGGTGTTCCACCTCGTCGCCGACATGCGCGCCGGGTCGGCCCTGGGTATGGCCATCCACGCCGGCCGGCGCCGCCGCCTCGATCGCATCGCGCTCAGCGTTTGCCTCGAGCCGCACCCCGATGGCCCCGGCGATGCGCAGATCGAGAGTCTGCACCTCCTGCTCCACACGCTGCTGACACGTTACAATCTCGACCCGACTGCGCTGGTAACTCTTGCTCCCACTCCCGCCGGCGGTCGGCGGGTTGTGCCCTACCTGCCCCCGGCGCCCGCAATGGCCGAGGAGTGGCTGACTCTGGGTAGCGCGCTCAGCCCGGAGCAGGAGCTTTTCGTCTTTCTCCTTGGCGAAACCTACCGCCCCCGCGGCGGCGCGCTGAAATTGAACCAGGCCTTTGCCCTGCACGCAGCCCGCTACCACCTCGGCGCGCCGGTGGGTCCCAACGAGCCTGTGCCCCTGATCGTGGAGGGGCGACGTTTCAATTTTCAGCCCTTTGCCCGCGATACGATCTTCAACGAAGGCGCCGACTACGCCGCCGTGCAGCACCTGAGCGCCCTGTTTGACCCTCAGCGCCTCGAGATCCCCGCGCGCGGCCTGGCGCGTCAGTTGCTCGAAGCCAGCTACCGGGTGACGCTCCAGGCCAGCAAGGCCCGTGGCCCGCTGATCGGCGTGGAGGGCCTGCGGCCCGACTGGCGCTTTCATCAGGTGGCAACTCATGCCGGGTTCGGTCCGCCCCTCAGCGGCAACTATCGCACCGCCGATGGCGCATACGCCGTGCAGGTCTTTGCCGGTGAAACCCTGTACACCCCGATGAGCGAGCCGTCCGGCTGTCGCTACCTGAGCGCCACTGCCCCTGCCGATCCTGCCTACGCGACGATCTGGCGCGAGACCTACAAAGTCGCCGGCGCGGCCTTCGATCCAGACTCGCCCTTCCACCAGCGCGCCATCGAATGGAAGCTCGGCGCGCCGCTCACCGGGGTCTACGCAACCAGCCATGCCAACACCCGCTACCAGGTGCAGGTCTGGGCCCTCGATACGCTCTACGCCGGCCCCGATGGGGTGATCCGGCGTATGAGCGAGTTACCCGGGCCGCCGCAGGTGCAGGCCTGGCAGCCGAAGCCGGCCGCTCCGCCGCCGCTTCCTTCCACACCGCCCAATCCGTTGCCTCCGCCGCAGCCGCCTGCCCAGGCTGGCCCGCCCCGAGCCGGCGACCCTGCCTGGCCGCCGCGCCCCGACTTCTCCATCCTCACCGATCACGGCGGCGCCCGCGAGCGCGTCCTTGGCCGGATCGAGTGGGTGCGAGCCAGCGGTGATTTCATTCGCATTACCAACGATTGGGATCGCCGGCACCTTGTCGAGGTCTTCATTCCCCAACTGGCCCGCGTGCCTGGCGGGAACGGCGGGCGGCTGCTCTTCCACCGCATTGCCGCCGAACAACTGCGCCGGCTCTTCGCCGCCTGGGAGGCTGCCGGCTTACTGCATCTGCTGCGGACCTTCGACGGCGCCTGGGTGCCGCGCACCATCCGCCTCAAGCCGACCGTCTTGAGCAACCACGCCTACGGTACCGCCTTCGATATCAACGCCGCCTGGAACGGCATGTTGCGCGTGCCGGCCCTGGTGGGGCAACCCGGATCGGTGCGTGAACTGGTGCCCCTGGCCAATGCCCACGGTTTCTACTGGGGCGGCCACTGGAACTTCGACGGCAAAGGCGCCGCCGATGGGATGCATTTCGAATGGGCCACGGCCCGTTGAAGAGGACAATCCTCCCGCCCCGGCAGTTCGCGCGAGGTGTGGGAGGCACAGCTTTCCCATACCGTTCCCTGGCAGGAGCATGGGGAATCCCGGTTGCCCCACGTTCATAGCAGCCAGTGTACAATATGCTCCGGATCGGCTGATCACACAAGAGGAGCCTGACGATGGACATTCGCGGAACGGGTGCGCTGGTCACTGGCGGCGCTTCGGGGTTGGGGGCCGCCACGGCGCGGCGCCTGGCGGCCCTTGGCGCCCGTGTGACGGTCGCCGACCTCAACCCTGATCTGGGCCACCAGGTGGTTGCCGATATGGCCGATGGTCGCTTCGTGCACACCGATGTGACCGACGAAGCCGCTTGCGCGGCGGCGGTGGCTGCGGCACTGGAGCACGGCGATGGCCTGCACATCCTGGTCAACTGCGCCGGCATCGCTCTGGCCGAGCGTATCCTCGGCAAAGAGGGTCGCCACGACCTGCACCGCTTCCGGCGCACGGTGGAGATCAATCTGGTGGGCACCTTTACCATGCTGATGTACGCTGCCGAGGCTATGGCGCGCAACCAGCCCAACCACGAGGGTGAACGCGGCGTCATTGTCAACACCGCCTCGATTGCCGCGTTCGATGGCCAGATCGGTCAGGCTGCCTATGCTGCCTCAAAGGGCGCCGTGGCGGCGCTCACCTTGCCCGCGGCCCGCGAACTGGCGCGCATCGGCGTCCGGGTGATGACCATCGCTCCGGGCCTCTTCGACACCGCGATGATGGCCGGTCTGCCCGAAGCTGCCCGTGTCTCGCTGGGCCAGCAGGCGCCCTTCCCTGCGCGCCTGGGTCGGCCCGAGGAGTACGCCGCCCTGGTCGAACATATCATCCAGAACCCTATGCTCAACGGCGAGGTCATCCGTCTGGACGGCGCGCTCCGCATGGCCCCCCGCTGAGCGCCCGTCTCACCGGGAGGGTTTGGGTGGGCGAAGCCCTCCCGGGAATAATCATAATTCCGATGTGGTGCGGCGCAGCCGCCCATGCCCCTGCCCAGGGGCGGGTCTGGGAAGGCGAAGTCCTCCCGGGAATAATGATCTTCATTCCGGCGTTGTGCGGCGCAGCCGCATAGACGCCTGACAACAGGAAACACTATGCCAGAGCTGCGCAAAGTCGCCCTGTTCACCAACGAGTATCCGCCGTATGTCTATGGCGGCGCCGGCGTGCATGTGGAGTACCTGAGCCGGGCCTTGAGCAAACTGGTGCCGGTTGAGGTGCGCTGCTTCGGCGACCAGCGTGTGGACGCGCCGAGTCTGACCGTGCGCGGCTATCCCCGCTGGGAGGAAACGACCCGCAATACCGATCCGCGTTTCGTAGGCGCGGTTGATGCCTTCAACCGCTCGCTCCTCATGGCCAAGGACAACCTCGATGCCAGCGTGGTCCATTGTCATACCTGGTATACCGACATGGGCGGTCTGCTGGCCAGTAAGCTCTGGGGCGTGCCCTATGTCCTCACCATCCACTCCCTGGAACCCCTGCGCCCGTGGAAGGTCGAGCAACTTGGCAATGCCTATCACCTCAGTTCGTGGATGGAACGTACCGCCATTGAACAGGCCGATGCAGTGATTGCCGTCTCCCGCGAGACGCGCGAAGATGTGTTGCGCCTCTTTTCCATCGCCCCCGAGAAGGTCCATGTTATCTACAATGGCATCGATCTGGCTGAGTACCGTCCTGTCACCGCCACCGATGCCCTCATCCGCTACGGCGTCGATCCGTCGCGGCCCTACGTGCTCTTCGTCGGGCGGATAACGCGCCAGAAGGGGATTATCCACCTGGTCAACGCCATCCCTCAGATCAGCCCGCACCTCCAGGTGGTGCTCTGTGCCGGGGCGCCCGACACTCCCGAAATTGGCCGCGAGATGGAGGAGCGCGTGGCCGCAATCAGCGCGGAACGCCCCGGCGTGATCTGGATCCGCGAGATGCTTGCCCGCCCCGATGTGATCCAGATGTACTCGCACGCCGCGGTCTTCTGTTGCCCCTCGGTCTACGAGCCGTTTGGCATCATCAATCTCGAGGCGATGGCCTGTGAAACCGCCGTGGTCGCCTCGGCGGTCGGAGGGATCAAAGAGGTCGTTGTTCCCGAGGAAACCGGTCTCCTCGTGCCCCTCAGCTTGAAACCCGGCACCTTCGACCCGCTTGACCCGGCGCAGTTTTCTGCCGACCTGGCTGCGGCCATCAACCGGGTTGCCGGCGATCCCGCCCTGCAAGCGCGCTTTGGCCAGGCCGGGCGCCGACGGGTTGAGGAGCATTTCAGTTGGGACGCCATCGCCCACCGGACTCTGGAGTTGTATCGTTCGCTGGTCGAACAGCATCAAAGATAGGAATGACGCGCAGCGGCGCGTTGCTGTCGGCGACCCTGCCCGGCGACGCGCCTCCCCGAACCCGTGCCAGGTTGAAAGGAGATGTCCGCATGTCCGAAGAAGTGACGGTCACCATGCGCCTTGCCGAGGGGATGCATTTCATCGGCGAAGATCGCGCCGGTCGAACGATTGACCTTGATAGCCCTGGCGAGGGCGCTGGCGTCGCTCCATCGCCCATGGCCGCCGTGCTGATGAGCCTGGCCGGATGCTCGGGGATGGACGTGGTCTCGATCATGCGCAAGAAGCGCCAGGATCTGCGGGGTCTTGAGGTCATCGCCTCGGGCACGCGCAGCGACCAGTACCCCCGCGTGTACACCGCCATTCGCCTCGACTACCGCTTCACCGGCACCAGCCTCGACCCGGCTGCCTGCCAGCGGGCCATCGAACTCTCGCGCGACCGCTATTGCCCCGTCTGGGCCATGTTGCGCCCAACGGTAGATATTAGTTATACCTTTACAATCAACGAGGCGTAGGGCTGAGGTGAACATACCGGGAAACCGGGTTTCCCCATACCCCCGCCTGTGGGGGCGCCAGCCGCTCCCAACAGCGGTTGGGAAATGGGAAACCGGGTTTCCCCAACCCCCTCCCTGAGGGGAGGGTTTGGGAGGGCGCAGCCCTCCCAAACATTCACCTGTTTTCATCCACGCCATCATGGTCGCTCGAATGGCTGCCCCAGCGCGGCGGGCGCCGGCGCCGCCAGGCGATCGACCAGTGCCTGCGCGGGCCGGCGCAGACTCGGCGGCAAATCGCCGATGCGCCGGCTCATGTGCGTGCTCCCGGCCAGGTTGACCAGCACCAGCACCGCGATCATCAGCGCGAAGGGCGCTACCTGAAACACCTGCGTCGGCAGGCCCGACAGCACGCTTTGCATACGCAGGGCCATGATCTCCAGCGCGGCGAACAGATAACAGCCCAGCGCCACGCGCCAGGGCCGCCAACCGCCAAAAATGACGATTGCCAGCGCGATCCAGCCGGCGCCAAAGGTGTGACGATAGCTCCATCCCTGCTTCAGGTCGAGCGAGTAGACCGCGCCCGCCATACCCACCAGCGCGCCCCCCGCCACCGTCACCAGGTAGCGCATCGGCACCACCGGCACGCCGCGGGCGTAAGCGGCCTGGGGCCGCTCACCCAGGGCGCGCAGGGTCAACCCCGCCCGCGTCTGGAAGAGCAACCATCCCACCAGCGGCACGAGCAAAAAGCTCGTATAGATCGCCAGGTCGTGCCGAAACAGGATCGGCCCGATCACCGGCAGGTTGGCCAACCCGGGAACAGGTAGAAATGGCACCGCCGGCCCCGGTACCCGCACAAACGGCGCCCCCAGAAACGACGAAAGCTCCGTGCAGAGCAACGCCAGCACAAACCCCACTGCCGTTTGCGACTGCCGCAGGCTCAGACTGAGGAAACATAACACCAGCGCGATCAGCGCACCGGTCAGCGCCGCTGCCCCAAAGCCCAGCAGCACGCTCTGCGTGTTCAGCGCCACCGCGAAGGCAATCATCGCCCCCATCAGGATGGTCCCGTCCAGCGACAGGTTGACCACACCTGCCCGTTCGGTGAGCGTCTCGCCCATCGTGGCGAAGATTAGCGGCGCTGCCGCTGCCAGCACCGCTGCCACGAAGATGGTTGTCTGGTCCATAGTCCTTGTCTACTGATGTGAACATACGGGGAAACCGGGTTTCCCCAACCCCCTGCCTGTGGGGGCGCCGGCCGCTCCCACCAGCGGTTGGGACATGGGGAAACCGGGTTTCCCCTCCCCCTCCCTGGCGGGAGGGTTTGGGCGTAGAGACGCAGCGCCGCTGCGTCTCTACGCCCTCCCAGGAAACAGCCTGCCGGCAATGGGGGGCGCAGCCCGACACGCGCCTGAGACCGGGACACGGGGAAACCTGGTTTCCCCGACACCCTCAACCCGGCCTGGCGAGCAGCCCACGCGCCAGCAGGGCGAAGAGCACCAGCGCTCCCTGCAACACCCCCGCGATACTGCTGTCTACCCCCAGGGCCAGGGGGAGTTGCACGCTCCCCACCGTGAAACTGGCGAACACCACGCTCACCGGCAGCACCCAGCGCGGATCGGCGCGCACCAGCAGGGCCACCAGCAGGCCAAGCAACCCTACCCCGCTCGAGATGTTCGGAATAAGCTGATGGAACACTCCGAGGATCTGAATGGCCCCCGCCATACCCGCCAGGAAGCCGCACGCAGCCATAGCCTGCGCGATGCGCCGATGGGCCGGCACCCCCAGGCGATCGGCGGCGCCGGGGTTGAGCCCCACCGCGCGTAGTTCCAGGCCCCAGCGCGTCCGCCGCACGACCCACCAGACTATCGCCAGGGCCGCTATGGCTATGATCGGCGCCAGTGGCGCCAGCCGCAATGTGTTTATGGTCGGCAGCCAGAGGTCGCGGGGCAACAACTCCGTTCCCGACATCGAAGCGCTGCCGCTGCGCCGCCATGGCCCCAGCACCAGGTAGAGCGCCAGACCGCTCGCAAGGAAGTTCAGCCCCAGCCCGGCGAAAATCTCGCTCACCCCCGCGTACAGCCGCAGCCCTGCCGCCAGTAACGCCCACAACGCTCCTCCGGTGGCCGCGCAGGCAAAACACAGCGTCCAGAGCAGGGGCGCCGGCAAGTCCGGCAGCAGCCGGAGCGGCAGCATAGCCGCCACCGCTCCCAGCGCCAGTTGCCCCTCAACGCCCAGGTTGTACAGCCCGGTCCTGAAGGTCAGTATCAGGCCTGTGGCGCACAGCAGCAGCGGCGCCGCCAGCATAATCATATCGCTAGAGCGGCCTGGGCTGCTGAAGGCGCCGAAGAGCAGGATGCGGTACGCCTGGAGCGGTGAGACCCCGGTGCTCAACAGCGCCAGGCTCGTGAGGGCCAGCGCCCCGGTCAGCGTCAGCAGTGGCAGGCGCAGCGTCTCGAACCACTGGTGCATGGCTGGCTGCTGCTGCGGCTCGCGTGGACGATTGATCTCGGTTGATTGCATGGGGGTCCTGTTTCGCTGGAGTTCCTTCGCTGTCCAGAACACTACCGTGAACATCGGGGAAACCGGGTTTCTCCATACCCCTGCCCAGGGGGGTGGCAAGCCCTCCCAGCAGCATTCCTCGTCACGTAGTACCCCCCTCAGCAAACCCCACCCCTCCGATCAGCTCGCCGAGACGAGCCACGCTGAGTTGGGCCCGCGGCAGCGGCGGCGAGATCTGCCCGGCGAAAAAGACCAGCACCTCATCGCTGTACTCGATAAGCTCGTCCAGGTCTGCCGAGGCGAACACGATCGCGCACCCGTCTGCGCGGCGCGCCAGCAAGCTGTGCCAGATCGTTCGTGCCGAGGCCACGTCGAGGCCGCGCGTCGGCTGCTCGCAGGCCAATCCCCGGCAGCGCGGCGGCACCAGGGCCAGCATGGCCCGCTGCTGGTTACCTCCCGACAGCGCGTTGATGGGAGTGACAGGCGTCGCCTTGATCCCGTAGGCGGCAATCGCCTCCCGCGCCGCTCGCTCCGCCTGCCGGCGGTCTACCAGCCTGCCGGTCTGTTGCAGGGCGAAGTGGTCACTCAACGAGAGCGCGCCGATCACTCCCTCGGCAAGCCGATCTGCGGGCAGGTACTCGATCCCGGCTGCGCGGTAGGCCCGGCTACCCGCCCCGGTCAGGTCGGTTGAACCGACCAGCACGCGCCCCGTGTCCGGGCGGGCGTGCCCGGCGAGGAGCCGCAGGAGGAGCTGCTGACCGCTACCGTCGAGGCCCGCCAGGCCCAGCACCCGGCCCGCCGGAACTTCCAGGTTCAGGTTACGGAGCGTCACCGCGCCCTCGCGCGCCGTGACACCTTCCAGGCGCCATACCACCTCTCCCGCCACAGGTCTGGTAACGGGTGGCTCCAGCGTGCCGCCATCTCCTGCTGGAGGCGCCTCCGCGCCCCGTACTGCTGCCACGGCGGTGTCAAACATCAATCCCAGCAGCACCGCCTGGGGCACAGGCATACCCATCTGTTCCCCCACGAGCCGGCCTGCTCGCAGCACGCACACCGTGTCGCAGAGCGCAGCCACTTCCTCAAGTTTGTGCGACACAAAGAGCACCGTGTTCCCGGCGGCCGCCAATTGGCGCAGCGCCGCGAAGAGCGCCCGGGTCTGCTCGGCGGTGATCCCCGTTGTCGGTTCATCGAGGATCAGCACGCGAGCGCCGCGCGCCAGCAGCCGGATAATCTCGAGTTGCTGGCGCTGGCCAATGCTCAGCCGCGCCACGGGCATCTCAGGCTCAACCGTGAACCCCAGGCGCCCGGCCAGTTCGACCAGCAGACGCCGGCCCTCTGCCCACGAGGCGATCGCTGAGCGCGGCGTGGCGCAGAGCAGATTCTCCAGAGCGGTGAACGCCGGCAGGTCCAGCGGGTCCTGGTGGATCATACCCACACCGGCCCGCAGGGCGTCACCGGGGCCGCGCAGCGCCGCGTCGCGCCCATCGAAGCGGATCACCCCCTCATCGGGGCGCAAGAAGCCCGCCACCAGCTTCATGAGCGTGCTTTTGCCCGCCCCATTTTCCCCCAGCACGCCGTGGATCTTCCCCGCCTCAAAGCGCAGCGTCAGGCGGTCGTTGGCCCGCACCGATCCAAACGACTTGCTCAGATTGTGCACAGAGACTTGCATCGGCCTGCGTCGTGCAAAGGGCTCGGGAGGACAACGCCCCCCGGCCCTTGTGCCAGCTTCGTTACCTCTGCACCTTCGTGGTGCATAGCTGCCGAAGGCGCTATACCCCGGGCGCTACGGCGCGCTCTGCCCCTCGATGCCCTCGAGCAACTGCTCGGTGTACCAGATGGTCTTATCGTCGGCTACCTGGCCGGCAGGCACAAACACCGTCCCGTCCTGGTAGTTCAGTGGACCGGTAAAGAGGTTCAGGCTGCCATCGGCCAGTTTCCCGATAAACTCGTCCAGGGTCGCGGCGTTCTCCGCTGTGAGCGCTGGCCCCTTCACAAAGCCGATCATACTCGTCTCGGGGTTATTGATATCGCTCCAGTCGGGGCCAATCCACTCCCACTGTGGCGTAAACTTGCCCGCGCGCGCATCGGCGATAATCTCTGCGTAGCGCGGCCCCCAGTTGAAGAAGGGCACTCCCAGACAGACTGCCTCACCCTGGGCGCAGGCCTCGCGGTAGTCATAGGGCGCCGCCCAGACCGTCTTGCCGGCCTGTGACGCCTTGTTAGCCTCGACGATCCCCTCGGTCGTGTCAATACCCGAAATGATCACGTCGTAGCCCTCATTAATGAAATCGGTGGCTACCCTGGTGGGGTCGAGCGTCACGCCGGGAATGTTGAACCAGAAGCCGATCCACGTCACCTTGAAGGCGAGGCTATCAGCAGGCTTCCCCCGGTAGGTTTCCCAGCAGTACTTCGCTCCCAGGTAAGTTGAGTTAACCAGCCGGCGCGTCTCCGGGTCGATCAACGGGCCGAGGTAGGCAATCTTGCCTGCCTCGCTTTGCAGGGCGGCGGCGCAGCCGGCCATCATTTTGCCATACTCCATCCGGCCCATCAGGTTCGTCACGTTAGGCGGGGCGACGCCGCGCAGCACAGCGTCACCGGAGGCGTGCAGAAAATAGACGTCCGGGTGGGCCTCGGCAGCAATGTTGGTGCCATCGGCGAATTCAGCCGAATTAGTGATAATGAACTTCGCGCCCTGGCTGATCAACTCCTCGATTGCCTGCTCCACCTGCACATTCGGCCGGTCAGCAGGATTAACCTTATCAATGTAGATCAGGCGCGTGCCCGGCACCTTCGTCTCAACATACCTGGCGCCCTCGAAGTGGGCCTGGTTCCAGCCACCATCGTTAATCGGCCCAACCAGCACCATGCCAAAAACATACTCCCCGGGTGCGGAGGTGGTGGCAGCCGGGGTCGCGACGGGCGCCGCTGGAGACGGCGCAGCGGTAGCCGGCGCAGCAGTAGGTTGTTCGGCGGCAGGGGCCGTGGTGGGTGGGGCAGCCGGCTGCTGACCACACGCCGCCAGGAGGGCAGCGGCAAACAGCAGCGCGAGCAGCCAGTGGTGAGACGGTCGCATAGCGTTCCTCCTCGGGTATCTGTGGGCAACGACACAAAGCGCGAACAACGGCTTCCGTCGCCGCTATTCGCGCTCAATGCAGATCCTGGCGCGCCGCGCTACGGACAGGGCCTCATGCCCTACTGTAGCGACGCCGCTGTGCTTCTTAATTTCAGGTTAACCCGGCGACGCGGAGTATACTCGATTGCCCCGAGGGTGTCAAATGCGTGTAGCAATGGGGTGTGGCGCAATGTTTTGCGCGACGCCCGTGTGACGGTGTTCCTGCCGACCGCGATCACCCGAAGAGGCGGGCGGTCTTCTACGCGGGGCTACCGGCCCCGGGGGCCGTTGTTAACCCTTGTGGGTTACACCGTGCTCGCTATTCTCCATCAGCGCCAACTGGCGAGCGACCTCCTCGATCGCCACCCGCTGTTTGCGATAGAAATCTGACTCGCTCATTGCCAGGCGGTTAGCCACATCGCGCACTGTCTTCCGCTGGAGGAAGCGGCCTTCGAGCAAATTGTAGAGCAGCCACTCCTGCGCCGACGGGTCGAGTTGATCATCAGGGCGCAGGTTATTGATCGCCTGGCGCAGCACCATCTGTAGCGCGCGTGTCGGGCTGCCACCCTGGCTCTGCAGCAACCGTCGTACCGAGCGCATCTCCAGCAGCGGACTTTCGGCCAGTTTTGGCCCCCCCCAGAACTGGGTAAGCGCCTCCTTCACCAGTTGCGGAAACTCCGGTTGCATCACAATATCGCCGTCAATCTCGGCCAGCGTCTCGGGCGTCGCCTGCTCTAGCCGGCTTGCCAGTTGCTGCAACGACTGCATCTCCGGGCCAAGGCCACGCAGCGTATCAAAAATACGTTGCTGCATCTGCACCGTCGAGAGCGCCAGTTCCATCTGATGGGCCAGCACGCTGATCAACTGCCGCGTCTCCGCGGGCAGGTCGCTGTCGCGCCTGAGCAGTTCGGGAGGGGCAGCCACCGCCAGCGCACCAAGAAACTGCCCATCGGGACTATGCAACGGCAGCAGACAAAACCCGCCACACGCCAGGAACGCATCGGTATTGGACAGACTGTTGCGCGAGTGAGCCGGCAACTGTTCGAGCTGCGGCACCAGTTCGCTCAACGGATACTCGGCCACGAAGCGCTTCACCTGGTTGCGCGGCCCGCACACCGCGCGAATGGTGTAGCCCCCATCTCCCGGCGCGATGACGAACCCCGTCTCCACCTTCAACGCCCCGCAGACAGCCACCAGCGCATTCTCCAGCAGGGTACGCAAATCGGCGCGCGTAAACGTGCTGCGCGGCAGGTTTCGCAGGTAGTCAATCTCCTCGTGATCCTGCATGTAGACCAGCGCGTCCAGATACGGCTTGACGCGGTTGACAAAAAGTGGCATCAGCACCGTCATCAGCATCACCCCGAAGGTGAGGAGCGTATCCTTCGGCAACCCGAACACGCGCTCGAGGAACGGCACTGCCTGCATAAAGAGGATAATCGTCACGCCAATGAAGGGACCGTAGAGCCACCAGCGCAGAAAATCCTGTTTGATCAGGCGATCGGGGAGCAGCACACCCTGGAAGGCCACGCTGTAAGTCATCACCGTAAGCATCACAATCACGATGAGACTCGCAAGCGCCTGGAGCACGAGGATGGCGCTTATCGGCGCAACATTCGGTGCAGCAATGACCAGAAACGGAAACACCCCGATGCCCGGCGCGGCAAACGTGGCCCCCAGGTAGGTAAGACGGCGGCGTTGCGTAAAGGTCAGCGCACTCTGTTGCGATTGAATGATCGCTCCCAGGGCAGTTGTTGCGCCGGTGAGAAAAAACAGGCTATACACCCAGAACAGCGGGCCAGGCTGAAACTGGGCAATCGGACCGCTGGGCAGCCCGCCGCGCACCACCAGGTCGGTTCCGAGAGCCACCAGGGCAAAAAAGCCGGCGCTGCCCACATAGGCCGCATACACCAGCCAGCGGTAACGCTGCGCCAGGCTGCGGTGGTTGCCAAGAGCGAGCAACCCATTGGCCAGATGAATGTAGCCGGCAGGTACCGCCGCAATCCCCAGCCACTGCACCCGGCCCAGAAAATCCATTGTGCTCTCGCGGTCCGTGCGTCCCAGGAGCAGGTCGCCTCCATACACAATAACCACACCCGACAGCAGGACCACCAGGGCACGGGCAATGTCATTGCGCCGGTTCTGCATCAGAATGTACGCCAGCAGCGAGAAGGTCACAATGAGCACGGCTGCGGCGAGTAGTTGGTTCAATTGCTCTAAAATCGCTACCATAGATACCGCGCGATCTGCTCCCAATTCGACGATGGATACCAGAAAGAAACCCTGTTCAAGCGGCCACGGAGGTACAGCCGTGCTCAGGGTTGCAGCAAAGGCGCTTGCGAACAGAGGTGCTAGAAACTCCTGGCTCCCGGGCTCTGGAAAGTTTCCGTCCGCCAGCGAAGCCTCGTCGTAGGGCAAAGCAGCTTGTTACGGATTATACCACACGCCAGTTTCAGGCTTAAGGGCGCGCCAGAAGCCTGTGCTATAATCCCGCCGGAGACAGGGGAGAACCAGGGGTTCCCCACGCCTCTCCCTGCGGGGAGGGTCCGGGAGGGCGAAGCCCTCCCGGGAAACAACGTGTGTTCATCGTATCATTGTGCGGCGCCGCCGCACGGACCTGCCCTGCGGGGAGGGTCCGGGAGGGCGTGGCCCTTCCGAGAAACAACATGTGTTCATCGTATCATTGTACGGCGCTGCCGCATGGACCTGCCCTGCGGGGAGGGTCCGGGAGGGCGTAGCCCTCCCGGGAAACAACGTGTGTTCATCGTATCATTGTACGGCGCCGCCGCATAGGCGTCTGACAAGAAATGGAATAACCTCGCTACCCGGCCAGGGTTCAAGGAAGCGGCTATGCACAAGAGCGCCCGCAGTGTCCCCAATCTCCTCGGCCTGTTCCGCATCGTCACCACTCCGCTCCTGGTATGGTTGATCCTGCTCGAACAGCCCGCCGGCTACCTGTGGGCGGTCTTCCTGTTGATCGTCATGGCTTTGAGCGACATGGCCGATGGCAAGATCGCCCGTCGCCTGAAGGTCGTATCGCCACTGGGCATTTTTCTCGACACCATCAGCGATAAAATCTTCATCACCGGCGCTCTGCTGCCTATGGTCGAAATCGGCCTGATTTCAAGCTGGGTTGCCTTTATTATCATCGTGCGCGAATTCATCGTCTCCGGGTTGCGCTCATTCGCGGCGGCCGAGGGTGTGGTGATTTCCGCGGGGCAGTTAGGCAAGCAGAAACTGGTGATACAGGTCGTCGCAGTGGTCTGGTCCCTACTGGCGGCAAACGCGGCCCAGGGTGGCCTGCTGGGCGCCATTGGCGGCGGAGCGCTGGTGGCCCTGCTCCAGTTCTGGTGGGTGGCGATGGCGCTGGCAGTTCTCTGGACGCTGGCCTCAGGGATCGAGTATCTGTGGAAAGCCTGGCCCCTGCTGCGCGGGAGCTGGGCGCCTCGCCCGCTGACCGAACCGCCGCCATCCGAATGAAAGGCTATGCCCCCCTGGTGCGCAGCGGAGCTGCAGGACGGCTGAGGTGAACATACGGGGAAACCGGGTTTTCCCATCCCCCTGCCTGTGGGGCGCCAGCCGCTCCCAACAGCGGTTGGGAAATGGGGAAACCCGGTTTTCCCATCCCCCTGCCTGTGGGGCGGCAGCCCTCCCCACCGGGAGGGTTTGGGAGGGCGCAACCCTCCCAGGAAACAACCCGCCAGCAGGGAGGGTTTGGGAGGGCGTAGCCCTCCCAAGAAAACCTCATGTTCATCTTGTCGTTGTGCGGCGCAGCCGCATGAACGGCTGAGGTGAACATACGGGGAAACCGGGTTTCCCCATCCCCCTGCTTGTGGGGCGGCAGCCCTCCCCACCGGGAGGGTTTGGGAGGGCGCAACCCTCCCAGGAAACAACCCGCCAGCAGGGAGGGTTTGGGAGGGCGTAGCCCTCCCAAGAAAACCTCATGTTCATCTTGTCGTTGTGCGGCGCAGCCGCATGAATGGCTGAGGTGAACATACGGGGAAACCGGGTTTCCCCATCCCCCTGCCTGTGGTGCCGGCAAGCCCTACCAACACAAACGCCGCATACCAGGAATGGTACACGGCGTTCAGAGGGTCGGCTTGGTGTGGTCAGGGTGCGTGGACCTACGTTCCCAGGGCTCAAACCCCAGTATCATCGGCGCTGCGGCGTTTCACGACCCGGTTCGGGATGGGACGGGGTGGGACCACCGCGCTCAACACACACCCGTGGCATAGAGCAGATGTCCTACCCTACCAACTGACGCGCGTAGATCGATCAACGAACGTAACCAGTAACCTCTCAGTGCCCCGCTGCTCGGGGCAGTGGAGGGAAGCCCTCGACTGTGCGCACGCCTGACCTGCACGTGTCGCCACGCGTCCAGTGGGCGCCGCTTGGCCCAGTCA
>CAKZKA010000292.1 GCA_937120965.1 uncultured Chloroflexota bacterium
CCCCGCTCCAGCTTCGCTGGAGAGCCTGCGCTGAGCCTGTCGAAGCGGGGAGACCAGAGCCATGCGCGGGGGCGTTCTAATGCGGTATAAGCCACGTTGGCCATGAATATGCGTATTCCTGGGAGGGCTACGCCCTCCCAAACCTTCCCGTCAGGGAGGGGTGGGGAGAACCGCGGGCGCCCCATTCCGCGAACAGTTCCATGTACTGCGCCGCCGCGCGGTCCCAGGAGAAGGCGCGGGCGCGTTCGCGGGCCGCTGCGCCCATACGTCGGGCCAGGGCGCGATCAAGGGCCAGGCGCCGGAGATGGGCGCTGAGGGTGTCCACGTCGCTCCACTCGAAGATGTGACCGGTTTCGCCCTCCACTACCAGTTCCTCCGCGCCGCCGGTACGGGTGACCAGGGTGGGTAATCCCGCAGCCATGGCCTCCAGCGTCGCCACGCTCATACCTTCGTTGTATGACGGAAGGACGAACACGTGCGCGGCGGCGTAGCGAGCGGCGATGCGTTCGCGCGGCACGTAGCCGGCGAAGGTGATCCGCTCAGCGACTCCCAGACGGCGGGCCAGTTCCTCGTAGGCGTGCCGCACGTCGCCCTCGCCGACCAGTTCAAGCTCGATCGCATGCCCTTCGGCCACCAGGCGATGCAGGGCCTCGATCAGGTGAGCCTGCCCCTTGCGCTCGATCAGTCGCGCCACGCAGATGATCCGCAATGGGCCGCCGTCGGCGATTGGCGCCGCGGGAAAGGCTGCCAGGTCTACCCCATTGGGCACCAGATGTACCTGAACTGCCGGGCTGATAGCCCGGATCATTGCCGCTTCGCCCTGGCATTTGGCAATAACCCGCGCCGCATCGCGCCAGATCGCTTTGATGACGGGGGTGAGCACCGGGTACAGCGCGCCGTAGCGTTGCTCAAAGCCGGGGATGTCGGGGCCGCAGACGCGCACCAGGTAGGGCAGGCCGGCGAGGCGACGCAGGGCCAGGGCCACACCGCCTGCCGGCACTGCGCTCCAGGCAAAGACCAGGTCGTAGGGCGCGGCCCGGTGCAGGCGCAGCGCGAAGGGCAACGATCGTGCGGCGTAGGTGAGCAGCTCGCGATTGCTTGAATGGTGAATGTTGCGGTTATTGACCGGAACTTTGAAGATCCGCGCCTGCCCGGCAAAAGACTCCTGTTCGGCGCGGCGGCCCAGGGCCGAGGTTACCAGATCAATCTCCAGGTCAGGTTGTTGCGCCAGACGGGTCAGGATGGCCCGGTTCACCGTGCCCGTGCCGCCCCCCAGGGGCGGAAACTCATTGTTGAGCATCAGAATGCGCATGTGCTTGCCTAACTGTGATACCGATACACCTGACGCGTCACGTACAATGGGCGAGCTTTGACCTCCTCGAAGATCCGGCCGACGTATTCGCCGATCACGCCGATGGTGATCAACTGAATGCCGGCCAGGAAGAAGATCGCCACTACCAGGGTGGCGAAGCCGGGCGGCGAGAGGCCGATGGTGAGCTTCTGGATGGTGTAGGCGATCGCGATCAGGATGGATAGTAACGAGACAGCCAGGCCGGCCAGGGAGATCATGCGCAGGGGCACGAAGCTGAAGGAGATCAACCCGTCGAGGGCCAGGTAGATCAGTTTCTTGAAGGTGTATTTGGGTTTGCCGGCATGGCGGGCGTGGCGCTCGTAGGCCAGCCCGGTCTGGTTGAAGCCGACCCAGGTGCGAATGCCGCGCACGAAGCGGTTGCGTTCGGGCATGCCGTTGAGCAGGTCCACCACGCGCCGGTCCATGATGCAGAAGTCGCCGGCGTCGAGGGGAATGTCAATGTGGGCGATGCGCTTGAGTAGCCGGTAGAAGAGGGCGTAGGCGGCGCGCTTGAGGGGGCCTTCTTTGCGCTGCTCGCGGATGGCGTAGACCACGTCGTAGCCTTCGCGCCATTTGGCGATGAACTGCGGCAGCACCTCCGGCGGGTCCTGCAGATCGGCGTCCATAATGATCACCGCAGCGCCGCGACTGTGGTCAAGCCCCGCGCTGATCGCCACCTGGTGGCCAAAGTTGCGCGCCAGGTCAACGGCGACGACCCGCGGGTCGCGGTCGGCCAGGTCGCGCAGCAGGGCCAGGGTGCGGTCCTGGCTGCCGTCGTTGACGAAGACGATCTCGTAGTCCAGGCCCAGCGGCGCGAGGGCCGCGGTCAGGCGCGCATAGAGGGTCGGGAGGTTGTCTTCTTCGTTGTAGGCCGGGATGACGACCGACAGTTCCACGGCCCTATCGGGGGCCGGCCCGGTCGCCGGGGGCGTCGCGGCGGTAGCGGGGCGCAACGTGCGCCCGGCGTCGGTTAGCGCGGCCAGGGCGCGACAGAAACGCAGCGCCGCCTCGGGATCGTCGGTGGGAATGAACGTGTCGGGAATGGCGCGGGCCTCGATGGTCACAGGCGCTTCGAGGAAGGATACACGCTGCTGAAGATCGACCCCTGTCTGTCGCATAGCGCTCTCTTTCTGGCGAACGCAGGTACATGGCTCTCGCCTTATGATTGACCACGCCAGTGTTGAACGCAATAGCCTGATCATCCTACGACGGGGTGAGCCTTACTGCGAGCCTGATAGGGGAACTCGGGGTTCTCTGTGTGGAGGTGGAGAGCTGTGGAGGTGTGGAGGTGTACAACGTTTCTGTCAGGCGGGGGTTGAGAGGAAACAGGGCTTCCGCTCCTTGACGAACCTGCCCGGAAGGGGTAGCATACAGTCCCGTACCCCGGAGTACTGCCAGGTGTGGTGCAGCGATGAGAGTGAACCCCGACCGTTCGATGCCCTGGTCCGCTGCGGAGTTGGCCGAGTTGAACGCGCGCTTTCGCGATCGCCCGCCCGAGGAGCTGCTCGCCTGGGCCGCTGCGCGCTTCGGTGAGCTGACGGTTCTGACCTGTAGTTTCGGCGGCGCATCGGGAATGGTACTGCTCGACCTGGTGGCCCGCCTGCGCCTGCCAATCGCGATCCTTTTTCTTGATACCGACCTGCTCTTTCCTGAGACCTACGCTCTGGCCGCGGAAGTTGAACGGCGTTACGGGCTGACGGTCAGGCGTCAACGCCCCGCCCTGAGCCTGGAGGAGCAGGCGCGCCAGCACGGCCCGGAGTTGTACGCCCGCGACCCGGACCGCTGCTGCGCCATCCGCAAGGTTGCCCCACTCGCCGAGGCCCTGCGACCCTACCGGGCCTGGATCAGCGGCATTCGCCGCGAGCAGACTGCCCAGCGCGCCACGACCGATCTGGTGGCCTGGAACGCCCGCCACGGTCTGCTCAAGCTCAGCCCGCTGGCGGCCTGGAGCGAGCAAGAGGTGTGGGCCTATCTCCACGCCCACAATGTGCCGTACAACCCGCTGCTCGACCGGGGCTTCCCCAGTCTTGGCTGCGCGCCCTGCACGCGCCCGGCCAGCGCCGACGATCCCCGCGCCGGGCGCTGGAGTGGCTTTGCCAAGACCGAGTGCGGAATCCATGGGTAGGGAAGGCCGGTATACAGGAGGTGTTCAATGACGAACGTTTTGACTCCACGCCTGCTCTGGACACCCCCGCAGGCGTTGCAAGACAGCAGTAACATCCGCGCCTATATGCAGTGGCTGGCGACCACCCGCGGTCTCCAGTTCACCACCTACGACGAACTGTGGCGCTGGTCGGTCGGCGAACTCGAGGCGTTCTGGGAGTCGCTCTGGGAGTACTTTCAGATCCGCTCGGCTACGCCCTACAGCCGCGTCCTTTCCAGCCATGCTATGCCCGGCGCGCGCTGGTTCGAGGGCGCGACGCTGAACTACGTCGAGCACGTTTTTCGCCGGGCTACGCCCGAGCATCCCGCTGCCCTGTTTCAGTCAGAGCGCCAGCCGCTGACGCCCATCAGTTGGGCCGACCTGGAGCGTCAGGTTGCCAGTGTCGCTGCGGCGCTGCGCGGTCTGGGCGTTGGCCCGGGTGATCGGGTGGTCGGCTATGTGCCCAATATTCCTCAGGCCCTGGTGGCCTTCCTCGCCGCTGCCAGTCTGGGCGCGGTCTGGTCGAGTTGTTCGCCCGATTTTGGCAGCCCCAGCGTTATTGACCGTTTCAAGCAGATCGAGCCGAAGGTGCTTGTGGCGGTGGACGGCTATCAGTACGGTGGCAAGCCCTTCGACCGGCGCGCCGTGGTGGCCGAGATCCAGGCGGCTCTGCCAACCCTTGAGGCGACGATCTTTGTACCCTACCTTGACCCCCGGGCCGCGCCGGAGGGTCTCGCCGGACGCATCCTCGCCTGGGACACGGCCCTGGCGACGCCGGGGGAGTTGCGCTACGAGATGGCGCCCTTTGAGCATCCGCTCTGGGTGCTCTACTCCTCGGGCACGACCGGCCTGCCCAAGCCGATTGTGCAGAGCCAGGGCGGCATTCTCATCCAGCACCTAAAGGAGTTGCACCTGCACCTCAATCTCAAGCCGGGTGATCGGTTCTTCTGGTACACCACCACCGGCTGGATGATGTGGAACCTGCTCATTGGCGGCTTGCTGGTGGGAGCGACGGTGCTGCTCTACGACGGCAGCCCGGCCTACCCGGATATGGGCGCGCTCTGGCGTTTCGCCGAGGAGAGTCGTATGACCTTCTTCGGTACCAGTGCCGGGTACATTACCGCACTGATGAAGAGCGAGGTTGAACCGGGCAGGCAGTACGACCTGAGCGCCCTGGTGGGGATGGGTTCTACCGGCTCGCCCCTGCCGCCCGAGGGCTTTGAGTGGGTCTATGAGCACGTCAAGTCTGACCTGTGGCTGGCCTCGATCAGCGGCGGCACCGATGTGTGCGGCTGCTTCGTGGCGGGCGCGCCGATCCTGCCGGTCTACAGCGGCGAACTCCAGTGTCGCGCCCTGGGGGTCAATGCCCAGGCCTACGATACCGACGGCAACAGTGTGATCGGCGTGATGGGCGAGCTGGTGATCACCGAGCCGATGCCCTCGATGCCGATCTATTTCTGGAACGATCCGGATGGACGGCGGTACCGCGAGAGTTACTTCGAGATGTACCCCGGCACGTGGCGCCACGGCGACTGGGTGGTGATCAACGAGCGAGGGGGAGTGGTGATCTACGGGCGCTCAGACAGCACGATCAACCGCCAGGGCGTGCGTATGGGCAGCAGCGAGATCTACCGGGTGGTCGAGAGCCTCCCCGAAGTGCTTGACAGCCTGGTGGTGGACCTGGAGGGGCTGGGTGGCGCATCGTACATGCCGCTCTTTGTTGTGCTGCGTGAAGGGGTGAGCCTCGACGCGGCCCTGGAGCGCAAGATTAAGGATGCTATCCGCACGGCGCTGTCGCCGCGCCACGTGCCCGATGCGATCTTTGCTGTTCCCGATGTGCCGCGCACGCTCTCGGGCAAGAAACTGGAAGTGCCGGTCAAGAAGATCCTCATGGGGGCGCCGGTGGAACGCGCGGCTAACCCCGACTCGCTGCGCAATCCGGAGTTGCTGCCGTTTTTCGTGGAACTGGCCAGCAGACTCGCAAGTGGGGAAACCGGGTTTCCCCGTCCTCCAACCAGTGCTGGGGGCGCCTGACCCCTGTGAACATCGAGGAAACCGGGTTTCCCCGTGGAGGGGAGGGTTTGGGAGGGCGAAGCCCTCCCAAATATGTTCATTCGGGCGTTGCGCGCCTCGCGTATGGTATCGTACCAACTACCGTTGATGATGCCGCATTGCTTGAAGCGGTTTCAGGCTTTGTGCCGCCCAGCGTGGCAATCCACAATTCAAAATCTAAAATCTAAAATCTAAAATGGTATCACTCCTCTACAGCCGGTTCGGGGGCGCCGAGGCGAATGATCGCCGCGCGCACCTCATCGGCGGCGCTTTGCCAGGTGCCGCGCAGCTTCGGATGGGCCCTGGGGTACATCGGCTCGCCGAAGGAGACGTGGACTTTGAAGGGGCGCGGAATGAGCTTGCCCTTGGGCATCACGCGGCGCGTGCCCTCGATACAGGTAGGGATGACCGGCGTGCCGGGGAACTCGGCGATCAGCTTGCCGATCCCTGCGCGGAAAGGCCCGATGGTTCCGTCAGGGCTGCGGGTGCCTTCGGGGAAGAGCAGGAGAACATAGCCCTCGCGGAGCGCGCGCGCGGCGTGGCGCAGCGGATCCTGGCCCCCGCGCCGGTCGCGGGCAACAGGAATGGCGTTGAAGAGTACCCGTGAGGCGAACTGTTGCGGCCCGCCCTGGAAGAAGTAGTCCTGGGCCGCAGCGGCAACGAAGCGTTTGCGGGCATGGGGAGGGAGCGAGGCGAAGACCACTGCCGTATCAGCGTGGCTGCAATGATTGGCGGCGATAATGCACGCGCCCTCGGTGGGAATGTGCTCACGTCCCTCAACGTGCGGCCGCACATAGATCTGCACAAAACGCACAAACAGGCCAGGAAGGAACCGGGCCGCAACATGGCGGCTTTTGTAGAGGCTCATCGTCTTTCCGCCCGATGGTCAATGAGGTGGCGCCCGCAGCAGGCAACACCTTATTGTACCGCAACTCGCGGCGGAAAGATGGGGGCGCGGTTGGAGCGGGGCCGGAGGCTCCTCTGCGGTGAGCATAGCCCAAATCTTCCTCTCAGAGAGGGGCGTGGGGAAACCCGGTTTCCCCATTTCCCAACCGCTGTCGGGAGCGGCTGGCCCCCCCCAGGCAGGGGTGCGGTTCGACAGGCTCACCGCAGGTGGGGAAACCCGGTTTCCCCGTATGTTCACCTCAGTCATCCATGCGGCTGCGCCGCACAACGCCGGAATGAACATAATTATTTTTGGGAGGGCGTAGCCCTCCCAAACCCTCCCCGCGGGCGGGTTGTTTCCTGGGAGGGCGCAGCCCTCCCAAACCCTCCCGCGCGAGGACTATTTTCACATCAGGCCCCATGCGCGGAGCGCACAACGCCGCAATGAACATGGGGTATCTTTGGGAGGGCCGCCCCCTCCCTGGCCTCCCCCGCTGGGGGAGGGAACCGGGCTCCTCCCCGCAGGGAGGGGCATGGGGAAACCCGGTTTCCCCGTATTTTCACCTCAGCGTGACGGCACGCCCCAGAGCAGCGCGCGCCCTCCACTGATGGTCGCCGCGAGGCGCTGCCCCGGATCGAGCGCCAGGGCGCTGGCCGGGCCCTCAAGCTCGCCTGCTGGCTGGCCGTTTGCCGCTGCGTAGAAGACGGGGCCGGCCGGGGTGTTTACCAGCAGCAATTCCCCGTCAGCGCTGAGGTGCGGGTCGGTGGCGTCCCGGGCTACCGACCAGCGGGCCAGCCGGGCGCCGCGTTCAAGCGCCCAGATCCAGGCTTCACCCCTGGCAAGGCCGACGAGGCGGGTTGCGTCGCTGCTGACGCTGAGGGCCTCCACCGATCCCCCGACGCGATCGATGCTGCGTAGCGCTCCATCGCGAACGGTCAGCAGCCACACGTCGCCTGCGGCCGTGCCTATCGCCAGGGTAGCTCCGTCGTCTGTGAAGGCGAGGGCCGTCGGGTCGGTTGGGGTCTCGAGTGTTTGTTCTGCCCCGCTCGGGCGCCGCAGCACCAGCTTGCCCTCCGGGTCGCGCCAGGCCGCCGTCGAGCCATCGGGGGCAAAGGCCAGCACCGTCGGGGCGCTGTCAATCGGGACGCCGGTCTCGTCAACCACGGGTGGCAGGTCGGCTATCTCGCTCACCATCACGCCGTCTGCCGTGTTCCAGGTGATGATTTTGCTGAAGCCGATGGCAGCGCAGCCGTAGCGCGCCAGGGCGCTGATGCGCTGCCCGTCGGGGCTGAAGCGTAGCCGGCTCAGGTCGAAGACGAAATCCTCGGGCGCCGTTGCCAGCACCGCGCGACGCGCGCCCGTGATGAGGTCCCACAGTTCCACCCGACCCACCAGCCGGCTTTGCTCATCGCTGACGACCGTTGTCAGGGCCAGCGTCGCGCCGTCGGGGCCAAACGCGATCCCGGTGTACTCCGGCAGGTCGCGCTCCGCGACGGCGCCGCTGGTCAGGTCAACCACGCGCGCCTGGCCGTTGCGCCCCAGGGCGATGCGCGTGCCATCGGGGGCGTAGGCGACACTGACGCTGGCTTCGTCCTCGTAGAGCACGGCGCCATCATCGGTGGCGCTGATGCGCGCGCCACCGGGCGGACAATCGCCGAGGAGCGGCGTCAGGGTGGCGAGGCTGTCACGCCGGGGAGCGAAGCGCGGTTCTTCGGAAGGCGGCAACTCGCCAGCGCGGTTCACCTCTGGGAGACGGCGCCGTTCGCGCCCGGTAGCAATGTCCCACACGATCAGATCCGGGCCTTCGACACTGAGCAATTCCCGGCTATCGAGGCTAAAGGCCACGGCCGACACGAAGCTGCCGGGCAGTCCCGTCGTCCGCTTGCCGTCGGGCAAGCGGTACACCGCCACCTGCGCGTCTTGAACCACGGCCACCAGGCTGCTGTCGGGGCTGAAGGCCGGCGTTCCGCCCTCGGCTTCCAGCAACGGCTGCTGGCCACCCGTCGGGTAGACTCGTGTCGTAGACGGATCTTCGAGCCTGGTCTCAACCGTGGCAATGTAGCGACTATCGTCGCTGAAGCGTGGCGCGCTGCCGACCAGTTCGGCGATGGGCGCGCCGGTGGCGGCGCGCCATAACCAGGTGGCACCCGCTAGCTCGTAGAAGGGGCTGCTGGTGGTCAGGGTCTGTCCATCGGGAGCGAAGCGCGGGGCGCTTCCCTGGAGTTCGGCCAGCGGCGCGGCGTCGGCGGCGCGGCGCAAGATGGTGCGCCCCTGGTCAGTGCCGGCAGGAGCGCTATGGGCCAGCAGCGCTCCGTCGGGCGAGAGGACGAGGTCATAGGCGGGGCCTACAGCCTCGAAGCGCACCAGGTCGAGATCGGGAAGGCGCAGCCAGGCGATGCCGGCGGTCGTGCCTGCCAGCAGCGTATCGCCATGCACAGCCAGGCTGATGAAGCCCCCCAGGCCCACGCTGCCGACCCGGGCGATCCGGCCCGCCGTCGCCGGGTCGAGACGAGTGGTGGGCAACGCCGGTGTGCCCGTGGGCGATGGCGGCGATGCTGGTGGAGTGGTGGGAGACGAGGGCAGCGTGGCGGTCGGCGCGCTGCTGACGCCGGTCGGTGTGGTCATACCGCCAGTTGTCGTAGAAGTGGGAACATCTGGCGGCGGGGCGGGAGCGCATGCGGTAAGGGTCAGGGCGAGGAGGAGTGCCGGAAGCCACAGGTAATGACGCATACGATATCATTTCAGATTGTAGATTTTGGATTGCAGATTGTCGCGCAAGGCGTCCAGGTGCGCTTTGACGCAACGCTGCTTGCGGAGAGTTCAAGTGAAATTGCTATAAGGCTCGCTTGCTCCGATCGCGATGCTCGCGCGACGCAGGCCGGGGAAAGAGGGCGTAGCTCCGGGCTGCTGGTCCTCACCCCTCTCCTCCCTTCTCCCTGAGCGGGTTCAAGGGCGGACAGAATGTATGGGCGCCGAGGGGCGTGATGGCGTCCTGATGCGCTGCTGGTCCTCACCCCCTACCCCCTCTAGCGAAGCTGGAGCGCCTGCGCTGTTCGGTAAACGTTCCAGCGCGCAGCGGCAGCAGAGGTATCTCTCCAGCGAAGCTGGAGCGCCTGCGCTGAGCCTGTCGAAGCGGGGAGACCAGAGCCGGGCGCGGGGGCATTCCAATAGGGAGGCGGGGAACGCGGGGGTTCCACTTCCCTCCTGGCAGGCCGGCAACAGGAGAGGAACAGACTCACACCTGCGCCGTTCACCGGGCGCCTTCCTCGCGGATCCTGGCGAACGCCTCGGCATCGTAGCGCAACACCGGCTGCCGGGCGGCGCGCACCTCATCGAGGCGGCGCACGGGCGCCTTTGTCGGCGCCTCGTGGAGCATGTCGGGCGTCTCGACCGCCTCGCGGGCGATCTGGCGCATAGCCTGGATGAAGCTATCGAGGGTGCGCTTACTCTCCGTCTCGGTCGGCTCGATCATCAATGCCTCGGGCACAATCAAGGGGAAGTAAACCGTCGGCGGGTGGAAACCGTAGTCAATCAGCCGTTTGGCAATATCGAGCGTGCGCACCCCCTGCGCGCCGGGAACCTGACCCTTCAATACCGTCTCGTGCATACAGATCCGGTCCACGGCCTGCGGGTAGAGATCTTTGAGCATGACGCGCACATAGTTGGCGTTCAGCACCGCGGTCTCGCTGACCTCGCGCAGGCCCGCCGCGCCAAGGCTGCGGATGTAGGTCCAGGCGCGCACCAGCATGCCGAAGTTGCCGTGGAAGGCCTTCAGACGGCCAATGCTCTTTTCGGGAGTGAACAGCTCGTAGGCGCCGTTCTCGGCGCGGCGCACGCGCGGGCCGGGCAGGAACGGGGCCAGGGCGGCCGTGCAGCCCACCGCGCCCGAACCGGGGCCGCCGCCGCCGTGCGGGGTGGTGAAGGTTTTGTGCAGGTTGTAGTGCATGAAATCGAAGCCCAGTTCGCCCGGCCTGGCAATGCCGAGAATGGCGTTAAAATTGGCGCCATCTCCGTACAGCAAGCCGCCGGCTTCGTGGACCAGGCGCGCAACCTCGACGATGTGTTCCTCGAACAACCCCAGAGTGTTGGGGTTAGTGAGCATCATGCCCACTGTGTGCGGGGAGAGTTTGGACTTGAGATCCTCCAGGTCAACGTTGCCGCGGGCGTCGCTCTTCACCTCGACGACCTTGAAACCGGCCATGGCCGCAGTGGCAGGGTTGGTGCCGTGGGCTGCGTCGGGCACAAGCACCTCGGTGCGCTGCGGGTCGTTACGGTCCAGGTGATAGGCGCGGAAGGTCAGGATGCCAGCGAACTCGCCCTGCGCCCCGGCAGCAGGTTGCAGCGAGACAGCGTCGAAGCCCGAGATCTCGCCCAGGTACTCCTGGAGTTCGTACATCAGTTGCAGCGCCCCCTGGGCCAGGCTGGCGTCGTGGAGCGGATGCGCCGCGGCAAAGCCGGGAAGCCGCGCGGCTTCTTCGTGGATCTTGGGGTTGTACTTCATAGTACACGACCCCAGGGGGTAGAAACCGGTGTCAATGGCGTAGTTCCGCTGGCTGATACGGGTGTAGTGACGAATGACCTCGGGTTCGGTCAGGCTGGGGAAGTCGTTCATATCGTCCTGGCGCAGCAACGCTGCTGGCAGGGGCGTTTCGGGCACATCGAGGCGCGGCAGGTTGGCGCCGTGCTTGCCCGGCGCAGAAAGTTCGTAGATGTGCGGTTCGTAGGTGTCCATCGCTGTATGCCTTCCAGGTCATTCGGTTTCCAAACAGAGATTCTGACCAGCAGATCTTGCCTGTGCTGAAGAATCCTGCGCGTGCTATTGATTGCCAATGAACCGATGCTGTCGGGTCGCGCCCCAGGCCCCGCCACATTGCGAGAGGCGCGAGGGCGCCTGCTTTTCTCGCGCCCGCTTCCCACGATGCCCGGGCGCGCGCTCCGGGTACCGTAAGCGCGGACTGCCGGGCTTCAGCGAAACAGATCAGCGATCCTCAGGCTGAACCCCGGCAGCAGCTCCGGGCTTTCCAGAGAGCCTTCCGGCCCCCAGGTTCGGGCAAGGCCGTCGGGCGTATGCACAGTAATGCTGCGGCTGCGGGGGTAGACCACCCAGACGGCAGCCGTACCCGCGGCCAGGTAGTCGCGGACCTTCTCGTGGATACCCTCCGCAGTATCCGACGGTGAGACAATCTCCACGGCCAGATCGGGCGCAATGGTCCAGAAGCCTTCGGGCACTCCTGTCGCCGGGATACGTTCGGCGCGCACATAGTACACATCGGGTGCGCGTACTGTGGCAGGATCTCGTTCGATGACAAAGCCCGACTCGATACCGACATAGCCACCGCCGCGCTGTTTGCTCCACTGGATCAGAGCAGCGGTAATCAGAGCGGCAAGAATACCGTGTATACCTCCGGGGGGCATCGTTTCAACCACCTCGCCACACACTAGCTCGCGCCGAGCGATGCTGGCAGGCAACGCGGCGAACTCTTCAACAGTGAGCAAGGGGCTCGTGGTGGCGCTCATAGTTCCTCCAGGTTCTGCGACAATGCCAGGGCCAGGTCGGCGCGCCCCGCCTCCAGGAACAGGACGAGGCGGTAGGGGATCAGAGCGAATTCGCGCACCTGATCGTAGCGGCGCTCGGTGGTGGTATCGTAGGCATTGCCATACCCAACACGAATGCTGAAATAATCCTGGCCGGCGAAATGCTCCATAACCGCGACATGGTCCCAGGCGGGTCGCCAGGCCAGGGCGTAGCTCCAGCCGGTCAGGCCGGCGAGGCTCCAGCGGCGTTCGCGCCGTCGCACCAGCACGCGGGCAGGGCGGAGATCGCCGTGGGTCAGGCTGGCAGGCCGCCCGGTGGTAACGACGTTCTCAGCGGCCCGGGCGGTCAGCGCCGCTGCGCCGCGGGCGTCGAGTTCACCGGCGGCCTGAGCAGCCTCGAGGGCCGCGGCGAGGCGCGCCTGGTAGTAGCGGACGTCCTCGTCAGCGCGCGCGTCGGGGGTGGGGCCACTCTCGGCGCCGTAGCCCGGTGGGGCATCGGGGTCGAGGGCGCCATAGGCTGGAGCCGTGTACTGGTGCACCCGCGCCAGCAGCGCGCCGAGGGCCTGCCCCACGCCGTAGCGCTGCTCCTCGTCGAGGGCGCCGAGCGCCTCGATCAGCGGCGTGCCTTCGAGGTAGCTCAGCAGCAGGTACGGCATACCGGCCTCGCCGCGCAGGTCGTGGGCCAGCACCTCGGGGAGGGGCAGATCGATCTCCGCGCGCAGAGCGCGCAGGGCCGCCAGTTCGGCAGCCAGGGGATCACCCGCGCCCGGATCGGGGGGCGCGCCCAGGCGCAGCACGGCCCGCCGTGTCTCACTCAGGTCGAGCAGCAGCGTGCGCTCGCCCAGCGGCTCCGCCTCGCGCAGGCGAGCGCCGGGCAGCGCGTGGGCGACGAGGCGCCCGAGTTGTGCGTCGGTGATGAGCATGCCGGGTCGTTCACTTCAGCCGTCTATGCGGCTGCGCCGCACAACACCAGAATGAACATAGCTATTCTTGGAAGGGCTGCGCCCTCCCAAACCCTCCCCGCCGGTGGGGTGTTTTCCGGGAGGGCTGCGCCCTCCCCAACCCTCCCCGCTGGCGGGGTGTTTTCCAGGAGGGCTGCGCCCTCCCCAACCCTCCCCGCTGGCGGGGTGTTTTCCAGGAGGGCTGCGCCCTCCCCAACCCTCCCCGCTGGCGGGGTGTTTTCCAGGAGGGCTGTGCCCTCCCCAACCCTCCCCGCTGGCGGGGTGTTTTCCAGGAGGGCTGTGCCCTCCCCAACCCTCCCCGCTGGCGGGTTGTTTTCCGGGAGGGCTGTGCCCTCCCAAACCCTCCCCGTTGGCGGGTTGTTTTCCGGGAGGGCTGCGCCCTCCCCAACCCTCCCCGCCGGTGGGGTGTTTTCCAGGAGGGCTGCGCCCTCGCAAACCCTCCCCGCTGGCGGGGTGTTTTCCGGGAGGGCTGCGCCCTCGCAAACCCTCCCCGCTGGCGGGGTGTTTTCCGGGAGGGCTGCGCCCTTCCCAACCCTCCCCGCTGGTAGGTTGTTTTCCAGGAGGGCTGTGCCCGCGGCAGCGGTTGGAGGGCGGGGAGCCCGGGATTTTCCGCTCCCTGCTCCTTACGCCGCCTCCCGCAGGGCCGCCACGAGGCGATCGATCTCGGCCTTGCTGTTCATCTCGGTCACGGCCAGAAGCATGGCGTGGCCCAGGTGCGGCTCGTCCTCGCTCAGATCATAGCCGCCGACGATACGCTGCTCGCGCAGGGCGGCGTTGATCTCAGCCACAGGTCGCGGGCAGCGCACCACGAACTCCTTGAAAAACGGACCACTGTCCACGGAGTAACCTGGCAATGCCGCGATCTGCGCGGCGGCGTAGTGCGCCCGGTGGTAACACAGTTCGGCCACGCGCCGCATACCCTGCCGGCCCAGCAGGCTCATATACACCGTCGCGGCCAGGGCCATCAGGCCCTGGTTGGTACAGATGTTGCTGGTGGCCCGCTCGCGGCGAATGTCCTGTTCGCGGGCGCGCAGGGTAAGCACATAGGCCAGGCGCCCGTCCACATCACGGGTGACGCCGACAATCCGCCCGGCGATTTTATGCACATATTTCTGCCTGGTGGTAAAAATGCCCAGGTACGGCCCGCCGAAGTTCAACCCGATGCCCAGTGGCTGCCCCTCGGCGGTGGCAATGTCGGCGCCGACCTCGCCGGGGGTCTGGAAGAGGCCCAGGGCGATCGGATCGAAGTGTACGCCGAGCAACGCGCCGCGGGCCTGCACCTGCATGGCCAGGCCGCGCAGGTCGTGCAGCCGTCCGAGGAAGTCGGGGTTCTGCACGATCAGCAGGGCGGTCTGCTCGTCCACGAGGGCGAGCGCGTCCTCGATGCTGGCGTTGGGGGTCTCGTCGCCGGTAATGCGCACATCGAGGGCCTGGAGGTAGGTGCGGAGCACGGCCCGGTACTGGGGGTTGACACCGCGGGCGACCACGATCTTGCGCCGGTTGCGCGCCACGTTGAGGGCCATGATGGCCGCCTCGGCAATAGCGGTGCCGCCGTCATAGTGCGAAGCGTTGGCGATCTCCATGCCGGTGAGCGAGCAGATCAGGCTCTGGTACTCAAAGATCGCCTGAAGCGTCCCCTGGCTGATTTCGGGCTGGTAGGGCGTGTAGGCGGTGTAGTACTCGCCACGGCGGAGGATCTGGTCAACTGCGGCGGGCACAAAGTGGTTGTAGGCCCCTGCGCCCCGAAAGATGCTGTAGCTGTGGGCACTGGCATTCGCGTCGCTCAGGGCGCGCAGCTCGCCCATCAGCTCAGGCTCGGAGAGCGGCTCGGGCAGGTCAAGCCGTGGGAAGCGCCACGCGGCGGGCACATCGGCGAACAGGTCTTCGATGGAGGCGACGCCGATGGCTGCCAGCATCTCGGCGCGTTCAGCTTCGGTGATCGAAATATAGTGCGACATAGCGATGCGATCCAGGATCTTGAACATCCATCACAAAAGCGCGAAGAGGGCGCGGCCCACGCGGGGCCACCCTGCCAGATCCGTGGGGAAGCCGGCTTCCCCGCGTCCAGGCTCGTCGGGTTGGAGGGGCGTGGAGATCTGAAGTTTCTCCTTCCTTCGACCCGCCGGAGCGGTTAACCTGAGCGCCCGCGGCAGACGATCGGCGGGCCGGCGGCTAATGGCTACGCCCCTCGAGGTAGGCGGCGTAGGCGGCGGCGTCCATCAATTCCTCTTCCTCACCGGAAGGGCGCATGCGGACGAGCCAGCCCGCGCCGTAGGGGTCGCTATTGATTGGCTGCTGATCGTGCTCCAGGGCGCTGTTCACGGCGGTGACTTCGCCGCCAACAGGGGCGTACAGGTCCGACGAGGCTTTCACCGACTCGATCACGCCGAAGCTCTCGCCGGGGGCGAAGGTGGCGCCCACCTGGGGCAATTCGAGGTAGACGATATCGCCGAGTTGTTCCTGGGCATAGTCGGTAATGCCGATCACCACCTCATCACCCTCGACCCGCACCCATTCGTCCGACTTGCTGTAGCGGAGATCCGCCGGAATGGTACTCATGGTGCACTCCTGATATGAACAGAGGGGAACCCGGGGTTCCCACACCCCTCCCTGAGAGGAGGGCGCAGCCCCCTCAGCAACAACCCGCCAGCGGGGAGGGTCGGGGAGGGCGCAGCCCTCCCAGGAATAACTTCATGCTGGCGTTGCGCCGCGCAGCCGCATGGGCGTCGGATATGAACAGAGGGGAACTCGGGGTTCCCCCTGCCCTTCCGCAGGGTTGTCGGGACTTACGCCTTCTTATAGCGCGGCTTGTAGAACGGCATCTTCATCACCCGGGCGCGCACGGGCTTCTCGCGGATGATCACATCGAACTCGCTGCCCTCGGCGCTCAGAGCAGTGGGCACCAGGGCGATCCCCAGGGGCTTGCCCAGGGTCGGCGCTGGCATCCCCGAGGTGACATGCCCCACCCGCTCGCCGCTCAGGGCGTGCACCGGATAGTCGCTACGAGCGATTCCGCGCCCGACCATCTCGAAGCCGGCCAGGCGGCGCGCTGGCCCCCGGGCCTTGATCGCCGCCAGGGTCTCGCGCCCCACGAAGTCACCCTTATCGAACTTCACCACCCAGCCCAGGCGGGCTTCGTAGGGGTTGATCGTCTCGCTGATCTCGTGGCCGTAGAGGGCCAGACAGGGCTCGAAGCGCAGACTGTCACGCGCGCCGAGGCCGCAGGGCTTCACGCTCCCCGGCGCCCCCAGCGCCAGCAGGCGCGCCCAGATCATCTCGGCGTTGGGAGCGTCGAAGAACAACTCGAACCCATCCTCGCCGGTGTAGCCGGTCCGGGCGATCAGCACGTTGACCCCGAACATGCTGGTGAGCGCCACGCCGTGAAACGGCAGATTGCCAAGTTCGGACGTTTCCGCGTCCTCCGCGTGTACCAGCAGCGCCTCGGCATTGGGGCCCTGGAACGCCAGCATGGCCCAGCGGTCGGAGCGATCCTCCAGTTCCACATCGAAGCCCCGGGCGTGGTTCTGCAGCCAGGCCCAGTCTTTGTCGCGATTGGCGGCATTCACCACAACCAGAAACTCATCGGGGACGTGGTAGATGAAGATATCATCAACGATCCCGCCGTCGGGCTTGCAGAGCAAGCCATAGTTCGACTGCCCGATGGGAATGGCGGTCACATCACAGGTGACGACGTGCTGGAGGAAAGCGCTGGCGTGGGGGCCGCGGACCATAAAGCGCCCCATGTGGCTAATATCAAACAGGCCGGCGCCCTGCCGCACCGCGTGGTGTTCCTCGATAATCCCGCTGTACTGTACCGGCATTTCCCAGCCGCCGAACTCGACCATGCGCGCGCCAGCGGCGCGATGGGCCTCGAAGAGGGGGGTACGTTTAAGCATAGGACCTCCGGTGGCAAGGGCGCCTACTCCTGCAAATCGGCGCGGACGCGACGCAGCAGTTCGCGGCAGGCAATGGCGTAGCGGGCCAGTTCCTCATCGCCGCTGGCGCGCGCTTCGGCGGCGAACTGCCAGAGGGCGTCGGCGGCGGGATCTTCGAGCAGCGCGGGGTAGCGCTCGAGCACCTCGAGCAGCGCCTCTTCACCATCGGCGACGAGCAGCGCCTCAATGGCCTCATCGAGGCTGGCGGCGTCCGGGTCGCTGGCGCGCGGAGGCGCGGCGGGGCGGCGCCGGGCGAGGGCCTCGCGGCGCTCCTCCAGGGCATGGGCCAGATGTTCGTTGCCCTCATCGAGCGCCCGGTCCACCTGCTGAGCCAGCAAACCATCGGCCTCCGGGCGCAGCAGGGCAGGGTACCGGGCGCAGACGGCCTCCAGCTCAGTCTCGGTGTGTGCCCGCAGCAGAGCGTGCACCGCGGCATCGGGCAGGTCCTCGAGCGGCGTTGCTGGCGCGGGCGGCTCGGCGGGGCGCTCCGAGGTCGCCATCAGGCGGGCCAGCAAGGCGCGCGCGTTACGCAGGCTATCGGCGATGGCGAACTCACGCTGTTCGAGGGCCACGTCAATGAGCTGGGCGAGAGCCGTGTCGCTGCTCGGGTCGAGCAGGATGGGATGGCGCGCCAGGACAGCCTTCAGATCCTCGGGGGTATCTGCGGCCAGCAGAGCCTCAACGGCGACCAGCAGCGGGGGCGGCTCGTCGGGGGCGCTACCGGCGCCGGATGGCGGCTGCGCGTTGTGCCCGGTCACCGCTTCCCCGGCGCTCCTGGCGTTTGAGCGCGGCGCGGCGTCCCCGGCCCGGCGGCGTTCCATGCGCTGCAAGAGATGGGCGATACCGGCCAGATCCTGGACAATATCCACCTCACCGAGGTAGGGGCGGCGCTGGTCCTCGGCGAGCGAGCCTACCAGGAGCGCGTGCAGGTCACGAGCCTGGTCACGCCAGGCATGCTCGGCGCTGCCGGGGGCGGGCGCGAAGATCACCCGGCGACGCAGGGCATCGTGGAAGAGCAACGGCGCGCCGGCAGGGCCGCGGTAGCTACAACTCGGGCAGGATACCATGTTCAACTCGCCCCGGCACAGGGCTGCAACCTCCTCGGGCGACTCCTGGGCATCGAGGATCAGCCAGACGAGCGCCTCAAAAGCGGTGTTGCAGGCAGGACAGGCAAGTTGGGTCAACTCCTGGTACCCGACAGGCATACGCACCATGATGTGGTAAGCTAAAGACAACCTCTCCCATTGTACCATGCGCTGGAGGCGTGGCTGCCCCGGCCTGTGTCACGGCCAGGGCGCTGCCTCGACCTGCTCTCCTGCGCGTTCAGGGGCGGACAGAACCTATGGGCGCCGACGGGCGTTATGGCGTTGGGATGCGCTGGGTGGTCCTCTGATGGACGGCTCGGACATAGACCGTGCTCCAGGGGATGTACCTATCTTTGATAGAACGACACGTGGTTCACCCCGTGCTTGCGCCCGATGCCGCTCCGCGCGCGGTTGAAGGGCAGAGCGTCGGGCCGTGCGATGGGCGAGCAGGTCGAACTATGAAAACGCAGTACTACACCGCTACGAGCCTCGACGGCTTCATCGCAACAGAAGATGATTCGCTGGACTGGCTTTTTCCTCTGGGCGACCCGAATAGCTCTGGCTACCCGGAGTTCATCGCGGACGTGGGCGCATTAGCTATGGGATCGACAACCTACGAGTGGATACTACGCAATGCAGCAAAGGACTCCCCTGAGGCTGGCCCTGTCTGGCCATACACGCAACCGGCCTGGGTGTTTTCCAGTCGCGAGCTTCCAGCAGTCGAAGGGGCGAACATCCGATTTGTCAATGGGGATGTGCGCCCCGTCCATACTGAGATGCGGGCTGCTGCCGGCAGTAAGAACATCTGGATTGTTGGAGGCGGTGATCTCGCTGGCCAGTTCTACGATGCCGGTCTGCTGGACGAGTTGATTATTCAGATCGGCTCAGCTACCCTCGGTAAAGGCAAGCCGCTTTTCCCTCGCAGGCTGTTGCATCCGGTGTTGCGCCTGGTCTCCGTTCGCCAGATCGGCGCCGGCATGGTTGAATTACGCTATGTTATCGTTTAGCTATCCATATGGCTGCGCCGCACAACGACGAGATGAACATGGGTTTTTCTTGGGAGGGCGCGGAGGCGCGCCGCCGCCGCGCCTCTACGCCCAAACCCTCCCCCCCCCCAGGGAGGGGAATGGGGAAACCCGGTTTCCCCATGTCCCAACCGCGGTTGGGAGCGGCTGGCGTCCCCACAGGCGGGGGTGCGGTTCGACAGGCTCACCGCAGGTGGAGAAACCCGGTTTCCCCGTATGTTCACATCAGGCCCCATGCGCGGGGCGCACAACGCCAGCATGCAACCGTGGGAGGGCTAACCCCCTCCCTGACCCTCCCCCGCTGGGGGAGGGAACCGGGCTCCTCCCCGCAGGGAGGGGGTTGGAGAAACCCGGTTTCCCCATGTCCCAACCGCCCTTGGGGGCGGCTGGCGCCCCTACAGGCAGGGGTGCGGTTCGACAGGCTCACCGCAGGTGGGGAACCCCGGTTTCCCCATAGCCCAACCGCGGTTGGGAGCGGCTGGCGCCCCTACAGGCAGGGGCGCGGTTCGACAAGCTCACCACAGGTGGGGAAACCCGGTTTTCCCGTATGTTCACCAGCAGCGCCGGGTCAGCCGGCACACCAGCAGGAGGCTGTATGGACGATCTGAGGGGCAGGGTGGCGCTGGTCACCGGCGGCGGGCGGGGGATCGGCCGGGCGGTGGCTCTGGCTCTAGCCGGGGCCGGGGCGGCGGTTGCGGTTACGGGGCGCAGCGCCGGCAGCCTGGAGGAGACCGTGGCAGCAATCGGCGCCGCGGGCGGTCAGGCCCTGTCCCTCCCCGGCGACAGTGGCGACCCGGAGGCGGTGCGGGCGGCCTTTGCGGCGACACGCGCCGCCTTTGGTCCGGTCAGCATCCTCGTGGCCAACGCGGGCATTACCGCCAGCATGAAACTCATCGAAACAC
Source organism: uncultured Chloroflexota bacterium (assembly GCA_937120965.1). Classification (GTDB taxonomy): domain Bacteria; phylum Chloroflexota; class Chloroflexia; order Chloroflexales; family Chloroflexaceae; genus JACAEO01. The sequence goes on from CAKZKA010000292.1 coordinate 19,877, forward strand.
CAGACGCGCTCTGGGAGCAGATCATGCGCATCAACGTCAGCGGGCCGTTCTACTGCTGCAAAGCCGCGGCGCCGGACATGATCGCCGCCGGTTGGGGCCGCATCATCACCATCGCCTCGATCGGCGGACTCCAGGGCATGCCCTACTCGGCAGCCTACAGCGCCTCCAAGCACGCCCTGATCGGCCTGACCCGCTCACTGGCGGGTGAGCTGGCCCGCTACGGGATCACCGTCAATGCCGTTTGCCCGGGCTGGACGGCCACCGCTATGCTGGAGGAGGCCATCGCCAACCTGGTGGTGAAGACTGGCCGCTCGGTGGACGAGGCCCGCGCCGCGCTGCTGGCGGCGGGCAACCAGGCCCGTGCCATCACTCCCGACGAGGTGGCCGCAGTGGTGCTGCGCCTGGCCAGCCCGGCCTCGCACATCAGTGGCGAGGCGGTTGTGGTGATTTGACCGATATGGTTGCTCTGTGGTCAAGCTCGACGCACAGTTGAACATTGTGGCATGGTTTGACCCTGGCGACACCGGCTGTCACAACACCGGCGTAGGGCAAAACGACGAAGATGCAGTGGCTGGCGAAGTTATTATTGCTGGAGATGGCTCACGGCGATCCGCAATAGCGGGTTAAATGGGTACGGCACAGCGGCCTGGCCGCGATATCGGCACGACAACTATGGCAGCGGCGCCCGGTAGCGGCAAAACGGGCGACCGCCCGCTGCTGATGCTGGGCGGCAGGCAGACGGTTGAAGGAGATACATATGCGACCAATCGCAAAGCTCGTGATGAGTCTTGCTCTTGCAGGCCTGCTTCTTGCAGGCCTGTTTATTGTGGCTCTGGCCTCGGGACAGGCTAATGGCTCGTTTGAACAGCATACGTTGTTGCTGCAAGGCAGAGAGCGAACGTATTTCGTCTATCACCCCCGAAACCGCCAGGCGACGGAGGCAAAGCCTGTCGTCTTCGTGTTGCACGGTGGAGGCGGCGCCGATGCACACGAGATGGCAAGGCGTACAGGGATGAATTCCATCGCTGATCGTGAAGGGTTTCTCGTTGTTTATCCGTATGGAGTGGACGGGCAGTGGAATGAGGGTCGTGGAAAAACATTCCGTTCCACAAAATCCTGTGTGGAGCTGTAGAGCCGTGGGGACGATCTGAACTCTGCGGTGTCTCCATTCCTATCTCTCCCGGCTGGAGTCGCAGACGCGGAAATTGCGAAGAATGGTATAATCTATTAGCTTCCCGTAAAACCTGAGATATCCGAAGGCGATTAGCCGGATAGTCTACATGCCAATGAACAGGAAAGATCCAGAGACTCAGGCCGGCGGGTCCTTTTCTGCTGAGGAGAAACGGGGCCTGTACAAAGCGATTTTTGGCCGCAGGGATGTGCGTGGACAGTTCATGCCAGATGACATTCCTGACGATGTGCTGAGTAAAATTCTCACAGCCGCACATCACGCGCCTTCGGTTGGGTTCATGCAACCATGGAATTTTATTGTAATCAAAGACCTCGCCACAAAACAGTTGGTTTACGATGACTTTGTGCAAGCTAACAACGAAGCGGCCGAGATGTTTGATCCGGTTCGTCGGTCTATGTATCAAAGGCTCAAGCTAGAGGGCATTCGTGAAGCTCCAGTAAATATTTGTGTGACGTGCGATCACCAGCGCGCGGGTCCGGTAGTGATCGGTCGAACACACATGAGCATTATGGATCTGTATAGTTGCGTCTGTGCGGTTCAAAATCTGTGGTTAGCGGCACGTGCTGAAGGTCTTGGTGTTGGCTGGGTGAGCATTCTCCATGAGGAACGCCTGAAGGAAATCCTGGGCATTCCATCAAATGTCACGCCTGTCGCCTACCTGTGCGTTGGTTTTGTGAATTTCTTTTTCCGCAACCCTGAACTTGAAACAGTTGGTTGGCAATCTCGTCTGCCTGTTAAAGACGTTATTTTTATTGATCGATGGGGTCAGGCGCTTCAGGAATCAGACGGTTTGAACGAGGAATTGTCACGGGACCTGGATTGGCGAAAAGGTTTTTAAAAAACGCCTGCCGATGGATTTCGTGGTTTGAGAGGGCGCAGCCCTTCAAAGGGTTTCACCTGCTCCGGGATGGGCTTCCTGGGACGTGGGGGGAAATGGGCCAGCGAATGGGAAACGAAATGGGCCAGCGAATGGGAAACGAATAAACGAATGCTCAAGGCGGCCTTCCAGGGATGCGCGCTAATTTGAAGGGCGCAGCCCTCCCGGGAACCAGCCTCCAGGGGGAGGGTTTGGCGGTGCGCAGCCCTCCCAGGAACTATTAATAGTTTCATTCTTGCGTTGTGCGGCGCGGCCGCATGGACGGCTGAGGTGAACATACGGGGAAACCGGGTTTCCCCGCCTGTGGTGAGCTTGTCGAACCGCCCCCCTGCCTGGAGGGGCGCCAGGCGCCCCCAACCGCGGTTGGGACATGGGGAAACCGGGTTTCCCCAACCCCCTCCCTGAGGGGAGGCGCCCGGTTCCCTCCCCCAGCGGGGGAGGGCCAGGGAGGGGGCGGTCCTCCCAGAGATACCCCATGTTCAGCGCGGTGTTGTGCGCCCGCGCATGGGGCCTGATGTGAACATACGGAGAAACCGGGTTTCCCCAGGCCCCTGCCTGGAGGGGCGCAGGCCCCCCCAACAGCGGTTGGGACATGGGGAACCCGGGGTTCCCCAACCCCCTGCCTGGGGGGAGGCGCCCGGTTCCCTCCCCCAGCGGGGGAGGGCCAGGGAGGGGGCGGTCCTCCCAGAGATACCCCATGTTCATCGCGGTGTTGTGTGCCCGCGCATGGGGCCTGAGGTGAACATACGGGGAAACCTGGTTTCCCCAGGCCCCTGCCTGGAGGGGCGCCAGGCGCTCCCACCAGCGGTTGGGCCATGGGGAAACCAGGTTTCCCCAACCCCCTGCCTGCGGGGAGGGTTGAGGATTGGCGACCCTTCCACAGCAGACGGGGGAGGGCCGGGCGTTTTCAGACCCGTCCGTCGTCGACGCCTTCGCGGCGCTACACCTCTGTGAGCGGCAGTTCGCGCAGACGCTGGCCGGTGAGGGCGAACACGGCGTTCGCTACGGCCGCGCCGATCGGTCCCATCGGTGGTTCGCCAGCGCCGTAGGGCACGTCGCCGCTGCGCAGCACGGTTACCTCGATCGCCGGGGCGTCGCGCATGGTCAGCAGGGGGTAGGCGCCGAAGTTGTCGGCGGCGATCCGCCCGTTGCGCACGCTCAGCCGCTCGAAGAGCACCGAACTCAGCCCCATGCAGATGTTGCCCTCGGTCTGGGCCGCCACCCCGTCGGGATTGATCGGCAGCCCGGGGTCAACCACGGCCCAGACCGTGTGCACGCGCACGCCGCCTTCGGGCTTGCGCGAGACCTCGGCGATGTGGGCCACGACGGTGCCGGCGTCAATGGAGCAGGCTACACCGCGGGCGCGGCCGGCGGGCGCGGGTGTGCCCCAACCTGCGCGCTCGGCGACTGTGGTGAGCACGGCGCGCAGGCGCCGCCCGTGCTCATCGTCGCCGGTGTGGGCGATGCGGAAGGCGAGCGGGTCGGCGCCGGCGATGTGGGCCAGTTCGTCAATGAAGCTTTCGATGGCGAAGATGTTGGCGAGCAGGCCAAGGCCGCGCCAGGCGCCGGTGGCGATGGGCAGGGGGACGTGCTCGGCGCTTACGCTGATATGCGGCACGGCGTAGCTGATGCAGGCGCCGCGCCAGGCCCCGAAGTCGGCTCCGAAGAGGGCGCGCAGGGGCGCAGGGATGAACGGGAAGATCACACCGCCGCTGGCCTGGGAGTGTTCAAGCGCCACGATGCGCCCGTCTGGCCCCAGGGCCGCCCGCAGCACGTGATGGGTGGGCGGGCGCACAAAGCCGTGGTGGAACTCCTCGGCCCGGCTCCAGCCGACGTGCACGGGCCGCCCGGCGGCTGCCGAGAGCCGCGCCGCCTCCACCGCCACCTCGCTGACCATGCGCCGCCCGAAGCCGCCCCCCAGATAGGTGGGCACGACCTCGACCGTGCGCGCGTCGCGGCCCAGGGCGCGGGCGATGGCCTGGGCCGTCCCGAGGGGGTACTGGGTGCTCACCCGGGCCAGCACCCGGTCGGGGCGCACGTCCACCAGCGCGGCCTGGGGTTCCAGGTGGGCGTGGGCGGCCATGGGGGTGCGGTACTCCGCCGTGATCACCCCGGGGCCACGCAGCGCCGCCGCGGCATTGCCGGCGCGCTGAATGACCACGCCACGCCCGGGGACGGCGCGTACCCGGGCGTCAATCTGCTCCTGCTGGAGCGGCGGCCCCTCGGTCCACTCCAGGTCCATTGCGCGCACGGCGGCTGCGGCAGCACTGCGCGACTCGGCGGCGACGCCGGCGAAGTCGCGCTCGGCGACCACGGCAACCACTCCCGGGCGCCGGGCTGCCTCGCCGGGGGCGGCCCGGCGCAGGGTCGCGCCGAGGCTGGGCGGGCGAGCAACCGCGCCGTAGAGCATGCCCTCGGCCCGGGCATCGTAGCCGTAGGTGGCCGCGCCGCGTATCTTGGCGGGCAGGTCCACCCGGGGCACACTGGCGCCGATCAGCGTCCAGGCTGTGCTCGGTTTGAGGACAGGCGGCTCGGCGGGCACCTCGCGCCTGGCGGCGTCTGCCGCCAGTTCGCCGTAGCTCAGCCGGCGCTCCGGGTCGTCGGCGACGAAGAACGCGCCGTTGGCAACACGAAGCGCAGCCGGCGCAACCCCGAGGCGGTCGGCGGCCTCGGCGCGCAGCAACTCGCGCATCGTCGCGGCGGTCTCGCGCAACGGGGCAAAGAGCGAGGCCACCGAATTACTGGCATTGGTGCCGAAGTTGTCGGCCACCGGACCCGCTGAGCTGCTCGGGACAACCTCGATCTGCTCCCAGGCCAGTTCCAGCTCCTCGGCGGCGATCTGGGCGAGGGCCGTGTGAATGCCCTGACCCATCTCGACCTTGGGCATAGCGAGGCGCACCCGGCCATCGGCGGCGATCTCGAACCAGAAGGCCGGATCGGTGGTGACGATCGTGGGCGGCGCGGCGCCATCAACGACATCGGCGAGGGCGAGGCGCAGCCAGGGCAGGCCGAGCGTGGCGCCGAGGGCCAGACCGCCGCCGACGACCCCGGCGCCGATCAAGAAGCCGCGGCGCGAGACGCGCCAGCGTCGGGCGGGAGGCTGGCTCATACGGCCTCCGTGGCGGCGCGAGCCAGAGCGGCGGCGCGGGCCACGGCCCGACGGATGCGCGCGTAGGCGCCGCAGCGACAGTAGTTGCCGTCCATAGCCGCGATGATCTCCTCCTCCGAAGGCCGGGGATTGGCCGCGATTAGCGCCGTGGCTGTCATCATCTGACCGCTCATACACCAGCCGCACTGGGGCGTCTGGGCTTCAAGGAAGGCCCGTTGCACCGGGTGCAGTTCCTCCCCGCGGGCAAGCCCCTCGATGGTAGTGACCGCCCTGCCGGCTACCCGGCTAACAGGTACCTGGCAACTGCGCACGGCCACGCCGTCGAGATGGACCGTGCAGGCGCCGCAGTAGCCGGCGCCACAGCCAAACTTCGTGCCGGTGAGTCCCAATTCGTCACGCAGCACCCAGAGCAGTACACGGGGCGGGTCCTTGGCAACCTGGTAGGTCTGGCCATTGATCACGAGATTCACTGATTGCTCCATCATTCATCGCTGGCAGCCGCCCGGGCGATCATTCGTAACCCTGAGGTGAACATATGGGGAAACCGGGTTTCCCCATTCCCCCTGCCTGTGGGGGCGGCAAGCCCTCCCCACCGGGAGGGTTTGGGAGGGCGCAGCCCTCCCAAGAACAATAATATTTTCATTCTAACTTGAAAAAAAATAGGTGGGGAAACCGGGTTTCCCCGCGCCCCTCCCTGAGGGGAGGAGCCCGGTTCCCTCCCCCAGCGGGGGAGGGCCAGGGAGGGGGTAGCCCTCCCACAGTTG
>CAKZKA010000293.1 GCA_937120965.1 uncultured Chloroflexota bacterium
AGCCCTCCCAGGAAACAACCCGCCAGCGGGGAGGGTTTGGGAGGGCGCAGCCCTCCCAGGAACAAATATGTTCATTCCGGTGTTGTGCCGCGCAGCCGCGTAGACGGCTAAAGGGATAGCATGTTTCCACAGTTGACCATCAGCGGAGCGGCCTACGAGCGCGGGCGGGCCTACGGAGCGGCGGCTGCGCCCCTGATCCGCCACAGCATCGCCAGCTACGCCCGACTCTTCGCCGCGCGCCGGGGTATGGACTGGGCGGTCAGTCAGGCCGAGGCGCTACGCTTCGTGCCCCTGCTCGCCGACGTGGCCCCCGATCTCCTGGAGGAGATGCGCGGCATCGCCGATGGCGCCGGCTACACCCTGGGCGAAATCATTGCGCTCAACGCTCGCACCGAGTTGCTAGCCGGCATTTCCCCCGGCAGCTATCACCCCGATGGCCCCGCAGCGCGCGCTCGTAATCGTCTGGCCGGCGTACCTGAGCATCCCCCTGAGCCGGGAGAAGCGGAACCACCGCCGGTCGGCGTCGCGGACGACGGCGAGTGTACCACCGTGGCAGCAACGGGCGCCGCAACGCCGGAGGGTAGCACCCTCCTGGCGCAGACCTGGGACTGGCAGGGCGACCAGCGGGCCGCGTGCCTGCTGTTGCGGGTGCGCGCCCCCGGCGAACCCGAGATCCTGACCCTGACCGAAGCGGGGATGCTCGCCAAGTGCGGCCTGAACGGGGCTGGCGTGGCGGTCGCGCTCAACCTGCTGCGCTCGCGCAACGACGGCCGCGCGGTAGGAATGCCGGTGCATGTGCTGCTGCGCAAGATGCTGCAAGGTCACCACTATGCGACGGCGCGGGCGTGCGCCGATCTGGCCCCAGCGGGCGCTTCATCGTGCATTACCCTGGCAAGCTCCCGCGGCGACCTGGTGAGCCTGGAGATCACGCCGGGCGGTGTGGCCGAAGTTCACGCCGAGGCAGGCCTCCTGGCCCATGCCAACCACTGTGTTGACCCGTGGGCAGCGGCGGGTGAGTGCCCACTGGAGCCTACCTCAACCACACGCGAGCGCCTCGGGCGCGCCTGGGAACTGTTGCGCCACGGCGCTGGCTGGCTCGACGTTGCGGCGTTCCAGACCATCCTCACCGATCACGAAGGCGCGCCGCGCTGCATCTGCCGGCATCCCGACCCGCGTGTGCCCCGCCTGGACCGGGCCGAGAGCATCTGCGCCCTGGTCATGGATCTGCGCGCGCAGGTCATGCACGTGGCTCCGGGCGTGCCATGCATGACTCCCTTTGCGCCGGTAGCGCTGTAGGCGCGCGGCGCTTCCTCCTCCTTTCCTCCCCGGCAGTGAAGAAACGTCCACGCACAGGCGGCGTGGACGAGATGCTTTTCTTATTGCAAATCCCTTTTGTCATTTATACAATAGGTCCGTCCCCTCAGGCAAGGGCGTGGGGAAACTCGCTTTCCCCGTCCCCCAACCACTGGTGGGGGCGCCTGGCGCCTCTCAGGCAGGGGTGCGGTTCGACAGGCTCACCACAGGTGGGGAAACCGGGTTTCCCCATTTCCCAACCGCTGTTGGGAGCGGCTGGCATTCCCCGTGAACAGGAGCAGAGGGAGCCCCGGGTTCCCCGTGTTTACGTCAGGCCCCATGCACGAGGCGCACAACGCTAGAATGAAAATATTTGTTCTTGGGAGGGCTACGCCCTCCCAAACCCTCCCCTCAGGGAGGGGGTTGGGGAAACCGGGTTTCCCCATGTCCCAACCGCTGTTGGGAGCGGCTGGCATTCCCCGTGAACAGGAGCGGAGGGAAACCCGGTTTCCCCGTGTTCACGTCAGGCCCCATGCACGAGGCGCACAACGCTAGAATGAAAATATTTGTTCTTGGGAGGGCTGCGCCCTCCCAAACCCTCCCGGTGGGGAGGGCTTGCCGCCCCACAGGCAGGGGTGCGGTTCGACAGGCTCACCACAGGTGGGGAAACCCGGTTTCCCCATATGTTCACCTCAGGACACAAGGGGGTTCCGCGCAAAGTCGCCGCTTGAAGGAAAGGAGTGAAGACGGCTATGGAAGGCGTCACTGTTCCCCTCGCGCTGCAAGACTACATGACGGTCATCTTCTCGGCCCTCGGTCTGGCCATCCTCACCCGCATGGTCTTTCTACTCAATCGAAGCCTGGGACGCATGGCGCTCGTCGGTACGGTACTGATTGTACTGGGTGGCGCGCTAAAGGCCAGCGGCAAGCTGATCAGCGCCGCCGGCGGGCCAGATGTGGCGCTGTTTCATCAGGGGCTCTTTCCGCTGATCGCGCCCGGTTTCACCCTGGTGGCCTGGTCGCTCTACCAGGTGCGCCGGGTGTTTCGCGACCAGCCGCCCCTCAACCGACCCTGGCTCGTGCCCGCGGTGGTCATTGTGGTGTTTGGCGCTGGCGTGCTCGCCCTGGCCGTGGCCGGCGGGCCATGGAAGGTGCCGCTGATCCTGCTTGCCACCGTCGGGAATGTAGGCATGCTGGTCATGCTGGCCCTGGCTGCCTGGGGTCGCAACATGCGGTTCACCGGGGCGCTGTTTCTGGTCAACTTAGTGGTCGTGCTGGTCATGTCGCAACTGGCGAATATGAAAGAAGTGTCGATCGGAATGATCTGGTTCGAACAGATCACTCAGACAGTTGCGCAGATGCTCTTTGCCCTGGCCGCCTGGAACTACAGCCAGAAGGTCGAGGCGCTGTACACCCGCCCACTGGCCGCCCAGGCCGCCTGACGGGTTCCGCGCATACCATTCATGCGGCTGCGCCGTGCAAGGCCACGATGCCAGGAGGTCGCGCTGCCTCCCTCCGGGCGAAGATTCAGGGGCGGACAGCACGTCTGAGCCAGCGCAGTTTCTGCCGTATGGGGAAGCCCCGGCGAACGCTCAGGGTCTCCTCCCCCACGCGCGAGTTCAGGGGCGGACAGAATGTATGAGCGCCGACGGGCGGTATGGCGTGGGGATGCGCTGGTTGGTGCTCACCCCCCTCCCCTTCTCCAGCTTCGCTGGAGAGTCTGCGCTGAGCCTGTCGAAGCGGGGAGACCAGAGCCGTGCACAGGGCCTTCCAATGCGGTACAAGCCACGTTGGCTCGGATGTTCTGTCGGCCCTTAAACGTGCGCGGGAGAGGCGTCGGGGAAAGGGGGGATGGCGCGGGCGTTGCGATGCGCCGCGCCCCGCTTCTGTCCAGCCGGCAACTGGTCACAGCGGAGCGCGGCGCCGCCGTCTGGCGGGCTAGCGGCGGAGCACCAGCGGGAGGTACACCCTCCCGCCGCCGGCTGAGGGCTGCGCTGGCGGAAGCGACAGGCCGACGGTCTCCGCCGGGGTGCTGCGCTGCGGCGTGGCCGGCGCGCTGCGCAGCGGCTTGGTCGGGTCAATCCCGCCCGCCTGCTGGTGCGCCAGCGCCGCTCCAGAGGGACCAATTTCCGCCGTTAGCCGGTAGGTCGCGTCGGTGTAGCCATACACCTCCACCTGGTACACGCCGTCGTGCGTCGCCAGCAGCTCCACCACGTCCACCGCCGCGCCGCTCAGGTTGCTCACCGCTGGCGGGGCGCCCTCCTCCGGCGGCCAGACGTACAGGTCAGCGTCACCGCTCACCGACTCTAGCCGGGCGCGCAAGACCTGCCCGGCCTGCAGCGTGTAGCGGTAGGTGTGGGCCTGGTCGCGCCGGATGTCCACCGTCGGCGGCGCATAATTCAGCAGCCGCTGGAAGGGCGCCACCGATATGTTGCCTGCGCGGTCTGCCGCCCAGGCCAGCAGGTAGCGCAGCCCCGGCTCGCTCGTCAGGGTCCACGCCAGCGTCGTCGGGCTGCCGGTATACGGCTGCCAGCCCGAATCCTGCGCCGGCAGCCAGCGCCCCACGGCGGGGTTGTAGCGGAACTCCAGCACACGCACGCTGGCGACGCCGCTGCTCGGCGGGGGCGTGGTCGGGTCGCTGGCCGTGATGTCCAGGGACACCGCGCGGTCAGGCGTGAGGGATGCCCCGCCGTTGATGATGAAGCTGGTCACCCGTGGGGCGAGCTGGTCGCGGCCTGGCGATGCCGGTAGGACGGTCAGGGTGCGGGAGAGGGCGTTGTTGCTCTCGGTGTCCTCGGCGATGCGGTTCTGAGGGTCAATCACTGCTTCCAGGGTATGCTCGCCGGGGGGCAGCGGCCCGACTTCCGGCGCCAGCGCCACCTGCTGGCTGCGCGGGCCAAGCAGGGGGATGGTGGTGGTCCCCAGCAGGGTGCGCGCGCCGCCAGCCTCGAGGCGATAGAAGGCCACCTCGACCTCGGTCAGGGTGCTTCTGCCGCCGCGACGGGTGACCAGCAGGCCGGGGCGGAACGGCGTGTCGCCGCTGAGGGCGCTGGGGACAGTGAACAAGTCGAGCGAGTAGGCGAACAGATCATCGTTCACCGTGCTACCGATGACGGTGTAGGCGTCGGCGTGGGTGATGCTGCGTCCGTCGGGCCGGCGGAGAGTGAGGGTGTGGGCGCCGACGGGCAGCGTCTCGGGCACGCTGAGCTGGAGCAGGCGGTCGCTCTGGTAGACGACCGGGATCGGAAGGTCGCCGAGGAAGGCCTGGATGGCAGGAGTGAAGCCAGCGCCGAAGACGGAGACGGTGTTGGCCGTACCTGCGGGGCCGTCGGGGGGCAGCAGCTCGATGATGCGGAGGTCGTCCGGGGTAGGGGGCGGCGTGGGGCTGGGCAGCGTTCGCTCGACGGTGTACGCCTCGCCGCCGGTGAACCCGCTGGCAAGCGGGTTGCCCGCCGCATCCACGATCCCCGTACCCTCGGCGCGCACATCGAGCCGCAACGCGCCGTTGCCGCTGCCGGTATTCACGGTCACAGCGTAGACCGTCGGCCCGCCGCTGACGGCGCTCACGCTCACGCCGCTGAGACTGCCGCTGGTGGTGAGAGCAAAATCCGCCGCATCAACACCGGTGACGGCTTCGGAGAAGGTGACGGTAAACGCCACGCTGGCGGCGCTGGTGGGATTGGCGCCCGCGCGGGTGATGGATTGCACCTCCGGCGGAGGCATGCCCAGCGGATCGCGCGGCACGGTTGTCTGACCATACAAGTCGCTCCCCCAGCAGCGAAGGGCGTCAGCAGTGGTGATGGCGCAGGTGTGCTCCCAACCGGCGCTGACCTGGTTGACCGGCCCGAGGTCAGCGGGCGCGCTCGCCTGACCCCGGAAGTTGCCTCCCCAGCAGCGGAGGGTGTTGGCCGTGGTAATGGCGCAGGTGTGGTCGCCACCGACGCTGACCTGCACGACCGGCCCCAGGTCGGCGGGCACGCTTGCCTGACCATTCCCATTTAAGCCCCAGCAGCGGAGGGTGTTAGCAGTGGTGATGGCGCAGGTGTGGTAGTAACCAGCGCTGACCTGCACGACCGGTCCCAGGTCGGCGGGCACGTTTGCCTGACCATAGTCGTTGCGCCCCCAGCAGCGGAGGGTGTTGGCCGTGGTAATGGCGCAGGTATGGAAGCCCCCGGCGCTGACCTGCACGACCGGCCCCAGGTCAGCGGGCACGCTTGCCTGACCATTCCCATTTAAGCCCCAGCAGCGGAGGATGTTGGCGGGAGTGATAGCGCAGGTGTGAGCGCCCCCGGCGCTGACCTGCACGACCGGCCCCAGGTCGGCGGGCACGCTTGCCTGACCATAGTCGTTGCGCCCCCAGCAGCGGAGGATGTTAGCCGTGGTGATAGCGCAGGTGTGAGCGCCCCCGGCGCTGACCTGCACGACCGGCCCCAGGTCGGTGGGCGCGGTTGCCTGACCATAGTCGTTGCGCCCCCAGCAGCGGAGGGTGTTGGCCGTAGTGATGGCGCAAGTGTGGTCGCCCTCGGCGCTGACCTGGCTGACCGGTCCTGGATCGGTGGGTACCGTCGCTTCTCCAAGGTTGCTGTATCCCCAGCAGCGGAGGGTGTTGGCCGTGGTGATGGCGCAGGTGTGGAGGAACCCGGCGCTGACCTGCACCACCGGCCCCAGATCAGCGGGCACGTTTGCCTGACCATAGTCACCGTATGTCCAGCAGCGGAGGGTGTTAGCAGTGGTGATGGCGCAGGTGTGGAAGAACCCGGCACTGACCTGGCTGACCAGCCCGAGGTCAGCGGGCGCCGTCGCCTGTCCATCCCAGGTACCGCCCCAGCAGCGGAGGGTATTAGAGGGGGTGATGGCGCAGGTGTGGTTGTTACCGACGCTGACCTGTACGACCGGCCCCAGGTCAGCGGGTGCCGTCGCCTGCCCAGCCCAATTACTGCCCCAGCAGCGGAGGGTGTTGGCGGGAGTGATAGCGCAGGTATGGCCTCCACCGGCGCTGACCTGCACGACCGGCCCCAGGTCGGCGGGCACGCTGGCCTGACCATAGTCGTTGCGCCCCCAGCAGCGGAGGGTGTTGGCCGTGGTGATGGCGCAGGTGTGGAGGAACCCGGCGCTGACCTGCACCACCGGCCCCAGGTCAGCGGGCACGCTGGCCTGGCCATGGGTGTTGTCCCCCCAGCAGTGGAGGGTGTTGGCGGTGGTGATGGCGCAGGTGTGGTAGCCACCGGCGCTGACCTGCACGACCGGCCCCAGGTCAGCCGGGATACTAGAATTGCGTCCCCAGCAGTAGAGCTGTCCGGCGCGATTGATGACGCAGGTGCGATATCCGCCCGCGCTGACCTGCGGCAGGTTGGCCTGCTGCTGGATGGTCGCCCGGGCGGCCAGCGTGGTGTCAAACGAGGATGCTTCCGCGGCGAGGGGCGCTGCTCGCTGTGATGCTCCGGCGGGCGTCCCGCTTGCCAGGAGTGTTGCCAACACGAGCAGTGCGGCGATGAAGGAGGTTGATTGCCAGCGCATAGGTAATCTCCCTGATTGTCGTGTGGTCGTGCCGACAAAGCGTCATCTCCCAGACGGTCGCGTGGTCCTACCGACGAGGCGTTGCCCGCCCTGGCGGCCCGGTTACGGGTGCGCTCGTCGTCCGCTACGGTTATGGCGCCGGAGCGTGGCGCAGGACGCTGCCGGATACAGTTGTCAACGTGCATAACACGCTGCCGGATGACTTCCAATCGCTATCAAAGATAGTATTCTCTCAAACAAAAGTGCTTCCCCTATACGTACTGGAAAGCGATAGTACCTTCAGGCGCCTGGTCACAGGCTAATCCTCCCTCTGTCAGCGGGCGCGGGCATCATCAACGGTAATTGGTATAATACCAATTTGGAATTGAACAGGCCGCATTCGCACGCTCACCAGCGCGCATTGCAACGCCATTGCGGCAATCTGCAATCCGAAATCTGCAATCTGAAATGGTCTGTCCGCCCTTAAACCCGCAGGGAGGGGCGCGGTTCGACAGGCCACCGCGCCGGAGAAACCGGGTTTCCCCGGTGTTCACAGCAGCACTCCGCCTTCCAGTAGTCGAGACCTAACGGCAAGCGAAGGGTTGTTTACCGACGGCCCGGATCAGCCCGGCTATACTCACCTCAGGCTCGCAACCCCGGACACCTCTGAGAGGAGCGGAGATGTGTACCTTGCGGTCATGGCGCGCCGGTTGTTTGCTCGTGTTCGCCATCCTCGTTGCCGGAGCGCTTCCCGGCTGTAGCGCCAGTCCCTCCACTGCTGCCCTGCTCGATCCCCCGCCCCCTGCGTCACCCTCGCCCGAAGTGGCCCTGGGCGACCCTGATACAGGCGAGCGGCTCTTCACCGGGCGGCTTGCTGTGCCTGGCTTCGTCGCGTGCATCGGTTGCCACAGCGTCGATCCTGCGAGTCGCGCCGGGATTGGCCCGAATCTGGCCGGCATCGCGCGGACCGCCGGTGAACGCATCCCCGGTGTGACGGCCGCTGAGTATATTGAACGCTCGATCCGTTTCCACGACGAGTATGTAGTGCCCGGCTACAGCCCGGGGATCGCGCGGGGCACGATGGGGGGGAAAGACTTCGACCAGGTGCTAACCGACGCCCACGTAGCCGCTCTGGTCGCCTATCTGATGCAACTACCCGCTGGCACGTCTGGCGCCGGTGGCGCGGCAGGCGGCGGCCCGGCGCTGTCCCCGCCGCCATCGGGCGCTGCCGCCACAACGCCGCGGGCTTCGCCAGGCGCCACCACCGCCACCGCCACCCCGAGCGCCACTGCCGCCACCGCTACTCCGAGCGCCACTGCTACTCCAAGCGCCACTGCCGCCACTGCTACTCCGAGCGCCACTGCTACTCCAAGCGCCACTGCCGCCACCGCTACTCCGAGCGCCACTGCCACCCCGAGCGCCACTGCCGCCACCGCTACTCCGAGCGCCACTGCCACCCCGAGCGCCACTGCACAGGCAACCAGCAGTCCGACGGCAGGGCCAACGGCATCGGCAACCGCAGGCGCGACGCCCACCGTTCCACCCTCGCCGACGCCGCAGCCTGCCCCTACGCCGACCCGGGCAGTAACGCCTACTCCAGTTGCTGCGGCGGCCTCCCCGACTTCAGAGCCGTTGCCTTCCGCGCCTGATGACCCCGATCTCGCCCGCTATGCCGGCTGTGTGAGTTGCCACAACCAGCATCCGCAACAGGTGCGGATGCCCCACCCGCTGAACCCGACCTGCAACGAGTGCCACCGCGGCTCGCCGAACCGCATCGGCTGTCCGAGTTGCCACAGCATGCATGCGGTTGATAACAAGCACGAGGCCATCCCCGATCTTGCCTGTGCGACATGCCATCGGTAGAGTCCGCCCACCGCCCCGTGGCGTAGAGACGGCCCGCCGGGCCGTCTCTACCCCAGGCCCGCCGGGCGTCTCTACCCTGGGCGGCGCATAACCGTGGGGCGGCACTGCATGCCGCGCGACAAGGTGGTGGTACAATGACACAAGGCGGCCCGATCACCCTTGCAACCCATCAGCCGTCTATCTGGCTTCACCGCGCACCACAGAAAGGAAAACAGGCCCTTCGGGAAGGGCTGCGTCCGCACGCTCGTGGAGTGCGGCGTAGCTGCACGGAATCGCATCAGACCCGGCGCAAGCCCGGTCTACGATCTCGTCGTTCGACAGTCGCTCGCACACTGGAATGGAAGCCGATGGTGCTGATCGCGACCCTCTGCGCCCCGACGCGCGTTGCGCTGACGCGCCTCGTTGCGCGCCGGGGCATGACCGCCCTGGTCTGCTTTGATGGCGCGGCGGCGGTAGCCGCCGGGCGGGCACAACGCAGCGAGTTGCGCGCTGCGATCCTCGATGCCGACCTGCCCTCGATGAGTGGCCCGGAGGTTGCCCGTGCCCTCAGGGACGAAGTAGGCCCCCTGCCCGTCCTCATACTCGCCCCCTCGGATCCAATGGCGCTATCTGACCTGGCCGGCCCTGACACTGATGAGTTGGGGTCAATCGATGCCTGGCTCGCGAGGCTTACCCTCGCGCCGTCTCTGGATCGACATCTGGCTCCCGCAGCCGCGCTAGCGCTCGAGGACGCTGGATTCTGAACCGGTAGGGGCAAGAGATGGTTTGCCCCAGTTGCCGGGGCACGGGGAAACCAGGTTTCCCCGCTTCTCGTATGCGTAGCTACACTGAAACCACAGGAGGTCACCCCCATGAGCCGCCTGGAAGAGACCGTCACCCAGATCGCTCCCCTCAACAGTGAAAGCATGGCCGCAGCGCGCGCGCGCCAGGATGTGCTAACCAAGCCCCAGGGCTCCCTGGGCCGTCTGGAGACACTGGCAACACAGATCGCCGGGATCACCGGCAACCCGCGCCCGCGCCTGCTTCAGCCAGCAGTGGTAGTTATGGCTGGCGACCACGGCGTGGCTTCCCAGGGCGTGAGCCTCTACCCCACCGAGGTGACGCCGCAGATGGTGCTGAACTTTCTCCGCGGCGGCGCGGCGATCAACGTCCTGGCCCGCCATGTCGGCGCGCGAGTGGTGGTGGTAGATATGGGCGTGGCGGTCGATCTGCCGCCCCACCCCGACCTCCTGCTGCGCAAGGTCGCTCCGGGTACCCGCGACTTCAGCCGCGAGCCGGCAATGAGCCGTGAACAGGCCCGGCAGGCTGTGGAGACCGGTATCGAGGTGGCCGAAGCTGTGATCGCCGCAGGCGTTGATGTCGTCGCTACCGGCGACATGGGCATTGGCAATACAACCCCCTCCAGCGCCATTGTCGCCGCTATCACCGGACGGCCGGTTGCCGAGGTAACCGGGCGCGGCACCGGCCTGGACGATGCGGGCCTGGCCCGTAAGGTGGCCGTCATCGAAGCGGCGCTGGCGTTGCACCGGCCAGATCCCGCTGACGCTCTGGATGTGCTCTCGAAGGTTGGAGGGTTAGAGATCGGGGGTATGGCGGGCGTAATGATCGGCGCGGCAGCGCGGCGCGTCCCCGTGGTGGTTGATGGTTTCATCTCCGGGGCGGCTGCTCTTATCGCCTGTACGCTGGCTCCATCCGTGCAACCCTACCTGATCGCCGGGCATCGCTCGGTGGAACGGGGCCATCAGGCCGTTTTCGGCCGGCTTGACCTTGAACCGCTGCTCGACCTGGGGTTGCGCCTGGGCGAAGGAACCGGCGCCGTGCTGGCTATTTCGCTCTGTCAGGCGGCCTGCAAGATCCTCGATGAGATGGCCACCTTCGGTGAGGCTGGCGTGTCGGGGCCGGCGTAGGGATTCGGGCGAGTGTTCACCACGAGAAAGCCGGGTTCCCCATCGCTGAGCGCGCCGCGAAGATCGCTGCCCCCGCGCGGAGGCGGAGACACAGGGAGACCCGGCTTCCCCTTCCCCTAATACCATTTTGGATTTTAGATTTTGGATTGTGGATTGCCACACTGGGCAGCACAACGCCTAAAACCGCTTTAAGCAATGCGGCATCATCAACGGTAATTGGTATAATCGGTGTTACGGTCGCCTGGCGCCCCGGCGGGCAGCAGTATGGGGAAACCCGCTTTCCCCAGTTCAAAACCGGGAGCGCTACGCCCTCCCCAACCCTCCCCACAGGCAGCGGTATGGGGAAACCCGCTTTCCCCAGCTCAAAACCGGGAGGGCTACGCCCTCCCCAACCCTCCCCACAGGCAGCGGTATGGGGAAACCCGCTTTCCCCGGTTCAAAACCGGGAGCGCTGCGCCCTCCCCAACCCTCCCCACAGGCAGCGGTATGGGGAAACCGGGAGGGCTGCGCCCTCCCAAATCCTCCCCACAGGCAGTGGTATGGGGAAACCGGGTTTCCCCATACGCACATCAGCGCACGACGAAGCGGATAGCGTAACTCACATCGTTATCCACGTTGTCATTCTGCGAACTGCGGATAGCCATGACGTAGAGACCGCGCTGCGCTCCCTGCGGCACTGTGTAGGTCCAGACGATGGTCCCGTTGGCATCGGCGCGCAATTCGCGGTCGAACCGCTCGATCGAGCCGTCGGGCCGGTTCAGCCAGTAGCCGGCAAATTCGCCATCCTTGAACCCCGAGGCGCTGAAGGTAAAGGTCGTGCCGATACTGCCCTCCTCTGGCATAACCCGCGCCAGGGGCGCCGGGGGCGCGCCGTTCGTGATGCTGAAGCCGATCCGCTCGGTCTTCCGAGTATCCTTCCCCCGCGCCACCATCACCCACTGGCCGCCAATACTGCTGGCCGGAGCCGTCCAGGTCCAGGTGACTGTACCATCGGGGTTGGCCCGGACTTCGGTGGGTCCGACGACAATAGCGCCATCAGGACGTTCGAGCCAGGTATCGATCCGCTCGATGGCGTTAAAGCCGCGGGCCTGGAAGGTGAAAGTGGTGCCGGGAGGCCCACTGAGGGGGGTGACAGTCGCGGTGGGCGGCGGATCGGCAGCGATGACGAAGGCAACCCGGGTCTCGCGGCGGCTTTCCAGGCCACGGAAGGTCATCGTCCAGGCGCCCGACGGCGCGCGCGCCGGCGCCTGCCAGGTGAGGGTCACGCTGCCATCACCGTTGGCGCGCACAGGGGTGCGCTTAGTGTCATCAACCGTCCCGTCGGGCCGGGTCGGCCAGTAGCCAACTTCCTCGATGCTGTTGAAGCCCGTCACCACGAAGGTGAAGGTGGCGCCAGGCGTGCCAGCGGGAGGGGTCACCTGGCCAACAGGCGCTGGCGGGCCCGCTGGCGCCGGATTTGCGCCCGTCACCGTGAAGGGGATGGCCACTTCCACGGCGCTGTCGCGCCCGCGGCTGACGGCCTGCCAGGTACCAGCCTGAGCGCTGGCAGGGCTGGCCCAGCGCCAGGTGACCACGCCGTTGCGATTGGCAATCAGGTAGGGCGTGGCATCAACGGCGCGCCCATCGGGTGTGGTCAGCCACGAGCCTACCTGCTCGCCCGGGGTGAATCCGCCTATGGTGACAGTGAAAACGGTGCCGGGAGCTCCGCTGGGAGGCGCCACGCTACGCTCGGGGGCAGGAGCGTCTGGCGCGATAATCGCAAAGCGCGCGATGATCTCGCGGCTGGTGTGCAGATCGCGCACCACCATCTGCCACATACCGCCACGGGCATCGCCCGGCGCCGTCCAGCGCCAGCGTAGTTCACCGCTGGCGTCGGGCACAAGATTGGGGTCCTTGCCGGGCGCCAGGTCGCGGCTGGCCCCGCCAGGCTCAACCAGCCAGGCAGCAACGCGCCGGCCAGGGGTGAGACCGCTGGCCCGGAACTCGAAGGTGGTCCCTGGCGCGCCGCTCGTCGGCGCCACGCTGATCGGATCGGGAAGCGGATTCGACCCGGTGACGGTGAAGGGAATGGCCAGCAGCACATTGCTGGTGACGCCACGGGCGGTCATCGTCCATTCCCCGTTGGGGTCGCCGGGCGCAACGTCCCAACTCCAGACAATTGCGCCACCGGCATCGGCGAAGACCGAAGGATAGCGCGGACGGGTGGCGCCGCCGGGAGGGCTGGCCCACAGGTCAACCCGTTCGCCTGGCGTGAAGCCGGTGGCGGTAAAATGGATACGCGTGCCTGGCCCGGCCACGGTAGGCGAGGCGCTGCCACTGGCGGCGCGCGCCGTCGGCGCAAGACTGGACAGCGCCAGGGCGCCGAGAATCAGGACAAGCGTCAAGGTTCGAAAGCGCAGGTTCATGGATGTTTCTCGCGGTGCTACGTGGGGCGTCAAGCAACTACGCTTGATGTGAACATATGGGGAAACCGGGTTTCCCCATACCCCTGCCTGTGAGGGCTTGCCGCCCTCACCACCTCGCAGTCATTGTACTACGCCTCAGAGTGCGAGGGACCCGACGGGAGGACGAAGTCGGGTTACATCTGAGTCATTAGACAACTTTCACTTCAACACTCCACGCGCAGCGTGGCGTCAAAGTGCACCTCTTGTGCAACGATTGGCAATCCGACATCTACAATCTGACATTGTGATGCCTGGCCGCGCTCGTGCTACAATACGCGCGCTCTCCAGAGGCAGCGGCGCCCGTGGGGGAAAGCGCCCGCGTGCCAGCGCGCCCGTGCCGCCGGCTGCACCTGCACGTTGCGGTGCGACGGAGGCCATGGTTCGCTGGCGGCAACTGTGCTCCAGGCTTATTCAGGAGGTATGAGTATGACGACGGAACCGCTTCGCGAGGGAGAGGCGATCACGGGTGGCGGCGCAGTAAGTTTTGCCACCAAACTGCGCGCCGTGCCCGGTCTCGATCCGGAGGTGGTTGAGAAACTGAACGCGATCGGGATCGTGGATAATGTCACACTCCTCGCGCGGGGCGCGCAGCCTGAAGGTCGCGATGAGATCTGTGCCGCAACCGGCATCAATGCTGTGCAACTTCTCAACGCCCTGTATCTGATGGATCTCGAGCGCGTGGATGGCGTGTCGTGGACCAACGCGAGGCTGCTGGTCGGCGCGGGCGTTACCACGGTTCCGGATCTGGCGTTTCGCAGCGCGGAGGATCTGGCGCCGCAGATCCAGCGCGCCAACGAGGAACTGGGTCTGGTCAAGCGCCTGCCCTCGCGCAAGGCCATTCAGGGTTGGATCGATCACGCACGCAGTTTGCCCCAGGCGATTTACTTCGGCGGGAACAGCGAAGTGTTCTGAGGGGAAGATGGGAAAACCCGGGTTTCCCCTCCCCATCGGCAGGGGCATAGGGAAACCCGGTTTTCCCACGTTCAGAAAAGAGATAACTGCTCGACGATCGGCTGTGGCGCGTAGAGGCGCGCCAGTTCGTCCGGTGAACGCCCGAAGAAGCGCCCGTCGAGGGTGACAAAGTCGCGCGCGCGGGCTGCCTGCGAGCTGAGGCTGGTGAGGTGGCGCAATTCGCGGAAGGGATGCAGCCGCCGCAGGCGCACGATGCGCGCGACGCTCAGCGGGCCAAGCCCGGGCACACGCAGGAGCTGCTCGGGGGCGGCGGTGTTCAGTTCCACGGGGAAGCAGGCCGGGTTCGCCAGCGCCCAGGCCAGCTTGGGATCGAGGTGCAGCGGCAGATCGCCGGCGGGGTCAAAGGGGAGTTCGGCGTGCGAAAAGCCGTAGCTGCGCATCATCCAGTCGGCCTGTTGCAGCCGTTGCACACGGATCAGGGGCGTGGCGAGGGCCCCGGCGAGGGGCGTGCCGGGGATGGGCCGGAAGGGGCCAGAGTAGACCCGGCGTAACCCCAGTTCGCGAT
This sequence comes from uncultured Chloroflexota bacterium, assembly GCA_937120965.1. Taxonomy (GTDB): domain Bacteria; phylum Chloroflexota; class Chloroflexia; order Chloroflexales; family Chloroflexaceae; genus JACAEO01. The sequence goes on from CAKZKA010000293.1 coordinate 14,481, forward strand.
AGAGCCAGGCGCCGGTGAAGAGCAGTTCGCGATCGCGCTCGCCGGCCGCGCCCACCACGAACTGCGTCGCGACACCGGCAGGCAGGGCGCCAGCGCGCTGCCACTCCCGCATCCAGCGCAGGCGTTCGATGAGGTCGGTGTGCCAGTGCCGCTCGGGCGAGATCCGCCGCAGGTGTTCGGCGGAGGGGGCTTCGAGGTTGAGGCTCAGACGGTCGGCAAGGCGGGCCGCCCGCTCCACATCGGAGAAGGAGGCGCCGGGCAGGAGCTTGACGTGGACATAGCCCGTGTAGCCGTGCTTCAGGCGCAGGGCCTCGACGCCGTCGAGCATGCGCCCGATGGCAGCGCCGGTGTCGCCGTGTACGGCCGTGGCAACGAAGAGGCCCTGCACCGCGCCGGCCCGGTAGCGTGGCAAGAAGGCGGCGGCCAGTTCCTCCGGCTCCAGGCTAGCGCGCGGGCCGTCGCTGCCCGCCCGCAAGGGACAGTAGGCGCAGTTCCAGGCGCAGACGCTGCTCATCAGCACCCGGAAGAGCGGACGCGCCCTGCCGCCAGCGCCGCCGTCGTCCGGGGAAGCCCCGGCGGCGCGCCGCGGGCTGAAACGACGCCCCGGCTCTGCCACAGTGGCGCAGAGATCGTAGCGCGCCGCGTCGGCCAGCAGATCGAGTCTGGCATCAAGATCCATGTCGGTCCACGTGAGCACTATCCGCGGGATGGCGTATCCCTGCAAACACCCGTCACTCTCACCCTTTCACGGGTAGGTTTTTTTGGTGCCACGGCCTCTCTTCCTCACCCCTCGCTCCCTGATAAGGGCGGACAGAACGTATGGGCGCCGACGGGCGTTATGGCGTTGGGATGCGCTGCTTCGTCCTCGCCCCCGACCCCTCTCCAGCTTCGCTGGAGCGCCTGCGCTGAGCCTGTCGAAGCGGGGGGGGGCCAGAGCCGTGCGCGGGGGCGTTCCAATGCGGTACAAGCCGTGTTGGCTCGGATGGTCTGTCCGCCCCTGAACCCGCTAAGGCAGAGGGAGATGGAGGACTCGCGGCAGCCATGGCTTCCTGATGCGCTCCGCAAAAAACTCTACCCCTGAAAGCCGCTTGACCCGGGTTGGCAGGCCCCTGATGTGAAAATAGCCCGCGCACGGGGAGGGTTTGGGCGTAGCGGCGGCGCCGCGCCTCTACGCCCTCCCAGGAAACAGCCCGCCAGCGGGGAGGGTCTGGGAGGGCTGCGCCCTCCCAGGAATAGTTATTTTCATTCTGGCGTTGTGCGCCATGCGCATGACCGTCTTATACCAATTGGAATTGAACAGGCCGCATTCGCATGCTCACCAGCGCGCATTGCAACGCCATTGCGACAATCTGCAATCCGAAATCTGCAATCTGAAATGGTATTACGCCGTTCCAGGCGACCGGTTCGCGATCCTGGGCGATACCGGCCCCGCGTAGATGCGCCGCACCGCGTTGGCGATCGGCAACCGCAGCAAGGGGTTGGGAGGCTGCGCCTCGCTGCGCCACATCAAGCAGGGTTTGATGCGGCGCGTAACAGCGCCTCAAATGCTGCCACTGGCAATGGCGGGCTGAAGAGGAAGCCCTGAAACAGATCACAGCCGGCATCGAGCAGGAAGCGATGCTGCTGTTCGGTTTCGATCCCCTCGGCGACGAGGTGCAGGTTCAGCGACCGCCCAAGGGTAACAATTGCGCGTATAATCCCAAGAGTACTGCTATGGGCCGTTGTCTCAAGTTGAGCCACGAAGGTGCGGTCCACTTTTAGCGTCGTGAGTGGGAAGCGTTGCAGGTAGGCCAGCGACGAATAGCCCGTGCCGAAATCATCAAGGGCGATGGAAAGGCCCAGCGCGCGCAGTTCGTGTAACTGGCGCAGCAGGGGTTCCAGGTCGCCCACCAGCATGCTCTCGGTCAGTTCCAGCTCAAACAGCGCCGGGTCCAGGCCGCTGCCGGCGATGGTGGCGGCAACCATGGGCAGGAACGAGGGCTGGGCAAACTGGATGGCCGAGATATTGACTGCTATGGGAACGAGGGGCAGCCCCTGGCGTTTCCACTCCCCGAGTTGCCAGCTCACCTCACGCAGGCACCATTCGCCGATCGGCACGATCAGCCCCAGTTCTTCGGCCAGAGGAATGAACTGAGCAGGCGGGACTGTGCCCAGCTCGGGGTGCTGCCAGCGGATCAACGCCTCCGCCCCGCTGAGCCGGCCAGCGCGATCAATCTTGGGTTGGTAGAAGAGCACGAACTCGTTGCGTTCCAGCGCCCGACGCAGGCGATTTTCCAGTTGCAAGCGCTCCAGGGCCATCTGGTTCGTGCTGGCATCGAAGAACTGAAAACTGTTCCGCAATGTGGTTTTGGCTCGATACATGGCCACATCGGCGTTGCGTTGCAGGGTGTCAGCATCTTCACCATCATCGGGAAAAATGCTCGCGCCAATACTGGCGCTGAGGAACAGTTCCTGGCCATTGACCAGAAATGGCATGCGCAGCATCTCGTGCAACCGGCTGGCGACATCGGAGACCTGACTGGTTTCCGCGATCTCGGGGAGGACCAGCATAAACTCATCACCACCCCGCCGCGCGAGGGTATCGCTGGCTCGCACACAGCCCTCAAAGCGACGAGCGAGTTGCATCAGGAGCACATCACCAACGTTGTGCCCCAGCGTGTCGTTGATCTGTTTGAAACGGTCCAGGTCAATGAACAACACCGCCACTTTGTGCCGCGAGCGCCTGGCGACTTCGAGCGCCTGGTGCAGGCGATCCTCAAAAAGCACCCGATTGGGCAGCCCCGTCAGAGGATCGTAGTGGGCCTGAACAGCGAGCTGGTGCAGTCGCTCGTGCTGCTCAACTGCGATGCTCATCAACTGGCTCACCAGCTCGAAAAAACGCATATCATCGCTATCGGGGTAAACCATGACCCGCCGGCAGAGGGTTAACACACCTATCGGGGCGTTAGGGTTGAGTTGTAGCCTGCTGCGCCAGCAGCAGACCACGGGTGATCCTGCCAGATCCTCGGGGGCGGTGACGGTCGAAATCTCCAGGGTAAGACCGGCGGAATTGGGAGCGACATGCACCGCGGTTCGCGTCAAGGCGTCAAGGGTCGCGACAAGCTCGACGGACAGATCGGCGTCGTAGCTATGGACAAGCTCCTTCCGTCCGAGGGCCAGGGCGACGTAGACAGTGTCGGAGTAGCATTCGCGGGTCAGGGCGACCAGCTCAGTCGCCACAACCTCGAGGGGACGCTGACGGGCCACCAGTTCGAGCACCTGCTGGCGGACCAGATCGAGGGAAGCCGCACGTTTGCGCTCGGTGATACACTCCAGGGCCACCACCGCCCGGCCCCACGGCGTATCGCCACAGTGGCTGACGTGCATGGCAAACCACTGGCGGCTTCCTCCATGTTCCACCACATATTCAGTTGCGAAGCGCGCCTGCCGGCCCTCGAGCACATCACGCAGGCCAGTGGTCACGCTGGGGGCCTGAGGTATAGGAGCGACGGTCCAGGCCGTCAGGTAGTTCGCGCCGACGCCTGCGCGCGGATCGGGAGAGTCGTTATCCATCAGCGCTATGCGCCAGGCCTCGTTGATGGCTACAATGACGCCATACTGATCGAGGATGGCAATCCGGGCCGAAAGGCCATCGAGGGCCATGCGGAGGAGGCGTTGCGACTCGATGAGCAGTTGCTCGGCACGTTTGCGGGCGGTAATATCACGGAGCGCGGCAAGAAAGGCCTGGCTTCCCTGCCAGGCGATCACTTCCACGCGCAACTCGGCGAAGACCACCGTGCCGTCCGGTCGCAGCAATTCGATGTCAGAAACCCGGTTGACCAGCAGCGGCAGGCCAAACGGCTGATTGATCAATCGCTCGGGTGGACGCCCAAAGAGGTGCGCAGCCGCCGCATTGGCGAACTGCACAATTCCGTGTTGATCAACGACCAGTGCAGCGTCAACATTGTGCGTAGCAATCAGACGCAACAGATCGCCGGGTTGGGCGCTCTCGGCATTGCGGGCAAGGGGCAAGGGTTTGTCGCACATACAAGAATCCACCGCGCGCTCGGAGCGTCTGAGCGATATGGGGGGTGCAGTTATTCGTTCGAAGGGGCAGTTTCGTCATCGCGGAACATCGCCCCGAGCCGTTCCAGTTCACTCGGCGAGACGTGGGTGAACTGGCCGGACAGGATGCCCGAGATGTTGCGAAACGGGCGCCCGATGTGCATCCCCTTACTATCAATCGAGAACTCGCGGATCTCCTTGTCGTGGATCGATCCGCGCATCTTCAACACTGTCAGGCCGCGCCGCATCTCACCGAAGAGTTCGACGTAGCGCAGCAGAATGATCGAGTCGGTGATTGTCGAGATATGAGCCTCGGTGATCGATGAGCCGCCAAGCAGGGTGGACGTGGTGGCCGTGTACAGCCCGACGATCTCCTGGTGCTTGATAAACGACGTCAATCCGATCACGAACTCGCGGAAGCCGCGCAAGGTCGAAACCCGCTCAAGGGCCGAGAGGCTATCCACGGCGATGCGCTGCGGCTTGAAGCGCTCGATCTCGGCCTGCATGGCGATCAGTTGATCCTCCAGGCTGGTCACCTCGGGGTAATTGGCCACTACCCGGAGCAGGCCGTCCTTCTCCATCTGCTCGAAGTCGATGCCCCAGCCCTCGGCATTGCGGAACAACTGGTCGCGACTCTCCTCGAAGGCGAACAGCAGGGCGCGTTCGCCGCGTCGGGCGCCGGCGGCCATAAACGTGGTGGACATGAGGGTTTTGCCGGTGCCGGTCGCCCCACTGACGAGGATAATTGAGTCGCGGAAGAAGCCGCCGCCGCACATACGATCGAGTTCGGCGTTCCCGGACGTGATCCGCAGGTTCGAGGAGCGCTGCTTCAACTCCATCGCCGAGAGGGGGATCATGACGATCCCGCGGCCGGGGATCACGGTGAAGGGGAAACCGCCCTTTTGATGGGCGGTGCCGCGGAACTTGAGGATCTCGACGGTACGACGGCGTTTTTCCTCCTCCATCACATTACGGAGGATGACCACATCATCGGTGACAAACTCCTCGACTCCGAAGCGACCGATTTCGCCATTCTCGTGGGCGCGCTCGGCGGTAATCACACCCGTCACCCCCAGGCGCTTGAGGGTTGAGACGATGCGGAAGAGTTCGTCGCGCACCAGGCGCGTATCGCCGAGGCGGGCGAAGATCGCGCCGAGCGAGTCCATCGAGATCCGCGTGGCGTTCACCCGTCGCACCGCGTGCTCAATCCGCGCCAGCAACGCCCCGAGATCGTAGGAGCCCATCACCAGGAGTTCCTGGTCGGGTTGTGGCGAGGCATCCACGAAGGCCCAGCGGCCCTCAGCCTCCCAGGCCGGAATGTCCCAGCCGAAGCCGCGCATATTGCGGCGGAGATCGTCCGGCGACTCCTCAAAGGTGACAAAGACCACGCCCTCACCCCTGAGCACGCCCGCAGCAAGGAACTGAGCGGCAAAGACGGTCTTTGCGCTCCCGGCGGTGCCGGAGAGCAGCGTAGTCCGGCCTCGCGGCAATCCCCCATTGGCGATATGATCGAAACCGGGGATGCCGGTCGGGAGCCGTTCAATAGCATCGTACTCTGCGTTCAACGCGGTTCTCCTTAACTGACCCCCTGAGTTGCGGCGCCGGGGGGAAGCGCCGCTGGCCCTCTATGCGGGAGGCAGGTTGAGGGCATTCAGCACCTCAGACGGGTTGGCGGCAAGATCGCCGATCACCCGGCGCTGGGGGAGTGGCTGCTCCTTGATCAGGGTCGGGGTCGCGAGGATCTTATGCGTTTCGGCCTGCGCCGGGTCCGCCAGAACGTCAATGATCGAGAAATCGCACTCGTAGGCGGCAAGTTCGTGCTCGCAGAGACGGCGCAGGACGGCAATGGCTCGCTCGGAGCGGGGCGTGCGGCCGGCGATATACAACTGGAGAACAATCCTGGTCACTGAGACGCTCGCAGTGCCCCGCACGCGGGACCTAAGACACAGTTCAACAGCGGGCACGTCAACGTTACAGGCGCTCTACCGCTCCGCAGCCTTCGCCCCTTCGCAACCGGCTTATCTTATATTGTAGAGCCGTGGAGCTACAGGGCAGATTGTCAGGCAGGTTTGAGCCACGCCTGAGAGCCAATCCGAGGATATTATTATATATGTCAATGTTGCGATTCAAGTGTAGCGAGGCCGAGGGTACGCGAGCGGTAGTATGCCGCCAGGTGGCCCATGAGTTCGAGCACCAGCAGGCGGCCTTCCTCGAGATAGGCCTGCTG
>CAKZKA010000294.1 GCA_937120965.1 uncultured Chloroflexota bacterium
CCCGACGTTCCTCCGCCGCCCGGTGCGCCGCCCCGGCCACCCGGCGCGCCGCCCCCGCCGCCCGGCGCGCCGCCCCCGCCCCAACCGCCCGTTACCGGGCAGACGATCCGTATCGAGACGCCGCCGGAACGGGCCTCGCCCGCCGACATCGAACGCGAACGGGAAACCATCCTGCGCATGGTCGCCGAGGGACGGATCTCTCCCGAAGAGGGCGACCTGTTGCTAGAAGCCCTGGGATGAGCACGGAGAACCCCGGGTTCCCCGCCTCCGGGCCACGGCTTCTCCTCCTCACCCCCCTGCCCCCACTTCGGCTCCGCTCAGGGCAGGCCTCTCCCTGATCGGGCTATACATGACCCACAATTTGGAGGGTGGGCGGGGGGTGAGGACAAAGCCGCCCAGCGCATCCCAACGCCATAACGCCCGTCGGCGCCCGCAGGTTCTGTCCGCCTCTAAAGGGAGGAGGTGCGGGGAAACCTGGTTTCCCCACACCCCAACCGCTGCCGGGGGATCCTGCCACCCCTGTGGGCAGGGGGGTGAGGACCAGCAGCGCATCCGGACGCCATCCGCCAGAGACGCTTCACCTGAGCGTCTTCCAGAAAACCCCGGCCATCACGGCGCGACCGAGACTGGTGAGGGCGAAGATGCAGGCCATTCCGGTCAGCGTCAGAGGGCCGAGGGTGACCTGGGCCGCGGCGAGCAGCGTGGCAATCGCGCCGCCGAGCAATCCCGCCGCCAGCGTACCCAGACCGGTCAGGGCGCTGTAGGCAGCCATCGCCGCCCCACGGCAGTCGCGCGGCGCGCGGTCCATCAGCACATTCGCCAGCCCCTGCGTTAACCCCGGCCAGAACACCCCGGAGAAGATGGCCGTCAGCCACAGCGGCGTGATGTTCGTCGGTGTCGAGAGAATCCAACCCCAGGGCAGAGGAACGGTGCCGAGCACACAGGCGACCAGCACGACCCGGTAGCCGTAGCGGTCCTGTAGACGTCCAACCAGCGGCCCGAAGACGAGCGACACGGCGCTGGTAACGATGGCGGTGAGGCCCAGGGTGGCGAAGCTCAGCCCGAGAACGCTCAGCCCGTAGGCGCTGAAGAACGGCGTGGCGATGCCGGTCACCAGGGCCCAGCCGGTCCCGGCGAGCATAAAGCTGCGAAAGCCCTGGTCGCGCAGGGGCGCGCCGAACAGCGCAGCCAGGCTAACGCGGGCCCCGGGTTGCAGGGGCGGCTCGGGCTGGCGGGCGATCAGAGCCGCGGCCACCAGGGCCGCCAGAACCGCCACGCCGAAGATTACCGCGTAACCAGGCGCCTCGTGGCCCCGGGCGCGGAAAGCGTCAAGGGTCTGGCCGGCGAGGAAAGTGGCCGCCATCGCGGCGAGCGCGGCAACAGTGTTCCGCAGACCAAAGTAGGTCCCGCGCTGCTGCGGTGGCACCAGGTCGCTCATCCAGCTCATCCAGGCATTGCCGGCGATGCCGTTCAGGGCGTAGGAGCAGGCCAGGCCGACAAAAAAGATCGCCAACTGCGCGCCGTTCAGCACGCTGAGCAAGGGGAGCGTCAGCAACAGCGCCCAGATCAGGCGCCCCGCCAGCGCGCCGTACAACACCAGCGCCCGGCGGTTGCCGATCCGCTCCTCCAGATAGGCCCCGACGAATTGAAACATCTGGCCGATGAAGGGCAGGGCGCCCATCAGCCCGAGCTGGAAACTGTTGGCCCCCAGCAGCAACGCAAAGCCGGTGAGGAAGACACTGCCGCCAATCGCGCCGGTAATGGTAATGTGAACATTGGCGATCGCCCCTTCCAGGATCGAAATGCGCATACCCCGGCGCACCTCCGCGGGCGACAGGGGCGCGAGCACGCGGATGGAGCCGGTGGCCGGTCGGGTTGCGGCAGTGGTGTGCGCAGCGTGGCGCACAGAGGTTGGAGTGCCCATGGCTGGTTCCTGACTCTCCTGGCAACGAAACGCGGCGCCCGGATGCGCCGCCGAGTCTGATCCTACTCCTGATAGTTGATTGGTCAACTGTCGCAAGACTGATAGCTGGCTGAGACGTTAGACTCCCATGCGGCTGCGCCACGCCCGACACGCATGAAACGAGATTCTCCTGGGAGGGCGCAGCCCTCCCAAACCCTCCCGGTGGGGAGGGCTTGCCGCCCCCACAGGCAGGGGTGCGGTTCGACAGGCTCACCGCAGGTGGGGAAACCCGGTTTCCCCGTATTTTCACATCAGGCCCGGGTTCAAAACCGCCGGCCATGCCCCCGAAAGGGGCCTGTGCTATAATCCAACAACGCTACTCGCCAGGGGGTGACAGGCTCAGGTTCAGCCGTCCAGGCGGCTGCTCCGCGCGACAACGAGATGAAAAGAGGTGTTCCTGGGAGGGCTGCCCTCTCCCAGGCCCTCTCCACAGGGAGGGGCGTGAGGAATCCCGGTTTCCCCATACCCTGACCGCTGTTGGAGTAACCTGGCGCCCCGACGAGCAGGGGCGCGGTTCGACAAGCTCACCACAGGTGGGGAAGCCCGGTTTCCCCTATGTTCACCTCAGGAGGACCGGCGTGAACCTGATGGATATCCTGTTGATCCTGCTATTCTTCGGCACGCTGGCAACGGGCTTTTTTCAGGGAGCCATTCGCCTGCTGGTGCTGATGCTGGGATTTTATCTCGCCCTGGTGCTGGCCAGTCTTTACTATCCGGCCCTGGGGGAGTTTTTCGTGCGGAACTTCGATGCTGACCGTTTTGTCGCCCAGTACCTGGCCTTTTTCCTGGTGTTGTTTTTGAGTTTTGCCCTGCTCGCCGTCGCCGGGCTGTATACCTTCCGCTATGTGCGTCTGACGGGAAGTCTTGACTACATCGATCGCATCGCCGGCACGGTGCTTGGCCTGTTCTTCGGCGCGCTGGTGGTGGGGATCGTTGCCGCGCTCCTCTGGAACCTGATGATCCTCCGCGGGGGGCGCAATATTGACCTGCCGCTGTTTCGCCTCCTGGGTAACAGCGTGGCCAATTCCTTCGTCTTGCAGTATTTTTCTACCGTCGTGCTTCCCCTGGTGTACAACTTTCTCGATCCTATCCTTCCCGAGGGCGCGGATATCATCTTTGCGGTGCAGTGAAGGCTACGCCCTCCCAGAAAGAACCCGCCAGTGGGGGAGGGTTCGGGAGGGCGTGGCCCTCCCAGGAAACAACCCGCCAGCGGGGAGGGTTTGGGAGGGCGAAGCCCTCCCAAGAACACATATGTTCATTCCGGCGTTGTGCGGCGCAGCCGCATGGACGACTGGTATGAAAAGACCAGACCCTCTGCGAACATTCTTACACGCTCTATGACCATTGTTGAACAGACCATACACACGCTAGAATTTCCCAAGATCCTGACCCGACTGGCACGCTACACGGCCTTCTCGGCCTCGCGTGAACTGGCCCTGGCCCTGCGCCCGTCAACCGAAGTCGCCGAAGTGGAGCGTGCCCTGGCGTTGACCAGTGAGGCGCGCGCCTTGCTCGAGGAGCTGCCCGATCTGTCCATCGGCGCGATGCGCGACATCCGCCGCGCGGCGCAGCACACTGCCCGCGGCGGGGTGATCGACGGCCCCAGTTTGCTGGAAGTGGCCGGGTCGGTGGCCGCAGCGCGCGCGCTGCGCGGGCGTCTGCTCAAGCTTGACCCGGAACGCTTCCCGCTGTTGAACGAGCATGCGGCGGCCATGCCTGTGCTGCCCCCGCTCGAAACGGCGATTGAGCGGGCGATTGGCGATGATGGACAGGTGCTCGACAGCGCCAGCACGCGCCTTGCCGACCTGCGGCGCGAGGTGCGCGTCGCCTTCGCCCGTTTGCAGGAGAAATTGCACCACCTCATCACCTCCAGCGCCTATGCTGGCGCCCTGCAGGAGCCGATCATCACCGTGCGCAACGGGCGCTACGTTGTGCCGGTCAAGGCCAGCCACCGCAAGGACGTTCGGGGCCTGGTGCACGATCAATCGAGCAGCGGGGCCACGCTCTACATCGAACCGATGGCGGTGGTGGAGCTGAACAACCGCTGGCGCGAGTTGCAGGCTGCCGAGGAGGAAGAAGTGCAGCGCATCCTCGCCGCGCTCTCCGACCAGGTGGGCGCGGCTGCGCCGCAGCTCACCGCCGCAGTCGAAGCGGTGGCCGCGATTGATCTGGCCTTTGCCAGGGCGCGTTATGCTGCCGATCTGCGCGCCGTGGCGCCGGAGGTCAGCCCATCGTTGCAGCCTCGCGCCCCCGGCGGCGGCCCGGAGGCCGCCCCGCTGCTGCTCACCGAGGCTCGCCATCCCCTCCTCGACCCGGCGACGGTGGTGCCGATCACCCTCTGGCTGGGGGGTGAGTTCCGCATTCTGCTTATTACCGGCCCCAATACCGGCGGGAAGACCGTCGCCCTCAAGACCACCGGTCTGCTGGCGCTGATGGCCCAGGCGGGGATGCACATCCCCGCTGCGGCGCCCTCGCGCCTGCCGGTCTTCGCCCAGATTTTCGCCGATATTGGCGACGAGCAGAGCATCGAGCAGAGCCTCTCGACCTTCTCCTCGCACATGCGCAACATCGTGCATCTGCTGCGCGCCCTGGAAGCGGGGGAAGCGGAGGACACCGGGCTGGCCGAGGAGCGCCGCCCGGCTCTGGTGCTGCTCGACGAACTCGGCGCAGGCACCGACCCGGTTGAGGGTTCGGCCCTGGCGCGCGCGATCATCGAACGCCTGCTCCAGTTGGGTGTGCTTGCCGTGGCGACCACCCACTACGCCGAACTGAAGGCCTTTGCCTACGCCACCCCCGGCGTCCAGAACGCCTCGGTCGAGTTCGATGTGGAGACCCTGGCGCCAACCTACCGCCTCAGTATTGGCCTGCCGGGGCGCTCCAACGCCCTGGCGATCGCCAGTCGCCTGGGGCTCGATCCCGATCTGGTGGAGCGGGCGCGGGCTACGATCGATCGCAAGGACGCCCAGGTGGAGGATCTGCTCGCCGGTATTCATCGGGAACGCGAGGCCGCCGACGCTGCGCTGCGCCGCGCCGAAGCGTTGCGCGAGGATGCTGAGAAGTACCGCAACCGGCTGGAAGAGGAGTGGCGCACCTTCGACGAACGCCGCGAGGCCGAAGCCGAGGCTGCGCGTCAGGAACTGGAGGCGGAACTGCGCGAGACGCGCCTGTTGCTCAAGCGCCTGCGCGACGATTTTCGCAGCGTTTCGCTCTCGCGTGAGTGGCTGGAGCAGGCCGAACAGCGCCTCGCCGCCGCCTCGGAGCAGGTCAAACAGGCCGCGGCACGCTCTCGCGCCGCTCCGGCGCGGCCCGCCGCCCCTCCCACCCAGGCCCCGCGCCCGCTGCGAGTCGGCGACGTCGTGCTGGTGCGCTCGGTGGGGCTTAAAGGCGAGATCGTCAGCATTGACCCTGATGATGGCACGGCGCAGGTGCAGGTGGGGGGCTTCCGGATGAGCGTGGATCTGAAGGATCTCAAGCGCGAGAAAGGCGGGCCTGAATCCGGCCCGCGCCACGAGTACCGCGCCGAACGCAGCATCTCGTTGCCCCCCGCGCCCGATGTCTCGATGACCTTTGACATGCGCGGCTACCGCGCCCACGAGGTCGGCGACCGCCTCGACCGCTACCTGAACGACGCCTACCTGGCCGGACTGCACCAGGTGCGCCTGGTGCACGGCAAGGGCACGGGCGCCCTGCGACAGATGGTGCGCGACGTGTTGCAGCGCCATCCCCTGGTGGCTTCGTTCAGCAGTGGCGGCAACGACGGCGGCGATGGGGTGACCGTGGCGACCCTGGTGGAGCGGTGATGAGGAGCAGGCGTGGTACAATGACTCCGCTATGCCCGAACCGCTCGTCTATTTGTTCCTCATCGTCGCTCTTGTGCTGCCGGTGCCGGGCGTCATGTTGCTGCGCCTGTTGTGGCCGCGCATTGGCCAGCGAGGCATGCTCATCGGCGCGTCGGCGGTGTTTGCCTGTGCCATTCTCAGCGCGCTGATCGTCGCTCGCAGCGAGGTGCGTGTGTTGCGTATCGGCAGCTACAGCCTGTTGCTCCCGGGCACGCAGCCGCTCGATGTGGCCGTGCTGCCCCCCCTGGAGGAGCCGGCGCTCCCGCCCCCGGTCGTGCCGACGCGCACGCCGCGCCCCACGGCCACGCCCGCGCCCACGGCCACGCCCGATGCAACCGCAACGCCCCTGCCCACGGCCACAGCCGAGCCGACCGCCACCCTTGAACCGACGGCTACCCCGGCGCCGCCTCCGGCGCCCGCGGCTGGCCGGCGCTACGTGGTGCAGGCGGGTGATACTTTTCGCGCTATCGCCGAACGCTTCGGCGTCTCCGTACCCGATCTGCTGCGGGCCAACAATCTTACCCCCGAGCAGGCCGACAACCTCCGCGTGGGCCAGGAGCTGGTGATCCCGTAGGTGGAGATCAACCACTGGAGGAACGCCACACGCGCAGCGTGCGGGCGTGGAGGAGAAAACCTCGTTCGTGATGCCGTTTTCACCGCACAGGAGCGATCGTGTCCACAGCCATCAAGACCATCGAACGCAAGCCGCGGGTTGTCAGCGATGCGCCGCCGCCGCTCCTCCTGCTGTTGCACGGCTACGGCGCCAATGAGTACGACCTGTTCGATCTGGCCGACTTTGTTGATCCGCGCTTCCACGTGGTCAGCGCCCGGGCGCCCCTGGCCCTGCCCTGGGGTGGGTTTGCCTGGTACCACCTCAGCGGCGTTCCGGGCCGCCTGGTGCCCGACCCCCAGACCCGCGCCCAGGCGGTTGACCTGGTCGAGCGCTTCGTCGAGGCCCTGCCCGGCCGGATCGGCGCCGATCCGCGGCGCACCTATCTGCTCGGCTTCAGCCAGGGCGCGATTATGAGCTTCGCTGTGGCGGTGCGTCGCCCCGAACTGGTGGCCGGCCTGGTGCCTATCAGCGGCTACCTCGACCCGGCCCTGCTCCCGCCGACCGGGGTACAGGCGCTCGAACGGCTGCCCATCCTGCACATGCACGGCGCCTACGACGAGATTATTCCCGTCGAGGCCGCCCATATGACCCGCGATATGCTCCGCCTCAGCGGGGCGCGCTACGCCTATCACGAGTACCCCATCGGGCACGGCATCCACCCCGACGGCCTCCAGCTTGTCCAGACGTGGCTGGCTGAGCGCCTGGCCGAGCCGGTGGAACCCTTTCTGAGAGGAGACTGACCCCCTATGAGCACCACGCTGCGGGTACCTTTTGGCGATCTAGCGCGGCAAGCCGCGGAACTTGACCCCGAGGTGACCGAAGCGCTGACACGGGTGGCGCGGAGTGGCTGGTACATTCTGGGCAACGAGGTTGCCGCTTTCGAGGCCGAGTTTGCCGCCTTTTGCGGCGCCGAGGCCTGCGTTGGGGTAGCTAGCGGCGCCGATGCGCTCTACCTGGCCCTTACCGCTCTCGATGTCGGTCCTGGCGATGAGGTGATCACCGTCGCCAACGCCTGTATCTACCAGGTGGCTGCGATACTACAGACCGGCGCGCGCCCGGTTTTTGTGGACATTGATCCGGCAACGCACACCCTCGACCCGGCGCTCCTGGAAGCCGCGATCACCCCGCGCACCCGCGTGCTGCTGCCGGTGCATCTCTACGGACGCACGGCCAACATGGCGGCGATCTGGTCCATCGCGCGCCTCTACGACCTCAAGGTGGTTGAAGACGCGGCACAGGCCCACGGCGCCCGCTATTGCTCCGAACCCGGCACGCTGGTCGGCGGCGGCGCGAGCGCGATCTGCTGCTTTAGCTTCTATCCCTCCAAGAACCTCGGCGCGCTCGGCGACGGTGGCGCTCTTACCACCGGCGACCCGGAGCTGGCGGCCCGCCTGCGGCGCCTGCGTATGTACGGCTGGGGCGAGAAGTACATCGCCATTGAAGCCGGTGGGCGCAACTCGCGCCTCGACGAACTCCAGGCCGCGGTGCTGCGCGTGAAGTTGCGCCGACTGGCGGCCTGGAACCAGGCTCGCCGCGAACGGGCGGCATGGTACCGCGAGTTGCTCGCCGGTCTGCCCCTGGAACTGCCCGCCGATGACCCCGGTCACGTCTATCACCTCTTCGTGGTGCAGTGTGACAACCGCGACGCCCTGCGTCGCCATCTGCTCGAAGCCGGGGTGGGCTGCGACGTGCACTACCCCGTCCCGGCCCACGTACAACCGGCCTACGCTGCGCTTGGCCATCGCCGGGGGGCCCTGCCACATACCGAGCGCGCCGCGACCCGCGTGCTCTCCTTGCCCCTCTTCCCCGAGTTGACCCGCGTCGAGGTCGAAGCCGTGGCCCGGTCGGTACGCTCCTTCTTTGGGTAACTGAGGTGAACATCGCCCGCCCTCGGGAGGGTTTGGGCGTAGGGGCGCGGCGCCGCCGCGCCCCTACCCCCGCCCAGGAAACAACCCGCCAGCGGGGAGGGTTTGGGAGGGCGCAGCCCTCCCAGGAAAAACCCATGTTCATTGTGTCGTTGTGCGGCGCAGCCGCATGGATGACTGAGGTGAACATACGAGGAAACCGGGTTTCCCCACCTGCGGTGAGCCTGTCGAACCGCACCCCTGCCTGTGGGGGCGCCAGCCGCTCTCAACAGCGGTTGGGACATGGGGAAACTCGGTTTCCCCATCCCCCCTCCCTGCGGGGAGGGTATGGGAGGGCGCAGCCCGGTTCCCTCCCCCAATGGTATAATACCAATTACCGTTGATGATGCCGCATTGCTTGAAGCGGTTTCAGGCGTTGTGCTGCCCAGCGTGGCAATCCAAAATCTAAAATCTAAAATGGTATAATTTCTCCTCCAGCTATGGCCGACGCCTCGCCTCGTCCCGCTCCAACCGATCGCTGTGCCACCTGCGGCGAGATGCTCAGCGGCAAGTACTACACGCTGATCGATCGCCCCGAGCGCTACTGCGCGCGCTGTATCGCCACTCGACCCCGTTGCGCCTCCTGCGGGGCGCCTCTCGGTGACCAGTACTGGCACCTGCACGATGGGCGCCTCCAGTGCCCCGCCTGTCACCAGGTGGCGATCTACGACCCGGAACTGGCCCGCGCGGTGTTCGATGAGACGGTGGCGGCAGTGGCATCGCACCTCGGCATGACTCTGAACGTCGGGGTTGCCTTCCGCCTGGTGGATGCGCCGACCCTGGCGGCGCTTCGTGCCGAGGGGTGCTCCGATGTGCCTGAAGGCGAACGTACCCTCGGTCTGTATCAGCGCCGTGGACACATTCGGGTGATCTATATGCTCTACGGTCTGCCGCGCCTGACCTTTCGCACCACCGTGGCCCACGAGTATGCCCACGCCTGGCAGGCCGAACGGTGCCCGCTCCTGCGCGACCCGGAGCTGCGCGAGGGGCATGCTGAATGGGTGGCCTACCACCACCTGCTTTCGCTTGGCTGCACCCGTGCCGCCGAGCGCATGCTCGCCACACAGCATCCCTACCGCCCCGCCCTGGAGCGGATGCTTGCCCTGGAGCGGCAACTGGGTGTGGCTGGAGTGATCGAGTATATGACCCGCGCCGAATGAGGCGCGCTCCGCGAGGGCAGCGAGGAAACCGGGTTTGTGTCCCGCCTTTCCGGAGAGGCCCCTGCGCCCTTCCGGGTCTTCGTGATCTTCGTGGCGTATTCTCAGACTTGAGCATGGATCTTACCCCCGAACAACGCGCGGCCATCGAACACGATGGGCACCTCGTGGTCACTGCCGGGGCGGGGAGCGGCAAGACCCGCGTGCTGGTCGAGCGGTACCTCCGCCTCCTCGAAGGCGCTGGCGACACCGACCCCTTCGCCGCTATCCTGGCAGTCACCTTCACCGAAAAGGCTGCTCGCGAAATGCGCGAACGGGTGCGCCTCACCCTCGAGCGACGCGCTCGCGCAGGCGCGCCCATCGAGCGCGCCCGCCAGGCAGCGCGCCTCGCCGCTGTGGAGAGCGCCCGCATCGGTACCATCCACAGCTTCTGCGCCACCCTGTTGCGCGCCCATCCCGTTGAAACGGGTCTCGACCCGCGCTTCGCCGTGCTCGATGAGGTCGAGGCCGGTCTCCTGCTCGCCGAGAGTGTGGACGAGGCTCTGCGCGATGTGGTGGGCGGTCGTGGCGTTGAGGGTGAAGAGACGCTGACCACCCTGCCCACCGGGCTGAAGGTGCTGCTGGAGGAGTTTGGCCCCGCCGAAGTCCGTGCCGCGCTGGTAGAACTGCTGCGCGGCGGCGGCGAGACCCGCGCCGCCCTGCGCGCCCTGCCGTCCGACCCTGCGGCCTTGCTGGGCCACTGGCACGAACGCCTGGCTCTGGCCCGCGCTGAAACCCTGATCGAGCTGTTCACCGGCACGTCCTGGCGCGAGGCCGCCGCCACCCTGCTGGCGCTGGCCCCCACAGCGCCCGCCGACGACCGCATCGGCGTCCAGGCGCGAGCCGTGGCGGCCTGGTTGCAGCGACTTGACCCCGACGCTCCCGACTTTGCCATCCTCGAACAACTCAACCTTCAGGGTGGCAGCAAACGACTGTGGAGCAGCGCCGAGGAGCTTGCGGCGGCTAAAGCGGCCCTTCGCACCCTGCGCGAAGCCTACCGCGCCGTAGCCGACCTCCTGGCCTGCGCGCCCGACCCCCGCATCGAAGAGCGCGCCGCCCTGGCCGTGCTGGCCCTCCGCGACCTGTTCGATGTCGCCGATGCGCGCTACACCCGGCGCAAGGCCGCCCTCGACCGCCTCGATTTCGACGACCTGGAGCGCCGCGCCCGGGATCTCCTGGAGCGCCATCCGCACGTCCGGGCGCGCTGGCGCGCCGAACTCCAGGCCGTGCTGGTGGACGAGTTCCAGGATACCAACGCTGACCAGCGGGCGATCATCTACGCCCTTGCCGGGCCGTCTGACGCCGCCGCCAGCCCGCAGCTCTTCGTCGTGGGGGACGGGAAACAATCCATCTACCGCTTCCGCGGCGCCGATGTAAGCGTCTTCCGCGACGTGGAGGCGGACATCCAGCGATGGGGCGGGAGGCGCCTGTCGCTACGGACCTCCTTTCGCGCCCACGCCACGCTGGTTGGCTTGATCAACAGCCTCGGCGAGCGGCTCTTCTGGCGACCACGAGCGCCGCGCCCCTTTGAAGTGCCTTATGAAGCCCTGGAGGCCCACCGGTCGGCGCCTGCGCATCCCATCACTGCCGAATGGCACGTGGTGAGCAACGACGGCGATGCAGCCGGACGCCGCGCGAGCGAGGCCGCGCTCCTGGCCGGTCGCCTGGCCGAGCTGGTGGCCGGCGCCGCCGGGCCGATCGTTTACGACCAGCAAAGCGACTGGCGCCTGCCGGCCTACGGGGACGTGGCGCTACTCTTTCAGGCCTCCACCGCTTTTGAACCCTTTGAAATCGCCCTGCGCGAACGGGGCATTCCCTACCTCACTACCGCGGGACGGGGCTACTACGGGCGTCAGGAAGTACTCGATCTCATCCATCTGCTCCAGGCCCTCGATGACCCGGGTAACGAGCTGGCCCTGGTGGGCGCGTTGCGCTCGCCGCTCTTCGCCCTTGACGACGGGGCGATCATGGCGCTGAAGCTGAGCGGCGCGCCGGGCCTCTGGGAGGCATTGCAGGCCGCAGCCGGGGAAGGCTCTGGCGACGCCGCGGTGGATTTCGCGGCGCGAACCCTGGGCGAGTTGCACGCCCTGCGCGGGCGCCTCACGGTGGTTGAACTGCTGCGGGCCGCCCTCGACCGCACCGGCTACCTGGCCGTCATCAGCGCTCTCGAGGACGGCGAACGGCGCCGGGCGAATGTTGAGAAGCTCCTGGCCGCGGCGCGCCTCGCCGGTGCGCGGGGCCTGCGGGCCTTTAGCGAATACCTGGAACTCTTGCTGCGTGTCGAGGCCCGTGAAGGCGACGCGCCCCTGGAGGCCCACGGCGCCGTCCGGCTCATGACCGTGCATCGCAGCAAAGGCCTGGAGTTCCCCATCGTCGCCCTGCCCGACCTGGGGCGCGCGCCGCCGCCGCCCCGCGAACGCTGGCTGGCCCGGCGCGCCTACGGCCTGGCGTTGCAGGTGCGCGACCCTGCTGACGAGAGGCGGCTCCCCGTCGCCTTCCTGCTGGCCCGGCGCGCTGAGGGCCAGCTCGAGCGCGCCGAGCGCGAGCGGCTGCTCTATGTGGCCCTGACTCGCGCCCGCGACTACCTGATCCTTAGCGGCTCGGTTCAGTCAAAGAGCGA
The DNA here is from genome assembly GCA_937120965.1 of uncultured Chloroflexota bacterium. GTDB lineage: Bacteria > Chloroflexota > Chloroflexia > Chloroflexales > Chloroflexaceae > JACAEO01. The sequence goes on from CAKZKA010000294.1 coordinate 12,136, forward strand.
CGACGGCTGGCATGCCGCTCTTGCCGCCGCGCTCGGCTACCCGTGGGAGGAGGGCGGGCCGCCCGCAGGCGCCCTGGGGCCGCTGGTGGTTGTGCGCCATGACCTGAAGTGAACGGCGGAGAACCCCGCCTTCCCCGCGTCCCGTCCGGGGGAGGGTTCCGGGAGGGCGTAGCCCTCCCGGGCTGACCCGGCGTCACCGATCGCGCCACTGAGGCGGGCGCTTCTCCAGAAAGGCGGAGATACCCTCCTGGGCATCGGGGAAGGTGGCGTTGAACGACATGACTTCCCTGGCGTAGGCGTAGGCCTGGTGCTGGGGCATATTGATCTGGCGGTAGAAGGCCTGCTTGCCCAGCCCCACCACGGTGCCGCTGGCGGCAGCGATCTTCGCGGCGAGGGCGCGGGTCGCGCGCTCCAGTTCGGCGGGCGGAACCACCTGATTCACCAGCCCGAAATCACGGGCCTCGGTCGCCGAAATCGGGTCGCCGGTCAACAGCATCTCCATCGCCTTCTTGGCCGGCACGGCGCGACTCAGCGCCACCATCGGCGTCGAGCAGAACAGCCCGATCTTCACCCCGGGCGTGGCAAAACGCGCATCCTCGGCGGCCACCACCAGGTCGCAGGTGGCTGCGAGCTGGCATCCCGCAGCCGTGGCGATACCCTGAACCTGCGCGATCACCGGCTGGGGAATGGCCTGGATGGTTTCCATCAGCACCGTGCAGACATCGAAGAGCTGACGGTAAAACTCAGGGCTGCGCCCGGTCATCTCGCTCAGGTCGTGACCCGCGCAGAACGCCGGTCCTGCGCCTCGCAGCACCACCACACCGATGTCGCCGCGTCGGCCCACGGTGCGGAAGGCGTCAATCAGTTCCTCCATATGCTCCAGTGAGAGGGCGTTCCGCTTCGTGGGCCGGTTCATCGTAATGAACGCCAGCCGGTCGTCAATCTCGAGCAGCAGGTGCTGGTAGGACGGGGACACGGTCGTCATTGACGGTTCTCCTTATACTTGCGATAGCCGCTGATGTGAAAATGTGGGGAAACCGGGTTTCCCCAACCCCCTGCTTGTGGGGGCGCCAGCCGCACCCAACCGCGGTTGGGCCGTGGGAAAACCGGGTTTCCCCAACCCCCTGCCGGCTGGGGCGCCAGCCGCACCCAACCGCGTTGGGGAAGTGGGGAAACCGGGTTTCCCCAATCCCCTGCCGGTGGGGGCGCCAGCCGCACCCAACCGCGGTTGGGCCGTGGGGAAACCGGGTTTCCCCAACCCCCTGCCTGTGGGGCGCCAGCCGCACCCAACCGCGGTTGGGCCGTGGGGAAACCGGGTTTCCCCACGCCCCTCGGTCACTCTGGATGGTACAATCAGCAGTCGGGAATAGCAAGTGGCAGGCGGGGCCATGCGCATCCTGTGGATTGACCCGTTTCACGGCGGTTCGCACGCCGCGGTCGCGGCAGGCTACGCGGCGCGCGCAGCCCACCAGGTCAGGCTGCTGACGCTCTCGCAGGCGGGCGGCTGGCGCTGGCGCATGCGCGGGGGCGCAGTTACCCTGGCGCGTATGGCGCGCGCGCTGGGTGAGCGCCCTGATCTGATCGTCGTTACCGATATGCTCGACCTGGCCACCTTTCGCGCCCTGACCGCTGATTGCCTGGGCAGTGTGCCAGTGGCAGTGTACTTCCACGAGAACCAGCTTACCTATCCTCTGCCACCCACGCGCCAGCGCGATCTGGGCCTGGCCTGGATCAACTACACGTCAGCACTTGTCGCCGAGGCGGTGATCTTCAACTCCGATTTCCACCGGCGCGACTTTCTCGGCGCTCTGGGGGACCTGCTGAGCCGCTACCACGACCACCGCGAACTGGAGACCATCGAAGCCATTGCCGCGAAGAGCCACGTGCTGCCGCCGGGCATCGACCTGAGCGCGCTCGACGCCGCGCCGGCAGATCCGGCGCCGCCCGGAGAAGGGCCGCTACACATCCTCTGGAACTCGCGCTGGGAGTACGACAAGCAGCCGGGGGCCTTCTTTGCCGCCCTCGAGGCGCTGGAGGAGCGTGGCGCCGACTTTCGTCTGATCGTTGCTGGCGAGCATATTGATCCGCGCGCGCCCGCCTTTGCCGCGGCCCGCGAGCGCTGGCGCCAGCGCATCGCTCACTGGGGGTACGCGCCCTCGCGCAGCGCCTATGCCGCCCTGCTGCGGCGCGCCGATGTGGTGGTCAGCACCGCCCTCCAGGAGTATTTCGGGATTGCGGTTGTCGAGGCCCTCTACTGCGGCTGCGCCCCCGTCTTGCCCCGGCGCCTGAACTACCCTGATCTCCTCCCCGCATCGTTGCACCCCACCTGTCTCTACACAGACCACAATGCCCTGGTTGACCTCTTGCTGACCCATTGCCGGCCAGGGCCACGCCCCGAGCGCGCGACATGGCGGGCCATCGCCGCGCCCTATGACTGGCGCTACCAGGCGCCCCGGTATGATCAGTTGTTCGCCTCCCTGATATGAACATAGCCCGCGCGCGGGAGGGTTTGGGAGGGCGCAGCCCTCCCAGGAGAATCTCTTTTCATTCTTGTAGTGTGCGGCGCAGCCACATGGGCGCCCGATAACGAAATTGTCACCTGCACGCCCAGAAACGATTGGCGACCGAGTGCCTGAGAAAGCCACAGCCGCCTACGATGCCCAACAATACTGTTATTGACAGACTCCCCGACAAATTGTAGTCTGTAGCCACCAGATGATATCAGGATACGCTCTGTAGCACGCCCGACTCGCACTGCCCGGTCGAGGATCCACATCAGCCCCCCATGCGGTTGTGCTGCACGATGACGGTACGAACACAGGGTTTTTTTACTGGAAGGGTGCAGCCCTCCCAAACCCTCCCCACAGGGAGGGGGTTGGGGAAACCCGGTTTCCCCATGTCCCAACCGCTATTGGGAGCGGCTGGCGCCCCCACAGGCAGGGGTGCGGTTCGACAGGCTCACCGCAGGTGGGGAAACCCGGTTTCCCTGTATGTTCACCTCAGTCATCCACGCGGCTGCGCCGCACAACGACACGATGAAAATAGGTTTTTCTTGGGAGGGCTATGCCCTCCCAAACCTTCCCGCCAAGGAGGGGGGTGGGGAAACCCGGTTTCCCCATGTCCCAACCGCTGTTGGGAGCGGCTGGCGCCCCCACAGGCAGGGGTGCGGTTC
>CAKZKA010000295.1 GCA_937120965.1 uncultured Chloroflexota bacterium
GAAACCCTTTGGAGGACCGCCCCCTCCCTGGCCCTCCCCCGCTGGGGGAGGGAACCGGGCGCCTCCCCGCAGGGAGGAGTGCGGTTCGACAGGCTCACCGCAGGTGGAGAAACCCGGTTTCCCCTATGTTCACCCCAGATCGCCGGGTTGGTGAACGCCATTCCTTCCTGAGCAAACCGATTATACTATAAGTCGTGAAGCGCTTCGCAACCACGGTCGCCGCGACCCGTCGCGCTGGATGCGCGCAGGAGAAAGCCACCATGCGTTTGATTTTTCTCGGCAGCCCGGCCTTCGCCGTGCCTCCCCTGGAGGCCCTGGTCGCCGCTGGTCACACCGTCGCGGCGGTTATCACTCAGCCGGACCGGCCGGCGGGGCGCGATCGGCGCCTGACGCCGCCGCCGGTGAAGCTGGCGGCCCAACGCCTGGGGTTACCTGTACTCCAGCCGTCCACTCTTCGCGACCCGGCTGTGGTGGCGCAACTGGCCGACCTGCGCCCGGAGGTGGGCATCGTGGCGGCCTACGGGGAGATCCTGCGCAAGCAGGTGCTGGCCATTCCCCCCCTTGGCTACCTGAATGTGCATCCCTCACTCTTGCCCCGGCACCGCGGCCCTACCCCGGTTGCCGGAGCTATTCTGGCTGGCGACCACGAGACCGGAGTGAGCATTATGCTGCTCGACCAGGGCATGGACAGCGGCCCGGTCCTGGCCCGGTCTGTCGTACCCCTGCCGCCCGATGCCCGCGCCGGCCCTCTCACCGACGCGCTGTTCCGCCTCGGGGCGCGCCTGCTGGTTGAGAGCCTGGCGGCCTATGCCGCCGGCACGCTCACCCCTCAACCCCAGGATCACAGCCGCGCCACCGTCACCCGCCTGCTCAAGAAAGAGGACGGTCAGATTGACTGGTCGTTGCCCGCGGTGCAGATCGAGCGTATGACCCGCGCCTACGACCCCTGGCCGGGCGCGTACACCCATTGGCGTGGCCAGCCCCTGCGCATCCTGAGCGCAGCCGTGCGCCCTGATCCGGCGCAGGAAGCCGCGCCGGGGACCCTGCTCGGACGTGGTTCACAGGGCGGGCCGCTGGTCGCCACCGGTCAGGGCGCCCTGGAACTGCTCGAACTGCAACCTGCCGGTAAGCGCCCCATGCCCGGCGCCGATTGGCTCAACGGCCTGCAGGGCGCAACCGGGCGCTTCGGCGCAGAATGACTGACGCGATGCGTTAGCCGGTCTTGCAGAGCTATCACAATTCTCGTATAATCGGCACTACGACCTACGGAAAAGCGCACACAGCAACACGGTCGGGCCAGTTGCGTGGTCCGAGAGGGTGGGTGCGCCATAGCTTCAGGGGAACAAGTCGATGGCCTACTTCAAGGACGAAGCCGAATTGCAGCAGATCCTTGGCGCGCTCTTTGACCAGTTGAAAGCTGATGCTCGCGTTGCCCCCAAGATTTCCGAGGCCAAGATCATTATTCGCTGGATCTACGATGAACCCAGAGGGGTGGTGACCATTGACGCCGCCCATCCACCCACCCAGCCGGGAGCCTACATCGATGTCATCTGGGGCGATTCTGACCTGAAGCCCGATGTTGAGATGAGCATGAAGGCCGACGTTGCCCATCGCTTCTGGCATGGCCAGGTCAACCTGATGGCCGCTCTGACTCGCCGCCAGATCATCGCCAAGGGGCCGATCCCCAAGATCCTGAAGCTTCTCCCCGCCGTCGAGCCTGCCTACACGATGTATCCGAAACTCCTGCGCGAGATGGGTCGCGAGGATCTGGTGCTGAAGAAGTAACGCCGTTCGCTCGATGCCCCCACGCCGGCACGATGCGATCATCTGCGCGAGATGGGTCGCGAGGATCTGGTGCTGAAGAAGTAACGCCGTTCGCTCGATGCCCCCACGCCGGCACGATGCGATCATCGTGCCGGCACTCTCTGCACGATGCCAACGAGCAACAGCGAGATGTACGACCGCGGCGTCCGTGACGCCGTTAACGACGAGCTAAACCCGTTCTACTACCAGCATTACTACTACTACCGCAAAGGCTACGACGATACCCGTCGCCAGATCCGCCGCCAGCAACGTCGCTCATCGGCGCCGGTCGCGATGGTCATCGCGCTGCTCGTGCTCGGCGCGGCAGTCGCCCTGTACTGGTGGTCAGGGCGTCCGACTGCTGTTCCGGCAATGGCCCCCGTCCCCACCATTCCACCGGTTGTTCCCACCCTCGTGCCAACCAGCGTGCCCACAGCGCCGCCATCGCCCACGGTCGAAGCAGCGCCCGTGCCCTCCGGGCTGGCGGTAGGCGCGCGGGTGCGGGTGGTCAACCTGGATGGCGCACTCCTGCGCGCCCGCACTGCCCCCGGCCTGGACAGCCCGGTGGCCGCGCGCATACCCGAAGGCAGAGAAGTGACCGTGCTGGAGGGCCCGATCGAAGCCGACGGTTACGTCTGGTGGCGTGTTGAAGCCGCTGAGGGCGTCGGTTGGGTGGCCGAGCGCTCATCCGAGGGCAGGGTGTTCCTATCACCGTAGGGGCCACGCCACGCCGCCGGGAGCATGGATGCGATCCGGTACATCATATCAGCGGTAAGGCGCTCCATCTGGTCGGCGGGGATCTGCCCATCAGGAAAGGACGCGACACGATACGGCTCGCCGATCTGCACCAGGACCGGCTTGCGCCGGAGGGTGCCCCACAGGCCAGCCTCAGTCCCCCGAACGGCGCAGGGAACGATGGGCACGTCGGCCTGTATCGCCAGGCGCACCGCGCCGCCGCGCCCCGGTTGCAACACTCCCGTTCGGCTGCGATGGCCCTCGGGAAAGACCAGCAGCACCGCGCCGTTCCGCAACGCCCGCGCGGCCGCATCGAGCGCTGCGGCATCGCTCTTCCCACGCTGGATAGGGATCACGTGCATCAAACGCAGGAACCAGCCCACCAGCGGGTTACGGAACAACTCGGCTTTGGCGAGCCAGGAGAGCCGGTAGCGTAAGGGTAGCACCGTGCCCACCACAGGGATGTCCATCCAGTGAATGTGGTTCATTACGATGACCATCCCCCCCGCCTGGCGCGGCGGCAGACGCTCCAGACCCTCGACCTGCCAGCGAAACCAGCCGATCAAGCGGCAGAAGTTGGTAAAGAGGTAGAGCAAGGTATATACAACAGTGACAAACATCGACCGGTCTCCAGAAAAGCCTGAACGCTGGCGGATCAGGGGTGGTGTTCTCGTCCACACGGCTGCGCCGCACAACGCCAGAATGAACAATGCTTGTTTTTGGAAGGGCTGCGCCCTTCCAAAGCCTCCCCGCCGGCAGGCTGTTTCCGGGGAGGGCGTAGTAAGGAGTAGCGGCGCCGCGCCTCTACGCCCGAACTCTCCCGCGCACGAACTCTGTTCACCTCAGGCTTACAGGTTCACCCCGAGGCCAAACCGATACACCAGTTGCCCTCCCAACCAACCGCCCACCACCAGCAGCAGCGCCCCGATGGCATGGAGCCGCAGATAGCCGCGACGAGCCGTGGCATCGGCGAGCAGATCGGGCCGTCGCCGCCGTTGCAGCAGGGCCTGCCCATACACAATCAGCGCCGCAAGATTGACGAGCGCGTGGGCGTTGACCCAGCCAACCAGCGCGCGGGGCGCTTCGGGGCCGATCAACTGCCGCGCGGCATCGAAGGCGCCGCTGAGCACCGCGACCACCCCGGCCAACCAGCCGACCAGCAAACAGTGATAGGCGCTGGTCTCCCAGGCAGGCTCACCCCGACGCAGGGCGATCACGGTGAACAACCCGCTCATCAGGAGCAGTGCGATAGGAAAATGGACTGTGAACGGGTGCAACGCGCTCATACGCTTGGGATTATAGCACGCCGCCCCCGCTCTGGCCGAACGACGCCCCCGTCGCGCGGCATAGTCGTATCAATCTCCCTCATAGCTCTTCGATCCGCGCGCGCCCCGCTGTAGCCGTTTCCAGCGCGGCCACGATCATGGGGTATGCCTCGGCGGGCGCCTCGATGTGCAGCCGCACATCAACGCCAAACTCCTCACCGGTAATTCGCGCTCCTGCCTGCTCCAGGGCGCGCCGGGCCGCGCTGTAGGCGTCGTAGCCGATCTGTGCCGTCAGGCGCCACACAGTGATGTGCTCGCCGCGTGGCAGGACCGCCAGCACAGCCTTCACTGCATCGCCGTAGGCGCGTACCAGGCCGCCGGTACCGAGCAGCGTGCCGCCGAAGTAGCGCGTCACTACTACAATCACATCGCCCAACCCGGCCCCCCGCAGTACGGCCAGCATCGGGCGCCCGGCCGTGCCAGCCGGCTCGCCATCATCGCTCATCCCGGCAGTGACACTCGCTCCATAGCCTACCAGGAAGGCATAGCAGTGGTGACTGGCGCCCGGCAGTTCCTGCCGAACCGTGGCAACGAACGCCTTTGCCGCCTCAACACTGGACGCAGGCCCCGCTGTCGCAACAAACCGCGAATTGACGACCAGCAGTTCGGCGCGCGCCTTCCCCGCTGGAACAGGGTAGCGTGAAGTCATACTTCATCTCGAATGCAACGGTTGCACCCTCCCGGAAAGAGTGCGCGAGAGCGTTTTGCCTCGATGAACCGGGCGGATCGCCATCAGCGGGTCTCACTTGCCGCAATATCCATCCAGTATACTACTACCTGATCTGGTGATGGGGAAACCGGAGTCCTCCCCGTCGCTCTCACTGGGGAGAGGCGTGAAGAAACCCGGTTTCCTCCCGTGGGCATGGGGATGGGGAAACCTGGTTTCCTCCCTCTCCAACCGATGTTGCGGTCGCTTGCCGCCAGGTGGGGAAACGCAGGGTTCCCGTGTTCAACAACTTGCCGGATGCACTACTAATACCATTTTGGATTGTGGATTGCCATGCTGGGCAGCACAACGCCTGAAATCGCTTCAGGCAATGCGGCATCATCAACGGTAATTGGTATAAAGGGGATAGCCATGCCGATACTTGCAACGTTCTCGGTCGTGGCCCGTGATCCCGCCAATGGCGACCTGGGCGTCGCCGTGCAGTCGAAATTTCTGGCCGTTGGATCGGTGGTGCCCTGGGCGCGCGCTGGCGCAGGCGCCCTGGCGACCCAGGCGCTGGCCAATGTACGCTATGGCCCCGACGGTCTGGCGCTTATGGCTCAGGGCTTGAGTGCTCCCGAAACCCTCGCGCGCTTGCTGCACGAGGATTCGGGCCGCGACCAGCGCCAGGTGGGTCTGGTTGATGCGCGTGGTGGAGTGGCGGCCTACACGGGCTCAGCCTGTATGCCCTGGGCTGGCCACCGCCTGGGCGCGGGATACGTCGTGCTGGGCAACATTCTTGCCGGGCCGCGCGTCGTCGAGGCGATGGCCGAGCGGTTCGAAACCACCCGAGGCGAACTCGCCGAACGCTTGCTGCTGGCTCTGACCGCCGGTGAAGCGGCCGGCGGCGACCGGCGCGGTCGCCAGTCGGCGGCCCTCTACGTGGCGCGTGCCGGTGGCGCCTATGGGGGCAACTTCGACCGTTATGTCGATCTGCGGGTGGATGATCATCCCGATCCCCTCGCGGAACTGGAACGCTTGCTCCGGCTCCACCGGTTTTACCTTACCGCTCCTGACCCGGCAACCCTTGTGCCTCTCACCACTGAGCTGACCCGCGAGATCCAGCTCTTCCTGAATACGATGGGCTACTACAGCGGCCCGGCCGATGGTAACTTTGAAACGCTCACTCGCACCGCCCTGGAAACCTACGGCGGGATCGAAAATCTGGAGATGCGCCTCACCGGCCTCGATCGCAAGCTGATCGATCCCCTCGTGGTAGAGTATATGCGCCGGCAGCGCAGCGAACGCGCCGGGGGAACCTGAACGCGAGAACGGCTGTGTCCTCGCACACCCCCGGGCCTTCCCTTTCAGCGGAGCGCATCCGGAAGCCATGGCTGCCGCGAGTCCTCAATTGGACCGCCTCAGGCAGGGGCATGGGGAAACCAGGTTTCCCCATTCATCGCCGACTGTGCCCTGCGTCTGCATCGGGTATAATCCAGCTACAGCCCTTTGCGTGAAACCCTGAGGAGGAGCGTATGCTGGTTCAAGCCCTTGGCCAGGCCATGGCGCTGGGTATGCACATTCCAGACGGCTTTCTCTCCGCGCCGGTAGCCCTGCTGTGGTGGGTGCTGACCGTTGCCGCGCTGGCCGTCGCCGTGCAGCGCGTGCAGGGATTCGACGAACGCCGGGTACCCTTGATGGGGGTAATGGCTGCCTTTATCTTTGCCGCTCAGATGCTCAACTTTCCCGTGCTCGGCGGCACCTCCGGCCACCTTCTCGGCGGCGCGCTCGCGGCGCTGCTCCTCGGCCCCTGGGCCGGGATGCTGGTGATGGCCTGTGTGATCGCCTTGCAAGCCTTGCTCTTCCAGGATGGCGGCCTGCTGGCCCTCGGCGCGAATATCTTTAACATGGGCGTTGCGACGGCACTGGTGGGCCACGGCGTAGGCATGCCCCTGATCCGCGCCGCTGGCGGCAAACCCTGGGGCCTGATCGCCGCTGGCTTTGTGGCTGCCTGGCTCTCGGTGATGGTCGCCGCCTTCCTCACCTCGTTGCAACTGGCCCTCTCGGGCCTCGCCCCCGCGGTGGTCTTCCCCGCAATGCTCTTCGTCCACGCCTTCATCGGTATCGGCGAGGGTCTGATTACCGTCGCCGCCCTGGCCTTCGTTGCCACCACCCGTCCCGATCTTGTGCCCGCCCTCGCCGACAGCGTCGACGCCAGCGCGCTGGGCCGGGCTATGAGCCGCGGCGCCATGCTCACCGTCACCCTGATCGGGTTGGCGATTGCCGTCGGGCTGACCCTGATCTCACCGCTTGCCTCGGTCCACCCCGACGGTCTCGAACGGGTCGCCGAGGACCACGGGTTCATCGAGCGCGCCCGCGACCCGCTCTATAACCTGCTGCCGGATTACACCATTCCCGGCCTCGATGGGCCGCTCTCGACCATTCTCTCCGGCGTGATCGGGTTGCTGATTGTCTTTGCCCTGGCCTACGGTATCATGCTCCTGATCCGTGGTCGCCGGGAACCCGGCCCGAAAACGCCCGGCTAGCGGTTCCTCAGACGCCTCCGTGACGCTGGTTGCCGGATGGGCGACGCGGCCCTGCCGCTCCCCCATCCGGCGAGCACGGTACTGCTATGGCGCTCACATCATCGCTCGATCCGTATGTTGATCGCGACAGTCCCGTTCATGCCCTCGATGCGCGCGTGAAGCTGCTGCTCACCCTGGCGCTGGTGCTGGCCCTGGCCCTTATCCCTGCGGGGCGCTGGTCGGCTATGATCGCCATCGCGGCGCTGCTCTGGTGGGCCGTCCTGCGCTCGGCAGTCGGCCCTGGCCTGATCTTGCGACGCGCCTTCATCGCCGCGCCCTTTGCCCTCGCTGCGCTGACCCTCGTTGTTACCCGCCCGGGCGCGCCATTGCTCAGGTTGCCCCTCGGCCCTCTCACCCTCACGGTCACCGACGCGGGCCTGGTCGCCTTTGCGTCGGTTATCCTCAAAACCTGGCTGTCGGTACAGGCCGCCCTGCTGCTCATGGCAACGAGCCGCTTCACCGAGGTCCTTGGCGCCCTGCGTTCCCTCGGCCTCCCCGCGGTGCTGGTTGCAATGCTCGGCTTTGCCTACCGCTACCTGTTTGTGCTGGTTGACGAGGCCGAGCGCTTGCTGCGCGCCCGGGACAGCCGCGCCGCCGCGCTGCCAGGGCGCCGCGCCGGCGGTCCCATCGCCTGGCGCGCCGGGGTGCTGGAAGGCATGGTCGGAACGCTTTTTGTGCGTGCCTATGAGCGCAGCGAGCGTATCCACGCGGCTATGCTCTCCCGTAGCTACACCGGCGAGTTCCGCAGCTTCCCCCCGCGCTCCCTCACCACGAGTGAGCAGGGGTTGCTGATTGCCGGCGCCGCCCTGCTTGCCGCCATCGTCTGGCTGGCCTACTGGCGTTGAAAGCTACCCCCGTGAGCAGGACCATCGAAGCCCAATCTCACTCATCACCAATCGGCACGCTCCCTCCCCCGCTCCTGGAGCTACGCGACCTGCGCTATGTCTATCCCGACGGCACCACGGCCCTGCGCGGCGTCTCGCTGCGCCTCGCCGAAGGCGAGAAGGTGGCCGTCGTAGGGCTCAACGGCGCGGGCAAGAGCACCCTGCTCCTGCACCTGAACGGGGTGCTGCGCTCCACCTCCGGCGCCGTGCTGGTTGAAGGCGCCCCGGTCAGTAACGCCACCGTCCGCCGCATCCGGGCACGGGTGGGGATGGTGTTTCAGGACCCCGACGACCAGCTCTTCTCGCCCACCGTGTTCGAAGACGTTGCCTTCGGGCCGCTCCACATGGGGCTGGCCGAAGCCGAGATCAGGTCCAGAGTGAGCCGGGCGCTGGAGCAAGTGGGGATGAGCGGGTTCGAACGGCGCATGCCTCACCACCTCAGCCCGGGGCAGCGCAAACGGGTTGCCATTGCGACCGTCCTGGCGATGGACCCGGTGTTGCTTGCCCTCGACGAGCCTTCCGCAGGGCTCGATCCCCGCGCCCGCCGCAGCCTGATCGCCCTGCTGCGCGCCCTGCCCCAGGCGATGCTCGTCGCCACCCACGACCTGCCCATGGTCGCCGAGGCCTTCCCGCGAGTGGTCGTGCTCAGCGAGGGTCTGGTGGCATATGATGGGCCGAGTGCGGCCCTGCTTGCCGATACTGCCCTGCTGGAGCAGTACGGCCTCTGTTGAGCCGGTTCCGCCCTGCGCGCCGGCGCGCCAGATAGAGACGCGCAGCCGCGTCATTGGAACACCCCCGCGCACGGCTCCAGGCTCCCCTCTCCAGCTTCGTCGGAGAGGGGCCAGGGGTGAGGACCAACCAGCGCGTCCCAGCGCCATAACACCCGTCGGCGCCCATTTGTTCTGTCCGCTCCTGAAGGGCGCCTTTCAGGGGTGGAGAACCCGGGATGCTTACCGTCGCGGCGGCGTATTCGTCGGCGCGGGGGTGGGCGCCGGC
>CAKZKA010000296.1 GCA_937120965.1 uncultured Chloroflexota bacterium
GCTTGCAGCTCAGACAGGCTCAGTATGGCTCCGTCACTGGTTTCGTCGAGGGCCAGCCACCCGGTGGCCTGGGCCGGCGCGACGATCATCAGCGCGGTGCGCGCGGCGGGGTAGCGCTCGCGCCCGAAGCGGATGAACCCGGCCAGGGTCGCCGGGTCGGCGCTGTTTGTCTCGGGGCGCAGCCAGCAGTCGGGTGTGCCGGTGGGCGCGTAGAAGCAGAGTTGCAGCCCGCCGGGGCCGTATTCGTCAACCAGGCTGATGATGCGCAGGGTGGGTTGAGCCGCCGCCAGCGCGGGAAGCCGCGCGAGCTGGGTGGCAGGACGGGCGCTGCGCGGCGTTCGCTGCGCGTCGCTCAGGGCGTTGTCGGCGGCAATGTAGATCAGCAGGGTCCAGGTCGCCCCGGGGGCGCCCGCCGCCGGGTCACCGGGCGGGGGCGCAGGGGGCGCGGGAGGGGCGGGCGGCGGTGCGGGTAGCAGGCGCACGGCGCGCTCGAAGTGGCTGAAGCCGTACTGGTAGTTCGCATCGGCCCGCGGGTCGCGGTCGTAGACGACAACGTACCAGCGGTACTCGCGAGCGTAGGCGAAGGGGAAGCCGGGGGCGCTGGCGAAGCTCCCCGGCCCCAGGTTGAAGCGCAACGGATCGCGACCCGGATCCAGCAGCGGGCCGCAGAGTTGCGCCGGCAGGCGAATGGCCGGATCGGCCCACTGCGGGTCGTAGAGGCAGAACTGGTGGCGTTCGTTTGCCCCGGGACGTTCGCTGCGCCAGGTGAACGTTGCCGGCTGCGCGTCGGTGGCAACAACGACGGCGAAGGGATCGGGCGTCTGGAGTTGCACGTTGGCCACATCGAAGGGCGGCAGGGTGGCATTGTCGCCGTTGGCCAGCGCGGCGAGTTGCGGACCGGCCCAGAGGCCCAGGCGCTCGCGTTCCAGGGCCGGCGCCTCCAGTCCCGGGCGAAACCAGACCTGGTAGCGCGTTTCGGGAGGTAACGGCGCCACCGAACCGAACTGGTAGCCGCCGTCCATACCTGTAGTAGCGCCGGCCACGATGGCGGCGCCAGCCGCGTTGGCGCGCGTGAGCAGCACATCCGCCCCGGGCGCCGGCGCGCTCAGCAGGCGCACCTGGCCGCCCAGGCTCGCTGCCAGTTCGCAGACCCTGGCGTTGATGTCGTCGATCCAGAGGCGCGACGCCACGCCGTTGGGGGGGTTCAGGGCGGTGACGAGCAGCGCCGCCCGGCCCAGGGAGCGCAGGCGCGCGATTGCCGCGGGAGCGGTTACCTCCCATTCAAAGAGCCGCCACTCTCCATCGCCATCACCGGCGGTGTCGAGTTCAACGCGGGCGATCAGGCCTGCGGGGTCGATTCGATTGACCTCGTACAGCTCCACCTGGAGCCTGTCGCCGGCGCCGGTCGCGCCGGAGGCGTAGCGGTAGCGCAGGTTGCCTTCGAGTTCGGTAAGCGTTGCCGGGATGGCGATCTCCTGACCCACGGAGGCATCCGGGGGCGTGTTGTCGCCAGCGGCCCCGAAGAGCAGCGCCCTGGGCGGGGAGTAGGCCACATCGGCGACAAAGGTCCAGCCCTCGCGAAAGACGCGCCAGGGAGAACTGGTCGGCGCTACGTCCACACGCGGGTCGGCCAGCGCCGCGGTGCAACGCAGGCTGGTCTGGGCCGGCGACAGGCGCTCAGCGGTGTCGAGGTGGAAGGCCGGCGGCAGTGGCGCGGGCAGGTCGGGGGCGAACAGGGTCGGCCCCTCTTGCGCCTGGCTGCGCGGCAGCCCGGTGGTGAGCGCTACGCAAAGGACGAGGGTGAGAAGGAGGAAGTGTTTCATAATGCGGGATGCGATGTGGTCGGTGAAGGTGGGGAAGCCCGGTTTTGCTTATGTTCATATCATTGGGAGGGCTGCGCCCTCCCAAACCCTCCCGGTGGGGAGGGCTTGCCGCCTCCATCGGCAGGGGGATGGGGAAACCCGGGTTCCCCATATTTTCGCATCAGGGATGCGGGCGCAGCCCGCCCGGGTATGCCTTCGATGGATAAACGCTGTCGCGCGCGTTTCTGGGGCGCCGGCAGGAGGGTGAGGCGTCCGGGGCGCCCGGCTTCAGGCTAGGAACAGCGGTTCGCCCTCGGAGCGCGGGCCGGGGTAGGTGGTATCGCCGACGACCTGGCGCACCGCCAGCGCGGCGCCAGCCGGCGCGACCAGACCGAACAGCCCGGCGGCGACCATCGCCTGGGGCGCCAGTTCCGGGTCGGCGATCCAGATAATTTGGGGCAGGCTGGTAGGCAGGCTGACCGCATAGGCCGAGCCGTGAGTGCTCAGATAGTCAACCAGAAAGAGGTGAAACAGGCGCTGCGGCGCTGCCGGGGTGAGGTAGGCCACCAGTAACGAAGTGCCTGCGTCATCGTTAAGCTGGTGTACCGCGAAGAGCAGGTCGTTGTCCAGCCGCAGCAAGCCGAGATCGAGCGTGTGGTAGCCGGTATAGCAGCGCCAGCTCAGGCTCAACGCCAGGCGGTACTGCCGGGTCTCCAGCAGATGTTCAAAGGCGCTGAGCGTCGGATCGTCGTCACTTTCGCCGCTCGCATCGAACACGAAGCAGCGCTCAAGATCCACGGGCTGCGGGGGAACGAAAATCGTGCCCTCAGGGGTGGAGAGCCGTTGCTGCGTGAACTGCGTTGCCAGGCGCTGGCAGTTGCTGGTTCGCCCCATCGCTTCGCTCCTTTGCTCGCGCGGCACACCCGCAGGGTTACGCATCTGCGACTGTGCCAGGTTGCTCTGGCTGCGCGGCCGGCGCTACGACGGGTCGCTGCGTGCCCACCGGGCCGAGCAGCATAGTGCCGCCTTGCCAGATAGTTCCGTCTGCCGATAGGACCCCATCGGCTACCGAAGCGTGCGTGACAACGGCAGTGCAGGTCGGATTTTTGCGAAGGTTATCCTCTTTCCGTAGATGCTGTTGCAGTATAGCACAGATTACGCGCCCTGTCATCGTGTGCAAGCGATGGTCATTTGCACATATGATGCACAACCATAATCCCTCAAAGGGGTATTGCGCGCCATCGAGTGGACGTACAGCCTTCCCGGCTGGTACAATAGTTTGGAAGGAACATTCTCCCTCCAGACAGGCAGCCCCGCCGTACACCGCCGCGATGCGACAGGAGATTCCCGGGTGGGCGCAGCTCTTCCGGACCCTCCCGGTGCGGAGGGCGGATCACCCCGGCAGGCAGGGGCGTGGGGCAACCCGGTTGCCCCGTCT
>CAKZKA010000297.1 GCA_937120965.1 uncultured Chloroflexota bacterium
CATCCCCTCCAGACCGGCAAGCGTGGCCTTCGCAGCCTCCGGTCCCTGCCGCTCGAGGGCCTGGCGCCACAGGGCGCCGCATTGCAGCCCCAGCTTCGCGCAGCGCGGTTCGAGCTGCGTGGCCGTATCGAGCAGGGCGTTCAGGTCATCGAGCGCGCCGCGCGCGGACTGGACATTGCCCGCGGCCCAGACCTGGCGCCAGGTGGAAGGGCAGGGAGCCTGGACAGCAGCGCAGCGCTCCTCAGTGCGCCCGGCCAGTTCCAGAGCCTCCTGCGCCGCGATCAGCTCGGGCAGGGCCTCCAGCCCGGCCGCCTGCTGGCTCAGCCCCGCGGGTATTGGCACACCCAGGGCCTGCGCTGCATCGCGCGTGGCCGTGTACACGCTGAGCACCTGAGGCGCGCCGCTGAGGCGCTCGCGTAGCGCCTGCCAGGCCGCCGGGGTGGGAGGTAAATCCTTCCAGAGCACCGCGCAGTCCAGTTGCAGTTCATTGCAGCGGGTCTGCGTGGCGCTGACCTCTTGCAGCACCGGCTCGATCCACTCGAGGGCCGCGGCAGCACCCTCGTGGTTCCAGGCATTGAGCTGTTCAGCCACCACCGGCGGCATAGCGACCCCTGAGGTGGCAGCCACGCCGACTGCCCAGATCAGACGATCGCGCAACCTGGCCCGTTCTTCCAACCGGGCATCCAGTTCCGGCCCGAAAACGCGCCCGCGCATAAGCGGGCTGAGGTTGGCTCCACTCTCGCGCTCCAGGTAGGTCAGCAACGCCTCGCTCCGCACGCCCCCCGGCTGGCGGCTCAACTCGCCAATCACCCGCTGCAGGGTTTCCGCGCCGGCTTCGGCAGCCAGATCACGCAACACCTGCAGGCCGATGGCGTAGGCGCAGACCGCTGCGGGGCCTGAATTCGGTCGCCAGCTCTGGAGTGGCAATCCATCACAGGCATAGTTCGACTCCGCAGGCACGAATGGTACACCCAGCTCCGGCGCCACCAAACTGGTGAGGTACTCGGCGTAGGCTTCCACCATCCAGCGTTCGGGAAACCGCTGCCGGTCGGCCCAGTAGTGAGCCAGTTCGTGGATGACCGTCGATTCCAGGCTGCCCTGGTGCAGGGTGATCGCATTGGTGCGGCTGTCAATGAACCCATCGGCGCCGTACACCATCAGGGTTCGCGTATCCTGCATAAAAAACGTGCGCCGGTGCGACCCATCGAGGCGCACATCGGTCACGTCATCCAGCCGTGGCAGCGCCCGCTCGGCAAGATTGAGCATCTGTTCCGCCACGATACTGTGCTCGTGAGGGGCGCAGAAGCGTAACTCCAACTGGTGTCCCTCGACCGTCACCCTGCGCGTCTGGATCCAGTACGGACCGCGGGAGCCGGTGAGGACCGACAGGTCGCAGCCGAGGTTTTGCGCGGCCACCGGGCGCGGCAGAGCCGCTGCCAGGGCCAGAACGCCAACGACGAACCACAGCCAGGCATACCGTAACAGCCACCTGTTCCGACAGGACGGCGCCCCGGGCAACGCCGTGTCCGCCTGTGCCACTCGGTGTCGCATTGCCATCCTCCCGTAACGTTCGCCTGTCGTCTATAATTTATCACCGCGAGCGTTACATGGGTACGGTTCCATGCGCGTCGCGCGGGAGCGCGGGTGGCTCGCCCGTACTGAGGTGAACATACGGGGAACCCGGGTTTCCCCATCCCCCTGCCTGTAGGGGCGCCAGCCGCTCTCAACAGCGGTTAGGAGATGGGGAAACCGGGTTTCCCCAACCCCCTGCCGGCTGAGGCGCCAGCCGCTCTCAACAGCGGTTAGGAGATGGGGAAACCGGGTTTCCCCAACCCCCCGCCGGCTGAGGCGCCAGCCGCTCCCACCAGCGGTTGGGACATGGGGAACCCGGGTTTCCCCATCCCCCTCCCTGAGGGGGGTTGGACGTAGAGGCGCGGCGCCGCCGCGCCTCTACGTCCTCCCAGGAACAATTATTGTCATTCGTTTGACCCCTCCCGCGCTGGCGTGCTATACTTGGCACAGTATCGGCTACCGTAACGGCGCAGTGAAGAGGTGTCCCATGGCTCAACAGACTCGCCTGGTGATCGCCGATGACGAGTCGATCATCCGCATGAATCTGAAGGAGACCCTGGTCGGCCTCGGCTATCTGGTTGTCGGTGAGGCCGGCGACGGGGTGAGCGTCATAAACCTGGCCCGCGAACTCAAGCCCGATCTGGTGCTGATGGACATCAAGATGCCCAAACTTGATGGCATTCAGGCCGCGCGCATCCTCACCGAGGAGAAGATCGCACCCGTCTTGCTGCTCACCGCCTACTCCGACCGCGAACTGGTTGAGCGGGCGAAGGAAGCGGGGGTCGTGAACTACGTCGTCAAGCCGTTCCGCGAGGCGGAGCTGCTGCCGGCGATTGAGATCGCGATGGCGCGCTATCAGGAGTTTCTGGAAATGGACCGGCAGATTGCCGACCTGAAGGAGACCCTCGATACGCGCAAGATAGTCGAGCGCGCCAAGGGCATTTTGATGGATACGCAGGGGTTGAAGGAAGCGGAAGCCTTCCGCAAGATCCAGCAACTCTCGATGAACACTCGCAAGTCGATGAAGGAGATCGCCCAGGCGATCCTTCTCGCCAACGAGATCTAGGCGCGTGTCAGAGGCCCCTCAGTCACCCGGAGACGCGGCGAGCGCGTCTCCGTCCGCTTTTCAGCGGCGCTTGCGCGCCGCGCTTCCGCACGTGCTCACGGCAACGCTGGCCGTGGCGGTGACGTTGAGCCTGCAATGGCTCTGGCTAGGCCCCCCGGC
>CAKZKA010000298.1 GCA_937120965.1 uncultured Chloroflexota bacterium
CCCCATCCCCCCGCCTCCAGGTATGGCAAACCCTCTGCATCGGCAGGGTGCAGCAGGGCGCAGCCCTCAAAACACGATCCGTCGCCGCCGCAGTGCCACACTCTGCAACATCCCGATCCCGACCAGCACCGTAATCATAAAGCTCCCGCCGTGGGAGATCAGCGGCAGGGGCAGGCCGGTAACCGGCAGCAGGCTCAGGTTCATCCCGATGTTGATCAGCACGTGGATGAACAGCATCGTAAACATACCCAGCGCGATCAGCCGCCCGAAGAGGTCGCGCGCCTGCCCCGCGATGCTCAGCGCCTGCCAGAGCAATAGCGCCTGAAAGACGATCAGCACCAGCGCCCCGATGAAGCCCATCTCTTCGGCAATCACCGCAAAGATAAAATCGGTGTGCTGGACCGGCACGTAGTTGCCCTGGCTGAAGATGCCGTGCGTAAGCCCTGAACCAAACCAGCCTCCCTGACCGATCGCGTTGAGCGCCTGCACGACGTTGTAGGCGTCGTCGCGATTCACCCGCGCTGGGTCGGTGAGCAGGTAGAAAAAGGTCAGCAGCCGGCGCCGCTGATACTCGTCCAGCAGCAGATCCGTCTTCCAGGTGACATAGAGGATCGGCACGGCCAGGAGCGCCAGCGCAGCCAGGTGCCGCCCGCGTATGCCGCTCCCCCAGGCCATCACCAGCCAGATACCCACCATCACCAGAGCCGTGCCGAGGTCGGGCTGTAGCAGCACCAGCAGCGTGGGCAGCAACGCCAGCGCCAGCGCCCCCAGTTGCACTGGCCAGCTCTCGCGTCGAGCCTCGAAATGTTGAAAGTACGCCGCCAGGGCCAGCACAAGCGCCAGCTTTGCCGGCTCGGCAGGCTGAATCGTGCGCTCCCCGATGGCGATCCAGCTCTGCGCGCCGCCACTAACCTGGCCAACCAGGTGCACGATGCTCAGGACGACGATCGTTATCACGTAGATCGGCCTGGCCAGACTGGAGAGCAGCCGGTAGTCGAGAATCGTTGCCAGGAACATTCCCACCAGGCCGATGCCGATGTAAAGCAGCTGGCGCGGAAACAGAATGCTCAGCGGCGTCCCATTAAAGGTAACTGCCGTCAGAGTGGCGCTGTATACGGCCAGGGCGCCAATCACCAGCAGCACCAGGACGCAAACGAGGAGGGGCCAGTTGTACTCGCGCCAGCGACGTGACTCCATCGGCGATCAGGTGGTGAGGGGCCGGTCCAGCGCAGCCGCGATACGGCGCACCTGGTCCATCATCGCGGCAAACCGCTCCGGCACCAGGGACTGGTGGCCATCGCAGACCGCGAAGGCCGGATTATCGTGAACCTCAACGATCAGGCCATCGGCGCCGGCAGCCACAGCCGCGCGGGCCATTGGCTGCACCTGATCCCAGCGCCCACTTGCATGTGATGGGTCAACAATCACCGGCAGGTGCGAAAGTTGCTTGATCAGCGGTACGGCGCCAAGGTCGAGCGTAAAACGACGCGAGTCATCAAAGGTGCGAACCCCCCGCTCACAGAGCACCACGTCGGGATTGCCCTCGTTGAGGATGTACTCGGCGGCAAGCAGCAGATCCTGGAGCGTGGCGGCGAAGCCGCGCTTGAGCAACACTGGACGCCGCACCCGCCCTGCTGCCCGCAGCAGCGGATAGTTCTGCATATTGCGCGCCCCGATCTGGAGCATATCGGCGTACTCCAGCACCAGGGGGAGGGTTTCTACCTCCATCACCTCGGTGACCACGGGCAGGCCGGTGACGGCGCGGGCCTCGGCCAGAATCTTCAGCCCTGCCTCGCCAAGACCCTGAAAGGCATACGGCGAGGTACGCGGCTTGAAGGCGCCCCCACGCAGAATGGTGGCCCCGGCGGCCCTGACGGCCCGTGCCACGTTGAGCGTCTGCTCCAGGCTCTCAACTGTACACGGGCCAGCCACGACGGTGACGCCAGGGCCTCCGATCGGCACCCCGCCGACGCGCACCACCGTATCGGCCTCGCGAAACTCCCGGCTGACCAGTTTGTATGGCGCTGTAACGCGAATGAGATCGGCAACGCCAGGCAGGCGCAGCAACCGCGCTGCCTGCTCAATCGGGCCGCGATTACCGGTAATGCCGATCGCCGTGCGGGTTGGGCCCGGCATGGGATGCGGCGTATAGCCCATCGCCCGGATTTCGGCGCAGACCGCCTCGATCTGCTCCGCCGTGGCGTGGGCGTCCATCACAACAAGCATAAGCCAACCTGACCAGAGCCGGCGTCTGGCTGCCGGCTATGAGCAACCCGGACGTTGCGGCTACTCCTGCACCCAGGGGTCAACCGCGCGGCTCCAGTCGGCGATCAGCTCTTCAGGCTTGAAGAAAATGGCCGTTTCGCGCTCACCGCTTTCGGGAGAGTCGGAGGCATGGATCAGGTTTCGCCCGATGTCAATGCCGAAATCGCCCCGGATCGTGCCAGGGGCGGCCTTGGCCGGGTTGGTCGCGCCGACGAGGGTGCGGATCATCTCGACGGTGCCCGGCTTGCCCGCCACCACGGCCACCACCACCGGCGCCGAGGTGATGTAGCTCACCAGGCTCTCGAAGAAGGCCTTCCCTTCGTGCTCAGCGTAGTGCCTCCGGGCCAGCGCCTCATCTACCTGTATCAGTTTCAGACCGACGAACTTCAGGCCCCGCTGCTCCAGGCGGGTGAGGATTGGCCCGATCAGACCGCGCTGAACGGCGTCGGGCTTAATGATGATCAGTGCGCGCTCCATAGCCCCTCGTGTGACTGTAACGATGCCTGCATTACTATACCATACCTCTGCCTTTGTGGCTTTCACGGGTAGATTTTTTGCGCCACGGCCTCTCCACCTCACCCCCCTGGCCCCCTCCTCTCAAGTGGAGAGTTTTTGCGGGCGCACCCCCGGGTTCCGCATACCCCACCCCCCTACCCTCTCCCCTGCCAGGGTTTAAGGGCGGACAGAACATCCGGGCCAACGTGGCTTGTACCGCTGGCAGGGCGGCCGGTATTGAACACAAAGTGGCGCCAGGAAGGCAATCCCTGGCGCCAGGCGGTTCTCAATGTCGAGGTGAAAGATCAGATCGGCACAGCCTCGCCGATACGCTTGGCCGCGCGGCGCATCTCCATTTTGATCAGGCCCAGGTTGACGACACGCTGGGTGATCACCACCAGGATCAACTCCCGGGCCTCCAGAAGCAGGATGGAGCCATCCTTCGCGTCAATGATTGCGTCAACCAGCGTGCCCACACCGATGCGCTTGGTGGCTTTGTCAATCTCGCCGAAGACGGCTGCCGACATCGCTCCGAGGATCTCCGCATCCTCCTCGTCAAGGAGCGTGCTGGCGACAACAAGCCCGTCTTTACCGACGAGAAGACTGCCGATCACCCCCTCAACCCGGATCAGGTCTTCGACGATGCGACGCATATGCTACCCTCGCGTTCCTTATTCAACCAGGATTCTGAGAGACTCAGGTATGCTCAAGGCATGGTTGCGCTGCGCGGCCCTGCAGGCGACGGGTTGGAGAAGGCGCAGCTTCTTGCTGAGACACGGTTTCAAAAGGGCTATGCTTCAGGTTACCGTCTCCTGCCGACTCGCCCCCCCCTCCCTGACCGGCTTTAAGGGCGGACAGAATGTCCGAGCCAACGTGGTGTGTACCGCCTTGGAACGCCCCCGCGCGGCTCTGGTCTCCCCGCTTCGACAGGCTCAGCGCAGGCTCTCCAGCTTCGCTGGAGAGGCCCGCCCCTTCGGGCTGAGCCTCAGGGCGAAGCCTGAGCCTGTCGAAGGGAGCCGGGGGTTAGGACCAACCAGCGCGTCCCCACGCCATGACGCCCGTCGGCGCTCATAGGTTCTGTCCGCCCCTGAACCCTGACCGGCCCCCGGCGGGATAGGGAGCCGGGACCTCCCCTCAGCGGGGTGTGTGAAAGGTGCATCTGCCACGAATCTTGCCTGATAGACCACTAGCGGCTAAAGGCTTGCCCATACGCGGCGACAGCATCGCGGGAACGGCCCTGCTTGGCATAGGCATCGCCGAGCAGACGGAAGAGTTGCCGCTGCACATCGCCATCGCTAATCACATCAATCAACCCCTCCAGTTCCTCGGTGAGCAGATCGAGGTCCTGCCCGGTGCGGATCAGGCCCTTGTAGGCCATAGTCATGACATCGGCCCGGCCGGTCTGGGCACAGAGGCGGCCAATTGCCAGCGCCAAACCGCTGTTTTCAGGATCGCCCTCGAGCTGGCGGAGGTACTCGTCCAGGGTAGCGTCACCTGTGGGCACCAGATCACTGAGGCGCATGGTTAGGGTCGCGCTGCCTCGCCTGGCCCCCGGTTCGCGCACCCTGGCCGCTTCGCGTCGGGCAAAGCGCTCTTCATCACGCCCCCGCGTGATGAGGCGCTCACCCTCGCGCCGCGGAGCCGGGGCAGTGCCACTACGGGGAGGCGGCACGGCTCCGACGGGTGGCTCGGCGGGCCGTTCGCGCCTGGGGGGCGCTTCTGCCGGCGGCTCTTCGCGGACGGCCGGCGCCGGAGCCTGCGAGAGTGGGGTTTCCCAGATGTCGTCAAGACTGTCAAGCGGTTCGGGTTGGAAAGCCGCATCGGCAGCATCCACTGGCGGCGGCGGCTCCTCCACTCGCGGCGCAACCCGCTTCGTCATCTTCTCAACCGGCGGCGCCCCTGCCAGATCGAAGTCGAACAGGTCCTCGCCCTCGTCCGTCGCGGGCGCTTCAGTAGCGGCCTGGGCGGCTTCGAGCTGGGCGATCTCCTCGGGGGAGAGGCCAAGTTCTTCGAGGGAGAAGGGGGTCAGCTCGGGTTCGGGGGCCGGGGTGGCGGCGGCCTCGGCAGCCTGAGCGGCTTCGAGCTGGGCGATCTCCTCGGGGGAGAGGCCAAGTTCTTCGAGGGAGAAGGGGGTCAGCTCGGGTTCGGGGGCCGGGGTAGCGGCAGCCTCGGCGGCCTGAGCGGCTTCGAGCTGGGCGATCTCCTCGGGGGAGAGGCCGAGTTCTTCGAGGGAGAAGGGGGTCAACTCGGGTTCGGGGGCCGGGGTGGCGGCAGCCTCGGCGGCCTGAGCGGCTTCGAGCTGGGCGATCTCCTCGGGGGAGAGGCCGAGTTCTTCGAGGGAGAAGGGGGTCAACTCGGGTTCGGGGGCCGGGGTGGCGGCAGCCTCGGCGGCCTGGGCGGCTTCGAGCTGGGCGATCTCTTCGGGGGAGAGGCCGAGTTCTTCGAGGGAGAAGGGGGTCAGCTCAGGTTCGGCAGGCCGTGCCACCGGCTCAGCCGGGGTCGCTTCTGCCAGGCCAAGCGCTGCAATCTCCTCCGGCGACAGCCCCAGCTCCTCCAGCGAGAACGGAGTCAATTCGGCCTCCGCGCCGTCGGAAGAGGCAGCAATGGCCTCGGCCTCGCCTTCCTCCATGTCAATGATCTCATCACCATCGCGGATCTGAATCCCGGCGCGGTGCAAGGCCCAGCCAATCGCCTCGATCCGATCGGCCTCGGCCTCGGGGTCGGAAACAACGGCTATGATGTCGGTCAGATCGACGTAGCCCTGGCGCTGACCCAGGCGCATCAGCCGCTCGAGGGCCGGGTCGCCTTGCCCGGATGTCGCCGCGGACCCGCCACGCTGCTCTGGAAGGATCGTCTCGAACTGGCCGAGATCAAGCCCCTCCAGTTCCTCGATGCTCAGCCCCAGCTCCTGCCCGGCCGTCTGGCTATCGAAGCTCCCCAGGTCGCCCAGGTTCAGGTCGTCCAGCGAGAAGGGTTCGACATCTTCCGGCAGTATCTCTTCTGGAGCAGAGGGCTCGACCGTGACACCGAAATCATCCGGTGAAAAGGGCCTGACGCCCGAGAGATCCAGCCCGCCTCCCGACACGGTGGCATTCCCCCCCTGCTCGTCAGAGCCAAAGGGGGTCAGTTCGGGTTCCTCACCCTTTGACCAGCCGGGCACAATCGTCTCGCCGGTGGCCGGCGCAGGTAACTCACCCCGAGAGGCAGCTTCGAGCTGGGCGATCTCCCCGGGGGAGAGGCCGAGTTCTTCGAGGGAGAAGGGGGTCAGCTCAGGTTCGGGGGCCGGGACGGCGGTCTGGGCGGCCTGGGCGGCTTCGAGCTGGGCGATCTCCTCGGGGGAGAGGCCGAGTTCTTCGAGGGAGAAGGGGGTCAGCT
>CAKZKA010000299.1 GCA_937120965.1 uncultured Chloroflexota bacterium
ATACGGGGAAACCGGGTTTCCCCGCGCCCCTCCCTGAGGGGAGGGTTTGGGAGGGCGAAGCCCTCCCGAAAATCAACCTGTGCCTGGAGGTGGCACGCCCTCTACACGGGGAGGGTTTGGGAGGGCGAAGCCCTCCCAGGACTAAACCTGTTGTCATCTTGTCAGGGTGCGGCGCAGGCGCGCGCATGTCTCGCCGGCTCCCCCGGGCCGGATACAGGCGACGAGCGATAGTATAGCATTATGACGCGAAGGCTGCTCAGGGGGCAGGGCTGGTGCGTACGTGTTCACATGTGGGGTAAGGCGTCACCCCGGGTGCGCGGACGTCCCGCCCACAATGACCTGAATGCCGGCAAGATGCCCGCGCACCCGGGAGAAGCGTGAACACGTACGCGCTGTGGATATGTGATAGAATGGGGAACGCATGGGAGGGTCGGACCCTCTCACCTCTCCGCTCCCCCGGCAACGGGCGCGCGCTACGTCGCCGGACGCACCAGGTAAGGGAATGTCCCGTGTTTGACACAATGCTCTGGCTCTGGGTGGGCTTCAACCTGTTTGTCCTGGCCATGCTGGCCCTGGACCTGGGTGTATTCCACCGGCAGGCCCATACAGTAGCGCTCAAAGAGGCAGCTATCTGGAGCGTCGTCTGGATCAGCCTGGCCATGCTCTTCAATCTGCTGCTCTTCCTGTTCTGGGAGCGCCTGATCCCCAACAGCGCCTATACTGCGGGCGATGCGGCGCTGGCCTTCCTCACTGGTTACTTAATTGAAAAAGCCCTGAGCGTGGACAATATTTTTGTCTTCGTGCTGATATTCTCGTACTTCGCGGTGCCGGCTAAGTACCAGCACCGCGTCCTGTTCTGGGGGATCCTCGGCGCGTTGCTGATGCGCGCGAGCATGATCTTCGCTGGCGTCGAACTGATCAAGCGCTTCCACTGGGTCATCTGGATCTTCGGGGGCTTTCTCATTTTCACCGGCATCAAAATGGCCACCGCCGGCGACGAGAAGATCGAGCCGGAAAAGAACCCTGTGCTCAACCTCTTCCGCCGCTTCGTGCCGGTCAGCACCACCTACGACGGCCAGAAGTTCTTTACCGTGCAACACGGGATGACCATGGCCACGCCCCTCCTCCTGGTGCTGATTATGGTCGAGACTACCGATGTCATCTTTGCCCTGGACTCGATCCCGGCTATTTTCGCCGTCACCCGCGACCCCTTTCTCATCTATACCTCAAACGTCTTCGCCATCCTCGGGCTGCGCTCGCTCTACTTCGTGCTGGCCGGCGTAGTCCACAAGTTCCATTACCTGCGGCTGGGGTTGGCGGTGGTGCTGGCCTTCGTGGGTGTGAAGATGGTGCTCCCCGACCTGACGGGGCTGCTGCTGGGCGCCAGTTTCGCCGTTCCTACCGGCATATCGCTGGGTGTTGTCGCCGCAATCATTACGCTGTCGATCGTTGCGTCGCTGATCCGCGAGCGGCGCCTGGAACTCCTCAACGGGTCAGGGATGGATGCCGACCGCATCGCGGGCGAGGATCGCCAGGCGCCCAACCGCGCCATTGCCGAGTGATACGCCCTGATGCGAATATAGCCCGCGCGCGGGAGGGTTTGGGCGTAGCGGCGCGGCGGCGCCGCTACGCTACGCCCTCCCAGGAACATATGTATGTTCATTCCGGCGTTGTGCGCCCCGTGAATGGCGCCTGAGCAGGTCACATCGAAGGGTGCGTTACGGCGGGCCACGAGTATACGCTACCGGCGCTCTCCCGCAGGGCGAATGCAAAGGTGCCGCTGGCGAACCCGGGGATGCGGGCCGGAGACCCGCGCGCGGGCGTCCCGCTCGCGCACCCGGGGTGGCGCTTTAGCCCGGGTGGTGTGAACAGCTACTGGCCGGGACGATCTTGACACCGGGGCGCGAAATTGCCAGAATTATATTGCTTGCCGCCGCCGCTCGATGCTTCGCAGCGACGCTTCTGTAGCTAAAGCACGGGTGGCGAGGTCACCTGCCCCTGATTTTTCTGAAAGCGGGCGTAACTTTCTGGTAATGCCGGGAGTTAGTATTAACGACAGCCCGTCAGGGCGCAAGCGCTAATCCATCCGGGATTGTCGTTGATGTTGACAATGGGTATTCCTCCTGGTTGGGTCGCGCGCGTCGCGTACCCATCCCCGCGCCAGCGTCGCGTCGCGGATGAGCGTCAGATCTTCGGCCCCTGTTGATGAAGGAGACAAGGCTATGCACATTCTGGTTGCGGATGACGATATTCCCAGCGTCAAGCTTACCTCATTCGTGCTCGAAGAGGCGGGCTATCGGGTCTGCAAAGCGTACGACGCGCAAGGCATTCTCCAGGCGGTTGAGCAGCACAATCCCGACCTGATCCTGCTCGATGTAATGATGCCGAAGACGAGCGGATTCGATATCTGCCGCCAGATACGGCGCAACTCGGATGTGCCGATCATTTTCCTCTCCGGACGCACGCAATTGCAGGATCGCGTAATGGGGTTGCAGATCGGCGGTGACGATTACCTGGTCAAGCCGTATGAACCTTCCGAGTTGCTGGCCCGCGTCGAAGCCGTGCTCCGGCGCCGCAACAGCGACATGCTTAACCCTTCGTCACGCCTCAGCCAGGGCGACATCACCCTGGACCCGGTGGAGCACAAGGTGCTCTTCGCCGATGGGCGCTCGGTTGAGTTGACCCCGCTGGAGTTCCGGTTGTTGTACTACCTGATGAAGAACTCGGGTCGCATCCTCAACATCAGCCAGATCCTCAGCAAGGTCTGGGGGTATGAGTATGAGGGCGAGAGCAACCTGGTTGCAGTCTACATTCGACGCCTGCGCACCAAAATCGAGAAGGATCCCGAGCATCCGCGCCACGTGATTACCGTACGCAACCTCGGCTACAAGTTTGAGCCCTGAAACAAGATTCATCACAGCCGGCCTGGCGAGCCGCCAGGGCGATCGCTGCTTGCAGAAGAGTGATCGTAGATCGGGTGGGGCGTATCCAGACGCACCGATGTCGTGCCTGATCGCGAACGGGTTACCTGGAACGGCATCAGTACTACAACGAGACTCTGGCCCGGCGGATGGGGGTTGCTCCTGCGCGCCTTCCCAGAAGGAGCGGTCTTGTCGCAGGACGAGTTTCGCCGTGTGCCCGGTATGATCCCGGCGCGATGCAGCAACCAGACTTTAAGTAGCCCTGACCTGTAAGGCGCAGCGCGTGACCTGAAGCGCCGCCGGGGGTGCAGTGATTGGCGATGTCTTCGACTGATACGCTCTTTGAGCGCGCCGAGCCATGGTTGCGGACCAGCATTCGCGACGGGTTGCGCGCGCTGTTACCCCTCCCGGTGCTGGCGCTGGCCTGGTGGTTCGCTCGTATGCCCATCGGTAGCGTGACCACCTTCGGGTTGCTGATCTATGCGCTGGTCAACCTCGGATTGCTCATCGCCGTCAACGCGAGTCTCCAGGAAGGGCACAAACAGCGCACCCTCCTGATGATCCTCGCCTCCACCCTCACGGATGCCGTACTGGCAACCTATCTGCTCATCTCTAGCGGGCCGCTGACCCTCGGCATTTTTCCGATCTATGCTGTTATGGTGCTGAAAGCGCTGCGCTATCGCCGCCATGCGCTCTGGACGATGAGCGTACCGGCGATGCTCGGCGTGTTGTACCTCGCGGTTCTCTATGCGCGCGAGCGAACCACACCGTTTGCAACCGAACATGCCCTGGCGTTTGTCGGCCTCGTCGGCGGCAGCGCGTTTTTCGTTATGCTGTTGTTGAGCCTGGCCGAATATCGGCTGTGGACCGCGCGCCGCCTCAGCGAGCGCCTGGACGCTGCGCGCGTTGAGTATATCGAGCGGGTCGGAGAGCTGGAGAGCGTCAACAACGACCTGCGTGTGCGGATCAGGCGCCAGCAGGCGCTTGAAGAGAGCCTGCGGGCGATTACCGGGTCGTTGAGCCTCGATGATGTGCTGCAGCAGATTCTCGACAGCCTCACGCAGATGCTCGGGCCAAACCACGTCAGCGCCGCCGCACTGACGATGGTGCAGGCCGATGGCTGTGCCCATCGCACCCTCGGCGGCGAGGGGCAACTCCTGCCCGGCTGGCCTGAACAACTCGCGCTGCAGGTGGTGCAAACGCGCGCTCCGGTTATCGTAGATGACGCGCGCCAGGAGGCCGAATGGCACGACCTGCAACGTACCGGCGCCCTGGCGGCGCTGAGCGTGCCGCTGATCGACTCGGATAATTATGTGCTTGGTGCATTAACAGTAGCAAGTACGCAGCCCCATGTCTTTTCCGCCACCGAATTGCGCCACCTCACCTCGTTCAGTATTCAGGCCAGCGTTGCCATCCACAATGCCAAGTTGCACACCGAACTGGCCCGCCAGCGCCTGATGCTCGAGGCGGTGTTGCGCGATATCGGCGATGGCCTGATCGTGGTGAATGAACAGGGAGCCCTGGTACTGGGGAATCCGGCAGCCTATCAGGTGCTCCACTACAGCGATGCCCACGGCGGCGCCCTCCGCGAAGCGCTTGATCGCCTGAACCAGGAAGTGCGCCAGAAGGCCAGTGGTCTGATCAGCCAGGAAGTACAGGTCGGTCAGGATGATCAGGAACGTCACTATCAGATCTACGCTTCGCTGGTACGAGTAGCCGATGATAGCGATAGTCTGGTAGCCTTCGCCATCCATGATGTCACCGGTCAGAAATTGCAGGAGCGGCAGCGGGTGGAGTTCATCTCTATGGTCTCACACGAGCTGCGTAATCCGCTCAATACGTTGAATGGCTTTTTGAAAGTGGTGCTTCAGGAGAAGGCTGGTCCGCTGAGCGACCTGCAACGGGAGTTCCTTGGCATGGCCGATGAGCAGGCCAATGCGCTGAAGGGCCGGATCACCGAACTGCTGGAGTTCAATCGGCTCGAGTCAGGGCGCCTGCGCCTTCAGCCACAGTGGGCGAATCTCACCGACCTGATCCTGACCACCGGCGCCCGCTTTCAGGTGCAGGCTGAACAGTTTGGCCTGCATATCCACGCCGAGGCGCCCGACGATCTGCCCGAATTATTGATCGATAGCGAGCGGATCGGTCAGGTCATTACGAACCTGGTTGAGAATGCGATGAAGGCGACGCCGGCTGGCGGTTCGATCACTATCACCGGCGAGGTGCAGGCCGGTGAAGTCCTGGTGCACGTGGTTGACACTGGCGTGGGCATTCCTGCTGATCAGCAGGATAAGATCTTCAACCGCTTCTACCGGATTGAGAACCGCAATTCGCAGCACGGCGCCCATCTGGGGTTGGGTCTTTCGATCTGCCAGCAGATCGTCGAGGGACACGGCGGGCGGATCTGGGTTGAAAGTGAGGTCGGCAAAGGCAGTCGTTTCACCTTCGCCCTGCCCCTCGTGCGGCGCGAACAGGTCATCCGCGAGTCAGCCGCCTGAGGCGAATCTTGCCCGGTCACGAGAGGGTGTGAACGGGCGCAGCGCTCCCGGGTGGCACAACCTTCCGCTTACGTGCCCCGATCGTGCGAGTGTGTATCGCAAGAAGATTGTCATCTACAGTTGCCAGAAAGTCATTAACGATTTATCAACAATGGTGTGAAACTGTGGTATAGTATTCGGGAAAGCGCCGCTCCCCTGCTCTTGTGAGGTCCGCTCGTGAACATAGCTCTCATCGCGCTTCCCGCCATCGGGAAGAAAGCGGTCCCACCTCTCACTCTGGCCTACCTGGCCACACTGCTCGAGCAGTGCCGTCATATCGTGCGCATCTATGATCTGGCGCTGGAACCCGAGGCCTCACTGGAAACGGTGCTGCCACTCCTTCGCTCGTTCCGCCCGCAGGTGGTGGTAGCGGCCGGCGAGAACCCCGATCTCCTTGCCGCAGTCGGTGAGGTGCTCCGCGCGGATGGGTTTGCCACGGTGGTGTCTGCCGCGATGAGCCGCTCCGGATGGGATGCCTCCCGGGTCTGCCCCAGTGTGCTGCGCCGGATTCTAGGGCATGCCCGCGTGGAGCCTGGCACAAGCCTTACCACTCCGCTGGCCGTTGATCAGTTGCCGTTTCCGGCGCGCCATTTGCTTTCCCTCGAACGTTACCCGCTGCGGGCGGTAGGTGGCGAGTTGCAGACGACGGTGCTGATCGGCGCAGGTGATATCGAA
>CAKZKA010000300.1 GCA_937120965.1 uncultured Chloroflexota bacterium
CCACACTCGTCCGGGGAGGGCGCAGCCCTCCCCAACCCTCCCCACAGGCAGGGGAATGGGGAAACCCGGTTTCCCCAGACTCGTCCGGGGAGGGCGCAGCCCTCCCCAACCCTCTCCTCAGGGAGAGGCGTGGGGAAACCCGGTTTCCCCACACTCGTCCGGGGAGGGCTGTACCCTCCCAAGCCCTCCCGCGCGCGGGCTATTTTCAGATCAGGAGAAGAGTAAAAAATACACGCATGCGTATCACTCACGCCATCGCTGCGGAGGACGCCGGGCTGACCCTGGGCGAGCTGGCGGCGCGCCTGGCCGGCGCGGCGGGCGCCGCGGCTGCGGCCCGCGGCGGCGCCTGGCTCGATGGACGCCGCGTGACCGACCCCAACGCGCCAGTGCCTGTCGGCGCTATGCTGACGCTGCGCCTGCCACCGCCGAACGGCTATGCTGAGGTAACGCTTGGGGAAGAGGATGTGGCCTACGAGGACCCCTGGCTGATCGTCCTGCACAAACGCGCGGGCTGGTACATCGGGGCCACGCCCTGGGATGCCTGCGGCAACGTCCTTGCGGCCCTGCGGCGCTACCTGGCGGCTCGTGACAGTGCAGCGCCGCCGCTGCACCTGGCCCATCAGCTCGACCGCGACACCTCGGGCCTGTTGCTGGTGAGCAAGGCTCCCGCGGCCAATGCCGCGCTACAGGCCGCCTTTGCCAGGGGCGACGTCACCAAAACCTACTACTGCCTCTGTGCGGGAGCGCCAGAATGGAGCACCATCGACCTGCGAACCGGCCATGGCCGGTCGGCGGGAGGGCGCTGGCGCCTCTACCCGCTGGAGGCGGTGGGGACGGAACTCCCTGGAGGCGGCGGGCGCGTGCGTGAGGCCCACAGCACCTTCTGCGTGGCGCAGCTTCTGCGCGATGCGGCGCTGGTCGTCGCTACGCCTCACACCGGGCGCACCCACCAGATCCGGCTGCACCTGGCGCACCTTGGCCATCCGCTGCTTGGCGATGTCCGCTACGGCGGCCCGGCCAGTTACGCCGGCCAGCCGCTGCCCGGCCACTTGCTGCACGCCGCCGAACTACGCTTCCGGCATCCCATCACCGGCGCGATGCTCGCTCTCGCCAGCCCCCAGCCGCCACTGTTCGCGGCGCTGCTACGGTGACAATGAGGACCAGCAGCGTATCAGGACGCCATTGGCCAAAACCCTCGACCTGAGAGGGTCCCCATCGCCCTGCCCACGCCGTACACCCGGCTCGCATCCCCGTTATTGCGACGGCTGTCCGCGGGTGGCGAGTGAAGCCAGCAGGCCCCCCAGCGCGCCAGCGAGGAGACTCAGGGCCTGCACCGCCACCAGCAAGCGCGGCACCGGCACCAGACCGGGGTTACTCACCGCCGCCGCCAGAATGGACGTCACGCCGACAAGCAACCCGTGAAGGGTGAAGGACTCACCGGCGATGCGTGCCGCAATAAAGCCGCCGGTGGCCGTTGCAGCGAGGATCAGGGCGAGGATGAGCACGTGAAGCGGCTCGTGAAGGCTCGGCGCAGTGAACACGCGCGTTGCGCCAAACCAGCCGAGCGTCACTGAATCAAGATACGAAGGGAAAAATCGGCGAGCCAGCCAAAGGCCACCGCCGCCCATTGCACTCGCAGCTCGGCGCGCGGCACTGCCTAACGGCTCATACCCCAGGCGATCAAGAAGATCATCAGCGTGATCTCCATCGCCCGCAGGCAGTCGGGGATCACCCCGCGCCAGAACTCCTGCTGACCCAACCACCACCAGATCCGATTCGCTCCCGAGCGAAGACGCACCTGATCTTCCCACCGAGCCAACTGCTCGACGCGAGCGAGACGAAACAAACGGCGCGTGTGAATGACGACGGTTGAGGCCCAGACCCCGGCCATCATCAAATGCAGCAGCAGCGGCATCGATTGCAGCTCCTCCTCGACACGACAGATACCTGTGCGGCTTCGCCGCGCACCACGGGGATAAGCATGGCTTCTTGTGGGTGAGCTTCGCCGGCGCCCCCCTCCGGGGCGCGCTTCGATAGCCTCACCGCAGGCGAGCAAGCGCATGTTCTCTGTTATCAGTATGCACCGAGTTTGCCCAGGATGGCAAGGCGCTATTTGATACTTCAATGATCGCCCGGGCAGTACTAGTGTGTGTCGGGAGATCGGTACTTGCCGGACGAGCGCCTGGTGCGGCTGAGGGTATCGAAGTGGCGTTTGAGCGCAAAGGCGACGGCCAGGGAGAGGATAGGGATACTGGACAGGCACAGGAAGGCGAAGAAGATGGCCCGCGAACCGCGCCAGGGCGTTTCTTCGGCGCGATCGGGGGGCGCCTGGCGGAGCGGCGCAGCGGAGCCGCGGACCGGGGCCAACAGGAGCGATGGGTGGCCTGCGGCCGCAGCGAACAGCAACACTGGACGGTCAGCCCGGCGCTCTGGCACAACCCAGTTGCCAGCCAGCAACACCGCTGGCGCCAGACTGAACAGAGCGGTCAGGGCGATCAACGCCCAGCGCAGAGTGTGAACAAGCATATGCTGTCGGGTAGTTTGAGACCTTCGTTTCCTGACCCCGCCGGGGCGCACAGAGGTGAACATACGGGGAAACCGGGTTTCCCCACCTGCGGTGAGCCTGTCGAACCGCACCCCTGCCTGTAGGGGCGC
>CAKZKA010000301.1 GCA_937120965.1 uncultured Chloroflexota bacterium
TTGTGGATTGCCACGCCGGGCAGCACAACGCCTGAAACCGCTTCAAGCAATGCGGCATCATCAACGGTAATTGGTATTACCCCACACGTGAACACGCACCCTGTGAATGCCCTTGCCAGGCACGTACACATGTGCTACAATAGCACAGACGTACCAGATCTGTTGCGCTGAGAGGGCGCTATCCACTATAATACGAGTAGGAGCACACACGTGAGCACAAGCAACGGAGGAGCGCCCGCGATGGCCATCTCGCCGGAGAAGGAGAAGGCCCTGGCCGCGGCAATCAGCCAGATCGACCGCAAGTTCGGCAAAGGCTCGATCATGAAGATGGGCGAGGCAGGCTCCCGACTGGCGATCGAGGTCATCCCCACCGGGTCGATTGCCCTCGACATCGCCCTCGGCGTCGGTGGGTTGCCGCGAGGCCGGGTGATCGAGATCTTTGGCCCCGAGAGCAGCGGCAAGACCACCCTGGCCCAGCACGTTATTGCCGAGGCCCAGAAGATGGGCGGCATCTGCGCCTTCATTGATGCCGAACACGCCTTTGACCCGGTCTACGCCGAGCGCTGCGGCGTCCAGATCGCCGATCTGCTCGTTTCGCAGCCCGACACCGGCGAGCAGGCGCTGGAGATCTGCGAGACGCTGGTCCGCTCCAACGCGGTCGATGTGATTGTCATCGACTCGGTGGCGGCACTGGTGCCACGCGCCGAGATCGAGGGCGATATGGGCGACTCGCTGCCCGGGCTCCAGGCCCGTTTGATGAGCCAGGCCCTGCGCAAACTCTCCGGGGCGATTAACAAGAGCCGCACGTGCGTGATCTTTCTCAACCAGTTACGCATGAAGATCGGGGTCATGTTCGGTTCACCCGAAACCACCACCGGTGGCCAGGCGCTCAAGTTCTACGCCTCGGTGCGCCTCGACATCCGCCGTATCGAGACGCTTAAATCCGGCCAGGAGGCCATCGGCGCCCGCGCCCGGGTCAAGGTGATCAAGAACAAGGTGGCGCCCCCCTTCCGCCAGGCCGAGTTTGATATTCTTGCCAACGAGGGCATCTCCCGCGAGGGCAACATCCTCGATATGGCGGTGGAGCTGGGCATTATCCGCAAGAGCGGCGCCTGGTTCTACCTGGGCGAGGATCGCCTTGGCCAGGGCCGCGAGAATGTGCGCGAGTTCCTCAAGGAGAACAAAGAGCTTTCCAACGAGATCGAGCAACTGATCCGGGAACGCACGCAGACCAGCGCCGCTGTCCTGCCCCTCAGCGCCCCCGATGACGATGCAGCCGATTTCCTTGACGAGTAGCCTTTCACGTTCCCCGGTGTTCCCGCCCGCCGGAAGCCTTCCGGCGGGCGCAGCCCTTCCAGGAGCATACGTGTCCACGTGCAAGGTAAGGCGTCACGCCGGTGCGCAGGTATCTTGCCCGCATTCAGGCCCTTGCGGGCGGGACGCCCGCGCACCCGGGAGCAGTGTGAACATGTACCCGGGAACATCTCTTCTCAGCGTATGTGCTCACATTGCTCCCTGGGAGCGAGGGCCGTTCGCCCTCGCACGCTGACAGGGGGGACGCCCGTGCTCCCGGGTGTGCGTGGTTACTCTGCACGTATGGTTCGGCCTGACGTTGTGCGGCGCAGCTCCACAGATGGCTGAAACGAACCCGCTCCCCCGTGACCCCGCCTGTCGGGTTGAAAGGACAAGGGCGACCCGATTACCCCGCGTCCTGCTTGTGTGCTGCCAATGCCAGGTGGAACGATCACGGCCATCAGTGCCCAGACCCACGACAGTCAGCGTGTCAATGTCTTCGTTGATGGGCAGTTTGCCTTCGGCCTCGGCCTGGATACGCTCGCCCGCGAGGGACTGTATGTGGGGCAGCAGCTCGATGCAGACACCCGGGCGCGCCTGGAGGCCATAGCCGAAACCGAACGCGCCCTGAGCGCCGCGCTGCGCCTGCTTGCCGTGCGCCCGCGCTCCAGCGCCGAAGTGCGGCAACGGCTGCGCCGCAAGGGCTTCGGCGCCGCCGCGGTCGCCCAGGCCCTCGAACGCCTGCTTGCTACCGGGTTGCTCGATGACGCCGCCTTCAGCCGCTACCTGATCGAGAACCGCCAGACGTTCCGCCCGCGCGGCGCCCGCGCCCTGCGCGCAGAACTGCGCCAGAAAGGGGTGGACCGCGAGACTATCGAGACGGCTATGGCTGCCTCGGGTGGCGATGCAGATGCGGAACACGCCCGCGCCCTCGCCGTGGCCCGCGCCGCCCTGCCCCGCTACGCCAGCGCCTCCGATCGCGCCACCTTTAACCGCCGTCTCGGCGGGTTGCTCCAACGCCGCGGCTTTAGCCTCGCCACGATTCGCCCGATCCTTGCTATACTGTGGCACGAACACAATGCGCCACCCGATGAGTCGTAACATCCGACGCCCGTTGCTCCGCCGCGCCAGAATGTCCACGGCGGGCGCCTCGAAAGTGAAGAGCTATGCCCGATGTTCAATTCCTTGGCCACGCCTGCGTGCGCATCCGCGGCCGCGATGGTATCATTGTCTGTGATCCCTACAGCCGCGCGATTGGCCTCGACCCTGGCCGCCCGACGGCCCATATCGTGACCGTGAGCCACGATCACCCCGACCATAACAACGTTGCGGGTGTCAGGCCCATGCGCGAGCGCCTGTTTGTGATCAATGGTCCCGGCGAATACGAAGTGGGCGGGGTCTTGATCACCGGCGTGCGCACCTATCACGACAAGGTCAAAGGCGCCGAGCGCGGGCTGAACACGGTGTATTCGATCCACCTCGACGATGTGGTCTTCTGCCACCTCGGCGATCTGGGCCACGAACTGAGCCAGGCGCAGATCGAGGAGATCGGCAGCGTGGATGTGCTGTTCATTCCCGTGGGGGGCGGCGAGACGATCACCCCTGCTGAGGCTTGCAGCGTGATCGCCCAGCTCGAGCCGCGAATCGTGGTGCCCATCCATTTCGCCACCCCGCAACTCTCCTTCGAGTACGACCTGGCACCCCTTGAACGCTTCATCCACGAGATGGGCCTGAAGGACGTCACGCCCGAAGAGAAATTGACCGTCACGGCAGCCAATCTGCCGGCAGAAGGTGAAGAGACCCGCGTCATTGTGCTCCGCGCGATCAATGAGTGAAATGTCTGTAAAAGCTCCGGCAAAGCGCGTTCATACCTAGTGAGATTCGTCCCTGGTCCTACGTGACCTCAGCTCGCCGGATGTGTCGTTGATGCAATCCTGTCCCAGGACTCGCACGCGGAATAGCGAGGCGCCTCCAACCTCTGGTTTCACCGGCATCGGCATGCTGAGCGGCGCAACTCTATGGAGCTCCGGGTTAACCAGATGCGAGCGCTTGTAGTGGGTCGGTACAACCCTCCAGTTGACCGACCCACTCATTTTTACGTCATGATTGCTGACAGACGTCGTTCTTAGCAATGGGGGGCGCAAGGCCGTTTAAGTATCACATCCCTCAATTGCCGCGCGCCATCAACAACCCGGGGACCCATAAGGACTGTAAAGACTAAGGAGTATTCATAAGGATGATTAAGTACATCTTTGTTACTGGTGGTGTGGTTTCTTCGGTGGGCAAGGGGATCAGCGTCGCCTCAATTGGCCGCTTGCTCAAAAGCCGTGGCCTGCGCGTCTCGGTGCTGAAACTCGACCCCTACCTGAACGTCGATCCCGGGACGATGTCGCCCTATCAGCACGGCGAGGTCTTCGTTACCGAAGATGGCGCCGAGACGGACCTCGATCTGGGTCACTACGAACGCTTTATTGACGAGAACCTGACCCGGTTGAGCAATGTCACCACTGGCCAGATCTATTCGGCGGTGATTGCCAAGGAGCGCCGGGGTGACTATCTGGGTGGCACGATCCAGGTGATCCCTCACATCACCGAGGAGATTAAGGCCCGTATCATCGCCGTGGGCCAGCAGAGTAATGCCGACGTGGTGATTGTGGAGATCGGCGGCACAGTAGGCGACATTGAAAGCCTGCCCTTTCTGGAGGCCATCCGGCAGATGCGCAAGGACGTGGGGCGTGACAACGTGCTCTACATCCACGTGACCCTCCTGCCGCATATTGGCGCCACCGGCGAATTGAAGACCAAGCCTACTCAGCACTCGGTCATGGCCCTGCGCAATGTCGGCATCACCGCCGATGTGATCATCTGTCGCGCCGATTTTGCCATCTCCGACGAGATACGCGACAAGGTCGCTTTCTTTACCGATGTCGACTCGCGCGCCGTTATTCCTCTCCAGACTGTCGACTCGATCTACGATGTACCCCTGGTGCTGGAAGCGGCCGGTCTGGGTGATTATCTCTGCGACCACCTGGGTCTGAACACGCCGCCGCCCGATCTCAGCGCCTGGCAGGAACTGGTGCGCATGATCCGCCAGCCCAAGCGCGTGCTCCCGGTTGCCCTGGTGGGTAAGTACGTCGAACTCAGAGATGCTTACATCAGCGTGGTCGAGGCCCTGCGGCACGCCGGACTGCACCAGGAACTCGACATTGACGTGCACTGGGTGCCCGCGGAACAGGTGGAGCGCGAAGGCCCCGACCGACTGCTGGGCAAGGTGTACGGCATTGTCGTGCCGGGTGGCTTCGGTGACCGTGGCATTGAGGGCAAGATCCTCAGCGCCGACTACGCCCGGCGCACCGGCATTCCCTACCTGGGGCTGTGCCTGGGGATGCAGTGCGCCACGATTGCCTTCGCTCGCCACGTGCTCGGCACGCAGGACGTGAACAGCACCGAGTTCGCTCCGCATTGCGCCCATCCAGTGATTGACTTGATGCCCGACCAGCGCGGTGTCACCAACAAGGGCGGCACCATGCGCCTGGGTACCTACCCCTGCCGCCTCGTCCCCGGCACCCGTGCCCACGCCGCCTACGGCCAGGACATGATCCACGAGCGCCACCGCCATCGCTTCGAGTTCAACAACCGCTACCGCGAGGTGCTGGAAGAGGCGGGTCTGGTGATCAGTGGTCTCTCGCCCGATCAGCGGCTGGTCGAGATTATCGAACTCCGCGAACACCCCTGGTTTGTCGCCAGCCAGTTCCACCCGGAGTTCCTGTCGCGACCCAACCAGCCCCATCCCCTGTTCCGCGAGTTCATCGCTGCGGCGGCGCGCACCCAGCGAGCCGGTGAGCCGCAGCAACTGCGCCTGGTGGACGCTAACGCGTCGCCGGCCATCGCTGCCTGGGCGCCGATGGAACTCTCGTAAGGCGCCCTCGCGCTTTTGCCCCACACGCTCAGGATGCACTGGGAGGGCGCAGCCCTCCCAGATCCACCCGGCAGGTTGATCTGCCCGCCTTCGGCGACCCTTTGTACCGCGCCACGGGCCGGCGCCAGGTTGCCGGGTGTAGTCAGCGCGGGTCCAGGCCCTCCCATGCCCGGCCGGGAGAACTTTCCATTCGCGTTGGTGAAAAACTTCTCGATTTGGCGTCAGAAAGCCACATCACGGCGACAAGGGTCTTGCGTCACCCTGAAAAGTGTTTATAATATGTGAGCAATGGGACGGCTTAGGCGAACGCGATGGGCATAGCCACCCCGACACCCTTGGGCTCAAGGGCGAACCTGCTCGCTACCCTGGCACGGACCAATCTCGGCAAAGGACCTTCGGCAAGGAGCAGCGAGCGATGAGCTTCGCGGACAAGACCATTACGTGTCGAGACTGCGGGATGGACTTCGTGTTCACGGCAGGAGAGCAGGAATTCTACGCCTCCAAGGGGTTCGTCAACGAGCCGACGCGTTGCCCGTCGTGCCGCCAGGCGCGGAAGGCTGCTATGAACAACGGCAGCGTGCGCGAGGAGCGCCCCCCGCGGCCGGCAACGCCTGCTGGCGGCGCTCGAGAGCGGGTGACCTACAAGACCACCTGCGCCAACTGCGGTCAGGAGACGACCGTGCCCTTTGTGCCCAGGGGCACCAAGCCGGTGTATTGCAGTACCTGCTTCGATGCGATGCGGAGCAGCGACCGTGGAGTACGCTTGTAAGCCTCTAACGCGCCCATGCGTGGGAGAGGGTGTGAGGTAGAGGCGCAGGTCACTGCGCCTCTTTTTGCACCGCCAGCATGAACATACTTGTTCCTGGGAGGGCGTAGCCCTCCCAAACCGTCCCTTCAGGAAGGGGCATGGGGAAACCCGGTTTCCCCACTGTTCAGGTAAACAGACACATAAACAACAAGCGGGGGGCGCGGCATTGCCACGCCCCCCGCTCGTCCTGTCCGATCACTCCAGATAATCCCGCAGATGCTGGCCCACATCGGGACTGCGCAGCCGACGCAGGGCTTCGGCCTCGATCTGCCGGGCGCGCTCGCGGGTCATGCCCAGGGCGCGACCGACTTCCTCCAGCGTGCGCCGGCGTCCATCCACCAGGCCATAGCGCAGGTCGATGATCCGGCGCTCCCGCTCGCTCAGGTGATCCAGCGCGTTGGCCAGATCGCGGCGGAGCAACTGGTTCGAGGCAAACTCGGTCGGTGAGGGAATCTCCTCATCAGTAAGGAAATCGCCCAGGGTGTGCTCGCCTTCGTCACCGACCGGTGTCTCCAGTGAGACGGGCCGGCGCGCGGCCTCCAGCACGCGCTGGATGCGGTCAACCGGTTGCCCCAGGGCAATGGCGATCTCCTCTGCGGTGGGCTGCCGCTCCAGCGACTGCGCCAGCCGCTCGGAGGCGCGCTTCACCTGCCCAACCGACTCACTCATATGCACCGGCAGCCGGATGGTCCGGCCGTGCTCGGCAATCGAGCGCGTCACAGCCTGGCGGATCCACCAGGTCGCGTAGGTGCTGAAGCGATTGCCCTTGCGGTAATCGAACTTCTCCACCGCGCGCATCAGGCCGATGTTGCCCTCCTGGATGAGATCCAGCAGCGACAGACCACGCCCGACGTACTTCTTGGCGATGCTGACCACCAGGCGCAAATTGGCCTGGATCAGGTGACGCCGCGCGTCCTGGCCAAGCTGCACGTCCTGCTCCAGGGCGCGCCGCAGCGCCGGCGACAGATCCGGGTCGTTCAGCCGTTCTTCGGCAAGATTGCCGCGCTCGATCCGCTCGGCCAGTTCCACCTCTTCGCTTGCTGTCAGAAGTGCGACGCGACCGATTTCCTGCAAATAGTGCTGCACAGGGTCGAGGGCCGGCTCAGTGCCACGGGACTGCTCGGGGCTGTCGTGGGTCAGGTCCTCCAGTTCTTCGATGATATGTTCTATCTCGGGATCCTGCGCCAGAGCCTGTGCATCAGTCAGTTCCCAGATGGGTGTTGTCCGTTTGAGCATCGATCCGTGCTCCTCGCCTAGGATTAAAAAAGACACAAGACAACTCCTCCCTCGCGGGCAGGAGTGGCACCTCCACAGCCATTCTTAACTTGCACTTAACGTATCGGGGTCAAGCGCGCGCGGGTTGTGTTGAGGGTGCGTTCCAGCGGCCATCATTCTGATAGCTGCGATGCCAAGTATAGTTGCGATACTTCAACTTGTCAAGGGTTTTTTTACCAGGATGTGGAATGTTGTGGTGTATTCGGCCACCTGGCTGAGCCTCAGGCGGGGAGGAGGGCTTGCGATGAAGCACAGGAGCGTGCTGCGCAGGGCTACCAGGGCCGGTGAGCCAGGGCGCTGGCGACCTGGGCGGCGACGCGGGCATTCTGGCGCAGCAGCGCGCTATTGACGATGATGCTCTCGCCCCCGGTCTCCTCGGCCACGGCGGCGAGCAGAAACGGGGTCACTGCGGGGCCGCGCACGCCGACAGCCCCGGCACGGGCCAGCGCGCGGCTGATGGCGGCCTCAACGGTGGCAGCAGGCAGGGCAACCTCGGCGGGAGGGGGCACGCACAGCAGCATCCCTCCAGGGGCGGCTATGGCTGAATGCAATCGTTGGGCGGCCCAGAGGCTGGCGACTTCCTCGGCGCTGTCGGCGCGCACCGGCAGAGGTAGCCCGCTACGTTGACTGTAGAAGGCTGGAAACTCGGCCGTACCGTAACCCACCACCGGAACACCCAGGGTCTCCAGGTACTCCAGCGTCGCCGGCAGGTCGAGAATGGCCTTGGCCCCGGCACAGACCACCAGCACCGGCGTGCGGGCCAGTTCGGTCAGATCGGCCGAAACATCCCGGGTGTGAGCGGCGTCGCGATGCACACCGCCGATGCCGCCGGTGGCGAAGACGGCGATGCCCGCGGCGGCGGCCAGGGCCATGGTCGCGGCGACGGTGGTGGCGCCATCGGCGCCCTGGGCGATGCACACGGCCAGGTCGCGGCGCGAGAGTTTACGCACCGCGGCGCTCCGGGTGGCAAAGCGCTCCAGATCGGCGGCCGCCATGCCGACGGTCGGGACTCCGCCCACCACGCCAATGGTCGCCGGAACTGCGCCAGCGGCGCGGACCTCGGCTTCCAGCGCCCGGGCAACCTCCAGGTTCTGCGGGTATGGCAGGCCGTGGCTGATCAGCGTGCTTTCCAACGCCACAACCGGCTGGCCCTCGTCAACGGCAGTGGCTACTTCTTCGGAGAGACGAAGCATGGCGATACTCCTGAGGTGAACACAGGCCGCGTGCGGGAGGGTTTGGGAGTAGAGGCGCAGCGCCGCTGCGCCTCTACGGGTTTTATTCGGGCAGGGTGCGGCGCAGCCGCATGGACGACTGAGATGAACATACGGGTAACCGGGTTTCCCCGTCCTCTCAAATGTAGAGTTTTCGGGGGTGCAACCCCCGGGCCCCGCATACCCCACCTCCCTACCTTCTCCCCTGCCAGGGGAGGGGG
>CAKZKA010000302.1 GCA_937120965.1 uncultured Chloroflexota bacterium
CGGGCGGGCGGTCTCGCTCCAGCGCAGAACGCGCCACGATGCCGGGTGAAGCGGACGCGCCCTCGCGGTACGGCGCGCCGCGGGGCGGGCGGTCTCGCTCCAGCGCAGAACGCGCCACGACGCCGACGAGTGTATCAGGCGCGCAGCCACGCATGCCGGCGCGTCCATCCGCTGGCTATGACAGAGTGGCTCTGTCGGAGCAGCGGGACGAAGATGACCCGCGCGTCGTAGCGCCGACCCGAAGCACCCGGATTTCCCGCTTCGTCCGCTTCGCTGGCCCCGAGACAGACGGTCAGCACCCGCGGTTGGAAGCGCCGCTTCCCGCGACGGCGCGGGAAGCGATGCCTCCCGGTCAATGGCCGGAGCCTCTGGCGTGGTCGGACGCGTGGTCGGGCCTCGGGGCCCTGGAATTGCTGGCCGGCGCCAGGCACTGGGGCAAGGTCGCGCTTATCGCCCTGGTCAGCCTGGTGCTGATCATCGTCTTCCGGGGTGGGCCGGGCGATACGCCACTGGCCCGTTGGGTGGACGCGCAGCTCAACGGTTACGGGGGTGACTGGTCAATCACCAGCAGTTTGAACGTGACGGCACGTCCGCCCGGTGATTATACCGTCACAGGGCCGCCGAGTCTCACGCCACAGCAGATTGACGCCATTCTGCGTTCGTATGGTTCTCCTGCAACGGGAACCGGGGAATACTGGCATAATCTCGGCGTGCAATACGGAATTGACCCGGCCTTCGCCCTGGCATTCTTCATTCACGAAAGCGGGGCCGGCACCAACCCCAACTGGGCCGGGATCAAGCCCGACGGTCGCACGACTCATAATGTCGGCAACATCATCTGCGCCGGTTACCCCACCTGCTACGGGCGCTTTCGCGATTACGGCTCCTGGGCCGAGGGTATCGAGGATTGGTACCGGCTGATTTCTGTCGAGTATATTCAGGGGCGCGGCACACGCACCGTGGCGGAGATCATTCCGATCTACGCCCCGGCCTTCGAAAATGATGTTCAAGGGTATGTGAACGTTGTCCAGCGCCTGGTGGACGAGTGGCGCGCGCAGTTCAACACCGCCCGCCCGCTACAGGGCCGCGGCATGCCCGACGAGATCCGTCCGCACGGCAATCCGCTCCGGGCGGCGAATACCGTAGTGACCCAGGGCTACGGTGTTGGCAGCCACGCTCCCGCCGATGTTTGGGGCGCGATTGACCTGGCCCTCGACGGCGACGGCGATGGCAAGGCCGACCCCGAAGGCTCGTGGGAGCGCCCGGTCTACGCCACCCACAGCGGCGTGGTCACGGTCACTGCCAACAGCTACCCGGCGGGCAACCATGTCTGGGTCACCAATGCCGACTATCGCACCGGGTACGCTCACCTGGCTTCCTTTGCCGTCAGCGATGGACAGGCAGTACGCCGCGGCGACCTGATCGGCTCCATCGGCTCCACCGGGATGTCGTCGGGTCCGCACCTGGATTACCAGGTCTGGGTCCGCCAGGGAGCGAAATGGGCGAACGTGAACCCGCTCGATTACGGTGCGCTGGAAGCCCTCCCGTAGGTGAGTTTTCACCCCTCGGTTCATTCTCGTAATGTGCGGCGCAGCCGCATGGGTTTCTGAGGTGAAAATAGCCCACCCACGGGAGGGTTTGGGAGGGCTTTGCCCTCCCAGGAAACAACCCGCCAGCGGGGAGGGTTTGGGAGGGCGAAGCCCTCCCAAGAACAAATATTTTTCATTCTGGTGTTGTGCGGCGCAGCCGCATGGATGACCGAGGTGAAAATATGGGGAAACCGGGTTTCCCCACCTGCGGTGAGCCGGTCGAACCGCCTGCGGTGAGCCGGTCGAACCGCCTGCGGTGAGCCGGTCGAACCGCCTGCGGTGAGCCGGTCGAACCGCCTGCGGTGAGCCGGTCGAACCGCCTGCGGTGAGCCGGTCGAACCGCACCCCTGCCTGTGGGGGCGGCAAGCCCTCCCCAGCGGGAGGGTTTGGGAGGGCGCCGCCTTCTCAAACGAGGAAAGGCTTTTTGAAGCCCGCTGCGGTGCGTGCGCGTTCGATGCGCGTGAACACAATCCTCCCGTAACCCGGGCCGCAACATTAACCGTTCTCTTACCGTCGTATGTGCGGTGATGGTGGAGCAATCGTCTCCGAGCAATGGTAGGAGCGCGCAATGCAGCCCCGTCTGAGGCGAAGCGCCACCGAGTCGGTGGTGGCGGGTGTATGTGGCGGCCTCTCTGAGTATTTCAATATTGATCCGGTGATCGTTCGGCTGATCTTCGTGGTGGTGACCCTCACCAGCGGCCTCGGATTGCCGGCCTACCTTATTCTGTGGATGGTGATGCCCCGGGCGCAGCCCGGCGGCGCGCAGCCGCCGTTGGGCCGGCGCGCGCGCCGGATTGGCCTGGCGGCAGAGGAGACGGGCCAGCCGGCCGTTGCATCCTTCGCCCGCGCGGATCGCCAGGAGCCTGTTGAACACCCGGGGCAGACAGCCCCCGCCAGCGCCGTGGATGAGGCGCCGGGGAAGGGTGGTGAGCCGCTCACCGGCCAGCCACGGGCAACGGAGGGCCTCGCTGACCACAGCGGAGAGCCGGAGCCGGTGGTGGAAACACCGGCTGCGCCCGCCCGAGGCGCGAGGCGCGGGCACACCCTGGGGCTGATCCTCATTGGCATCGGAGGCCTGGTGATGCTGGATCAGTTCGGTATTGACACGTCGTTTCTCTTCCCCGTCTTGCTGATTGTGGCCGGGGCGATCC
Organism: uncultured Chloroflexota bacterium; assembly: GCA_937120965.1. Lineage (GTDB taxonomy): Bacteria > Chloroflexota > Chloroflexia > Chloroflexales > Chloroflexaceae > JACAEO01. Next base: position 2,741 of record CAKZKA010000302.1, read on the forward strand.
TTTTGCACCGGCAGCGCTGAGGCTTGCCAAACCTTTTTCGATCCTGTATAACGAATAACAAGACGCAGGAACGGTCATGCGGCGGATCAGCGCCGCATGCCGGTCACATAGCCGGTTGCAGATAAGACCCTGCCGGATCTGTCCCCCGAGCAGGGGACGTGGAGCAGGCGGGTGGCCCTGCCCCCTGCCCTGGCGGGAGGGTTTGGGAGGGCTGCGCCCTCCCGGGAATAGCTCTTTACGTAGAAAGGAGTCTGACCATCGAGACCGGAACCATCGCCCGTCGCGTCGTCGAGCTGGCCGAAGACAAGCAGGCCAACGAGATTGTGCTGCTCGACATTCGCCCGCAAAGTGTCATCGCCGATTACTTTGTGATTTGCTCCGGAGAAAGCGACCGCCAGATCCGGGCGATTGTGGAGCACATTGATGAAAAAGTGCACCAGGAGTTCGGGCTGAATCCGCGCCGCGAGGGCACGCCCGAGACCGGCTGGATCGTTCTGGATTATGATGATGTGGTCGTTCACGTGTTCAGCCCGGCGCAGCGCGAGTACTACCGCCTGGAACGGCTCTGGAGCAAGGTGCCGCCCGTGGTCGTTGTGCAGTGAAACTGTCGGGCTTGTGGCGCCCGCCGTGCGTTTCCCGGAGCGAAGGAATGAGTCTGAGCGGTAAGGTGGCAATCGTGACGGGTGGAACCGGGGCGCTGGGCGGCGCCGTGGTTGATGCGCTGTTGAGCGCCGGAGCCGCCGTGGCCGTGCCCTATCGCCATGCCGGTGATCTCGAGTCCCTCCGCGAGCGCCTGGGTCGCGCCGATGACGCGGCGTTGTCGGGCGCCCGGGTAGACCTGACGGACGAGCAGGGCGTGCGCGCATACTACGATCAGGTGGCGGCGACGGCGGGAGGGCTGGACATCCTGGTGAATGTGGCCGGCGGCTTCGATGGGGGCAAACCGGTGCACGAGACGGGTTGGGCGATCTGGCAACAACAGCTCGATATCAACCTGAAGACCGCCGTCATCTCCTGTGCGGCGGCGGCGCCGCACCTGATCCGTCGCGGCGGTGGGGCGATTGTCAACGTGAGCACCCGCACCGCGACGCAGGCGGGGGCCAACCTGGCTGCCTACGCCGCCTCGAAGCGGGCGGTGCTGCAACTGACCGAGGCGCTGGCTGCCGAGTTGCGCGACCACAATATCACCGTCAACTCGATTCTGCCCAGCACCATTGATACGCCCGCCAATCGCCAGGCCGCCCCCCAGGCCAACCATAGTCGCTGGGTGCCACCCGAGGCCATCGCCCGCGTGATCCTCTTCCTGATCGGTCCCGACGCGCAGATTATCAGCGGGGCTCACGTGCCGGTGTATGGCAAGGCATAGCAAAGCCAGAGGGGCCTGTGGCCCCTCCGGGTGAAGGTTATGCACGCGCGGATGCGCGATTGGATACCCACGCGGCTTTACCGCACAACGACGGGCCGCAAAGAGGTACGTGTCCATATGTGGGGTAAGGCCTCCCAGGAACCAGCCCGCCGACGGGGAGGGTTTGGGAGGGCATAGCCCTCCCAGGAATAATATCTGTTCATTCCGGCGTTGTGCGCCACGCCATGCGCATGACCGTCTACTGGTTTGTCAACCAGGTTGTGATGGATAGTTTTTTGCGGGGAGGGCTTTGCCCTCCCGCCACGTTCATCACAATTATCGTGGCAGACCACTACTCCTCCACAGGCGTATCGAGGAAGGGGTAAAGCATACCGCTGGTGAGGGTGGAATGGGCCGAAGAACCCTCGCTGAAGCGGAACGAGCCAAGCACCTTCATATAGTTAGCCCGCTCGAACGCCGCCGGCTCGGCTACGGCAAGTTGCGACATACTGCCCTGCATCATGCTGATCGAGTCGTATTCGTGCTCAACCATCCACGCTTCCAGATCGGCGATCACACTACGCACACGCTCCTGGTAGTTGCCCCGTAGCAGCGCCGAGGCCATCATCGCTACCTTCGCGCCCGCCATCATCGCCTTGAGCACATCAAAGGCCGTATGCACACCGCCCGAGATGGCGAAGTCCGTATGCACGCGCCCGTGGAGGATGGCAACCTCACGCAGCGGCAGACGCAGATCCTCGGAGGTGCTGAGGCGCAGATTGGGCACCACAACCAGGTTTTCCAGATCAAAATCGGGCTGGTAGAAGCGGTTGAAGAGCACCAGACCATCGGCGCCGGCCTCGACCAGGCGCCGGGCAACGTTGGGCAGGGCAGTGAAGTAGGGGCTGATTTTCACCGCCAGCGGAATGCGCACCTCGCTCCGCACGGCCTGCACCAGCTCGATGTAGGTCTGCTCGAGCTGGACGCTGGTCAGGTCGGGGTCTGTGGGAATGTAGTAGATGTTGAGTTCGAGGGCATCGGCGCCGGCCTCTTCGATCAGCTTGGCGTAGTGGACCCAGCCACCCTTCGAGACGCCGTTGAGGCTGCCGATGACCGGAATGCCCACAGAGCGCTTCAAGCGGCTGAGTTGCTCAAGGTACTGCTCTGGCCCGATGCTGTAGCGCCCGGCATCGGGAAGATAGCTCAGCGCCTCGGCGAAACTCTCGGCCCCGTGGCTGAGCAGGTAGTCAATCTCCAGACTGGCGTGGATGATCTGCTCCTCGAAGAGCGAATACATCACCACGGCCGAGGCGCCGGCCTCTTCCAGGCGCTGCACCGTCTCCACACGGTGCGAAAGGGGCGAGGACGCGACGACGATCGGGCTTTTCAGGTGCAGGCCGAGGTACTGCGTGCTCAGGTCAACCATCGCAATAGCTCCTGGATAGGAGAATCCGGATGACCAGGACCAGGCGAGTGCGGGAGACCAGGAGCGCCGGCGCCAGCCGGTTACGCCCCTGGTTCCCTGATCCCCCTGGCTCCTGGTCTTCCAGGCTCTCCGACTTGTCCTACGCGTCCTTCTCCAGCATTTGCTCGAGGCGGTGATAGTGTTCGGCGTTCGTGCGCATTGCTTCGGCAATCAGTTCCTCGGCGCGGTGCGGGTCGCTGCGCTGGAGGATCTGGAAGCGACCCTCGCCGGAGATGTACTGTTCAATCGAAACCGAGGGCGCCTTGGAGTCGATGGTAAGCGGGTTCTTCCCCTCGCGCGCCAGGAGGGGATTGTAGCGGTAGAGGGTCCACATCCCCGACTGCACGGCCAGCTTCTGCTGGTCGAGGCCACGGCGCATATCAATGCCGTGGGCGATGCAGTGGCTGTAGGCAATGACCAGCGATGGGCCGTCGTAGGCATCGGCCTCCAGGATCGCGCGCAGGGTCTGCACATCGTCGTAGCCCATCGCCACCCGCGCAACGTACACATTGCCGTAGGCCAGGGCCAGCAACCCCAGGTCCTTCTTGGGGGTACTCTTGCCCTTGGCGGCGAACTTCGCCACGGCGCCGAGGGGGGTTGCCTTGCTGGCCTGCCCGCCGGTGTTGGAGTATACCTCGGTATCGAGGACGAGGATGTTGACATTGCGCCCGGAGGCCAGCACGTGATCCAGACCGCCGTAGCCAATGTCGTAGGCCCAGCCGTCACCGCCGATGATCCAGACCGAGCGGCGCACCAGCACCTCGGCCAGCGAGTCCAGATCGCGAAGCAGCGGCGTATCGGCGTCGGGTTTGCCCGCCAGCTCGGCGGCGATGCGCTGCTTCAGCAGCGCCACGCGCTCGCGCTGGGCGCGAATGCCGGCCTCATCGTGCTGATCGGCGTTCAGCAGTTCCTCGACCAGATCGGGGCCGAGGCGACCGGCCAGGCGTGGGAGCAACTCACAGGCGTATTCGCGCTGCTTGTCGATCGTCAGGCGCATACCCAGGCCGAACTCGGCATTATCCTCGAAGAGCGAGTTGGACCACGCCGGGCCGCGCCCTTCGCGGTTCACCGTCCAGGGAGTGGTGGGCAGGTTCCCGCCGTAGATTGACGAACATCCGGTAGCGTTGGCTATCACCGAACGATCACCGAAGAGCTGGCTAACCAGCTTAACGTAAGGCGTTTCGCCACAACCGGCGCAGGCGCCGGAGAACTCGAAGAGCGGGAGCAGCAACTGCGAGTTCTTCACCGTATTGAGGTGAAGCTGGGTCCGGTCCACTTCCGGAATGTCGAGGAAAAAGTCCCAGTTCGCGGCCTCGCTCTCGCGCAGAGGCGCCTGGGGCGCCATATTGATCGCCTTGCGCCCGGTCTGGCGCTTATCTTTCACCGGGCATGCCTCGACGCACAGGGCGCAGCCGGTGCAATCTTCGGGCGCGACTTGCAGGGTAAACTTGTAGCCCGGAAACTCCTTGAAGCGCGCATCGGTGCTCTTGAAGGTTGGCGGCGCGCCAGCGAGGGCCTCGGGGGCGTAGATCTTGGGGCGGATCACCGCATGCGGGCAGACGAAGGCGCACTTGTTGCACTGGATGCAGATATCCGGCTCCCAGACCGGGATTTCGATGGCGATATTGCGCTTCTCCCAGCGCGAGGTGCCGGTTGGATAGGTGCCATCGAAGGGCAGCTTGCTGACGGGCAGATCGTCGCCGTGCAGACTGATCATCGCTCCGAGCACCTCGCGCACAAAGGGCGGCGCGCCAGGGGTGACCGGTGGGCGCATATGGTAGCCATTCTGCTCCGGCTCGACCGCGGGGATAGGCACCTCGTAGAGCCGATCAATGGTCTGATCGACGGCCATGTAGTTCTGCTTGACCACCGCATCGCCACGCCGGCCATAGGTCTTCTTGATGCTGCGCTTGATCTGGGCGATCGCCTCGTCGCGGGGGAGCACGCCGCTGATGGCGAAGAAGCAGGTCTGCATCACCGTATTGATGCGCCCGCGCATCCCCGTGGCCGCAGCGACTGCGGTGGCGTCAATCACCCAGAAGTGCAGGTTCTTCTCGCGGATCGCCTTGCGCACCTCAACCGGCAGTTTCGACCAGACCTCGTCGGGGCCATAGGGGCTGTTGAGCAGAAAGACGCCGCCGGGGCGGGCGTAGCGCAGCACCTCGAAGCGTTCCAGGAAGCTGAACTGGTGGCAGGCGACGAAGTGGGCCTGACCGTCGCCGATCAGGTAGGGGGCGCGGATCGGCTCGGGACCGAAGCGCAGGTGCGAGATTGTCACCGAGCCGGACTTCTTCGAGTCGTACACGAAGTAGCCCTGGGCCTCGTACTCAGTCTCCTCGCCGATAATCTTGATGCTGTTCTTGTTCGCCCCTACCGTACCATCGGACCCGAGGCCCCAGAAGACGCAGCGCACGGTACGCTCCGGCTCCACATCGAAACTGCTGTCGTAGGGCAGGCTGGTGCCGGTCAGGTCATCGGCGATGCCGATGGTAAAGCGGTTGCGCGGATGGGGAGCAGCCAGTTCATCAAAGACGGCCTTGACCATACCCGGCGTGAACTCCTTGGAGGAGAGGCCGTAGCGCCCACCGATGATCGTGGGGAAGGGGCGGTGTGCGGCGGCGCCGTCGTGGAAATGGCCGCTGCCATAGCTATAGACCGCCGAGACCACATCGAGGAAGAGCGGCTCGCCGGCGCTGCCGGGTTCCTTGGTGCGGTCGAGGACAGCAATGGCGCGAGTGGTGGGTGGCAACGCAGCCACAAAAGCCTCGGCGGCAAAGGGCCGGTAGAGCCGCACCCGCACAACGCCCACCTTCTCACCCTGAGCGGCGAGGAAGCGGGCCACCTCTTCGGTGACCTCGCCGCCGGAACCCATAATCACGATAACGCGCTCGGCATCAGGCGCGCCGGCATAGTCGAAGAGGTTATAGTGGCGCCCGGTCAGGGCGAAGAACTGGTCCATCGCCTGCTGGACCACCCCGGGGCAGGCGATATAGAAGGGGTTCACACTCTCGCGCGCCTGGAAGTAGACATCGGGGTTCTGCGCCGTGCCACGCAGCACCGGATGCTCCGGCGAGAGGGCCCGCGCCCGGTGCGCCCGTACCAGTTCATCATCAATCATCGCGCGGATGATGCTGACATCGAGCGGGGTGATCTTGTTGACCTCGTGGGAAGTGCGGAACCCGTCGAAGAAATGGACGAAGGGGACCCGGGACTGTAGAGTGGCGCTGTGGGCAATCAGGGCCAGATCCTGGGCCTCCTGCACCGAGCCGGAGGAGAGCAACGCCCACCCCGTGGCGCGCACCGCCATCACGTCGGAGTGATCGCCGAAAATCGACAGCCCCTGCGCGGCGAGCGACCGCGCGGCAACGTGAAAGACCGTCGGGGTCAGCTCACCGGCGATCTTGTACATATTCGGAATCATCAAGAGCAGACCCTGCGAAGCGGTGAAGGTCGTGGTCAGCGCGCCGGTCTGCATCGCGCCGTGCAGGGCGCCCGCAGCGCCACCCTCGGACTGCATTTCGTAGACCGTTGGCACGGTGCCCCAGAGGTTTGGTTTCCCCGCCGCTGCGAAGGCGTCCGCCGACTCGCCCATTGGCGTAGAGGGGGTGATAGGGTAAATCGCCACCACCTCACTCAACATATATGCCACATTTGCTGCGGCTTCATTGCCGTCAATGGTGATCTGTGGAATTGGTTCGGCAATGCTAGTTGCGCTTTCCAGATCCGGACGTACATCCATGAGGATGCCTCCTCTGCTGAGAGTATCGGGCCGCACACATCGTAACAAGGCTAGTATAGGATTTGCGCCGCCTTGCACGAGGTAAAGGCCGTGCAACCTTTGGTGACGATCTCTTTTCCCCCTATCGAATGTGGCGTGTGCAACAATAGGTCTACTGGTCGGCTCCCGCGCGCCTGAATTGAGCGTAAGGAACCTGCTTTCTTCCCCGTCTGGCGGGGATGCGGGCGCAGCCCTCCCAGCAAACAATCCCCCAGCGAGGTTCAGGGGCAGACAGAACGTATGGGCGCCGACGGGCGTAAGAGTGTTGGGATGCTGGTTGGTCCGCACCCCCGGCCCCCTTCGACAGGCTCAGGCTTCGCCCTGAGGCTCAGCCCGAAGGGGCGGGCCGCTCCAGCTTCGCTGGAGAGCCTGCGCTGAGCCTGTCGAAGCGGGGAGATCAGAGCCGTGCGCGGGGGTGTTCGAATGTGGTACAAGCCACGTTGGCGCGGATGTTCTGTCCGCCCTTCCATCCAGCGGGGAGGGTGTGGGCGAGCGCAGGGGCAACCAGGCGGCCCCATACCTGTGCGTACCGTTGATCCACAACCAAACATAACGCAATGTGTTATACTGCCTTGCACAGGAGTGACAATTCGCTCATCCCCCCCGCCTCAGGAAGATGCAGTGGCAGGTACCATAAGCGTAGACGCCTGTACGGCCCTGCCGCAGAACGACTCGATGCAAGGAGGTGTGCCTGGGAGGGCGCAGCTTTTCCAGAACCCTCGGCGCGCAGGCTATACTTATGTCAGAGATTGGGCTACGGTTCGATAGGCGCGGGTAGAGCAACACGTATGCTCCGCCTCTGCTGGAGGTGGAAGCAGGCCAGGCCCTCCTGAGCCGGCTGTCTTTTGTCGCAAGGGCGCACGGCGGAGCCAGATGGGTGCCGCACTCATATGCAGCGTTGTGCATGCGGGTCGGCTCTGCTCCGCAGCGTAACGCGGATCGCGCCGCTCGTCACTCATCACTCGTCACTGGCATCAGACTACATAGGGAGCAGTCTATGACACCAACGCTAATAGTTCTCGCCAATGTGTTGAGCGATGAGGATCTGGCTCGTTCGTTTGGCCCTGCTGCGGTGGCGCTGCTTCAGGCCCTGGTGAGCGACACGGTTGATATCGCGCGAGAGATTACCGGCGGGCGCGTGGTGGTGGCCCACGATCCGCGGGTGGCGGTTGACCTGGCCCTCAATGATGTGACGTTACGTCCACTGGCCTGCACAAAGCCACAGGGCATTGCCACGCTGCTGAGCAAGGCGCTGGCCAACGGCGGCCCGGCGGTGGTGATGGGCGGCGATCTGCCCCATCTCCCACCCTGGCGCCTGCGTGATGCGCTGACCCACCTGGCCGCCGGAGCAGGGGTGGTGTACGGCCCGAGCGATCGCCAGGGGTGGTACCTGCTGGGGTTGGCCCGCGCGGAGCCGCTGCTGCTGCGCACGCTACCCGCGCGTGGCGAGAACCCCGAGGCGCTGGTCTGCGCTGCCCACGGCCTTGAGCTTCCTGTCGCCGTCCTCCCCGGCTGGTTCGGGGTTAGCGATCTGGCGGATCTGGAGGCTCTGACCAGCATGCTGGGAGAAATGCCATTGACAATGGCCAGGCGCACCCGCGCGGTGCTGGCCGGTGAGATGGCCCGCGCCGTTGGCGGATGACGGAACCGTTATCCAGGGCGCCGTTCATGGTCAGCGGCCTCCCATCGCTGTCCGGTACACTGTTGTCATCCTATCCCATTGCGGTATAGCGATACGGAGGAAAGCCGAATGAGGCAGGAACCACACAGCGCGACGAATCCAATGCCCGTGTTCATCGACACCGATGTCGGCTGTGATGACGCCCTGGCCATTGCCTGGCTGCTGCGCCGTCCTGAGGCCCGGGTTGTGGGGATGAGCAGCGTCTTTGGCAACAGTAGCGTGCAGAACACTACCGCGAACCTGCTCACGCTCCTCGGTGTGCTCCGCCGCGAGGCGCCGGTGACGATCGGCGCCTCGGCGCCGATGGTCTATCCTCGAACCAGCGCGGGCGCTCTGACCCACGGCCCCGACGGCCTGTGGGGGGCGCAGCGCCCTCACGATCTTGACGGCTTGCCTGCGGGCGCGCCGGGAGCGATCGCTGCGGCGGCGCGGGCGCATCCCGGCCTGACTATCATCGCCCTCGGGCCGCTCACAAACATCGCGCGCGCCGTACAAGCCTACCCCGAAGATCTGGTCGGAGTGCGCCTGGTGGCGCTGGCCGGCGCCCACGGCGCCGGCTCGATTACGCCCGCTGCGGAGTTCAACGCCTTTGCCGATCCCCACGCCCTGGCGCTGGTCCTCGAAAGCTCTCTGCAGGTCGAACTGGTTACCCGTGACGCCTTCCAGACCCTGGAACTGGATCGCGCGTTCGCCCGGCAGTTGGAGCGCGAAGGCGGCGAAGCCGGCCGATTCCTTGGTCGAGTGCTGGCGAGCTACGCCGACGCCGTGAGTCGCCAGATGGCGCCAATCGCCGTGCCCGATGCCGCGGCAGCGATCTACGCGCTGCACCCCGACCTGGGCCTGGCCGTCCCCGCGACCGTGCGGGTTGTTACTGAGGGCGAGTTAACCCGCGGGCAGACGATTGTGGCCCTGAGTGAGCAGCATCAGGCGGCGCTGGTTCTCGGAACGCACGGCGTTGAGCACCTGGCGAAGAACGTGACTGCACCTGATTTTGATTATGAAGAGGCGCTGCGTCAGGCGAGCGCCCGCGCGCCGCGGAACGCGCGCGTCGTGCTGGAGATTGATGCCCGGGCTATGGCCGAGATCCTGGAAGCTGGTCTGATGGAGTGGGGCATCGAGCGGGCAGTGGGAGGGTAGCTCGCTGATCCGGCGCTACGAAGACACGAGGCCAGATCTGGAAACCGGGCTGCGGCGAGCCTGTCGCACCGTGACCCTCCCGGCTTTCAGGTGTGGAGTTTTTGGCAGATGGCGTCCTGATGCGCTGCTGGTCCTCACCCCCGGCCCCGCTCCAGCTTCGCTGAGGTGAACATAGCCCGCCCGCGGGAGGGTTTGGGAGGGCTGCGCCCTCCCAAGAACAATAATATTTTCATTCTGGCGTTGTGCGGCGCAGCCGCATAGATGACTGGAGAGCCTGTGCTGAGCCCGTCGAAGCGGGGAGACCAGAGCCGCGCGCGGGGGCGTTCCAATGCGGTACACGCCACGTTGGCTCGTATGTTCTGTCCGCACTTAAACTCTCAGGACGCCAGGGAAAAAAACGAAGCCGCAGGTTCATCCTGCGGCTTCACTGCATACGTGTCAGGCTTCGAGTTTCTTCTGCGAGTCCATCGCGCCAAGGATCTTGTTGGTCAGGTAGGTTGCCAGCCAGGCTGCGGCAAGACCGAGCAGCAAGTTGAGCAACCCGTAGATCAGCCGGCGACGCAGATCTTCGTCCATTTAGTCCTCCCGTCGTCCTGCAAGCAAGGTGGCGAAGTAGAGCAATTGCGCGATCGCCTGAGCAGCCGCGGCCACGTAAGTCAGGGCAGCGGCGTTGAGCACGGCGTTAACTCCATTCATCTCCTGAGCGGTGACCAGACCATTGCGCTGCAGCATCTGCCTGGCCCGGGCGCTGGCGTTGAACTCGACCGGGAGGGTGACCAGGGTAAACGCGACAGCAGCGGAGAAGAGGATCAGCCCGACTGTCGCGATCGTATAGCCAAAGGTGCCACTGGCGAAGGCGGTCAGCATTAATCCGATGAAGAACAGGATGGTGCCTAGACTGGAACCGATGTTGGCGATCCCGACGATACCGGCGCGCGCGCGCAGCCAGAAGTAGCCCTCCTGATCCTGGGCGGCATGCCCGAGTTCATGGGCCACGATGGCCATAGCAGCCACTGAGGGCTGCAATGAGCCTTCGGAGAGGCGCATCACCGCCCCGCGGGGATCGTAGTGATCGGTGAGCATTCCGTCGATCCGCTCCACCTGCACGTGGGAGAGGTTTTCGTTTTGCATCAGCGTGCGGGCGACATCGAAACCGTTCAGGCCCCTGGCGTTGGGCACCTGCGACCATTTGCGATAGGCCGACTGGACGCGAAACTGCGCCCACATTGCCAGGAGCAAGGCGGGCAGGGCAAATACGAAATAGAGTGGGTCAAAAAAGAACATTGCTATATCTCCTTACTGCTTCATCCGGAGCCTCAGAGCCGGGAAAGAAGGTTTCCGCGACGGCGTGGCCCTCCTGCTCGGCACGTTACCGGATGCGTTAGATACTCGTTGGCAGGCGATTGTCTGTAAACGAAGTTTTCTGGTATTGTCCCCCCCGGGGGGAGGCGTCTGGCTCCTCTCCTGGCGGGGGTAGCCGGGCAGCGATTAGAAAACTCTGTTGACAGTCTTGTCCACACTGGCAACGAAAGACTTATCACAATTATAGTATACCATCTATCAGGCAGGGGCATGGGGGACCTGGCGTATGTGTGCACCTTCTCCTGGGAGCAAGGGCAGCCCGCGCGAACGCAGGACGCCCCCACTCCCGGGCTTGCGTGGTGACCCCAACTCTGAACACGTACACCAGCCAGCGCAACGCGCCATCTTCCTATGGCCCACCGGTATAGTGGCGGCTACGCCTGCCACCCCGGCGCCGGAGAGCCAGCGCGGCAGGCCGTCGCGGCGGGCTGTTGTGGCGGCGCGGCAGGCCGGCTCTACGACTCGGCAGGAGGTGGGGGAGGGAGGTAGAGGCGGGCAGCGCGGCGTTCCGCGAGGCGTTGCCCGAGCACGACCAATCCGGCTGCTGCTGCGCCGAGAACGAACCCGACCAGTATGCCTCGCAATAGCGGCCATTCGCCGCTCTCGGGGATAAGGCGCGCAACGTCTTCTGCAATGGTACTCACGTGGTAGCTCCTGGAGCCTGGTCACGACAACGGCAGTATAGCACGGTGAGGGCATCGGCGGCAACCTGGCCGCGGCGCCGCGATCCGCGCGTGCCGTGAACGCGCCGGTCTCGTGATACCCGTTGAAGGGGCAGCCCTCCCTGGAAACAACCTGCTGATGGGCGTGGTATACTGCGCCTCGCAGCCGTTTCACTGCTATCACCGGGAGGCAGGTATGCCGTTCGATGCCCTGGGACGACGCCTCGAACTCAGCGAACCGCCCCGGCGGATCGTCTCGCTCGTGCCCAGCCTGACCGAGTGGCTGTTCAGTGTGGGCCTGGGCGAGCGGGTCGTCGGTGTGACCGACTACTGCATTGAGCCTGCGGCGGCGCTGGCGGGCCTGCCGCGTCTGCGGGGCGCCAAGAACCCCGACCGGGTGCGGATCGTCGCCTTGCAGCCCGACCTGGTGATCGCCGACCAGGAGGAGAACCGCGAGCGCGATGTTCTGGCGCTTACCGCGGCGGGCATCCCGGTGTATGTGACCGCCATCCGCAGCGTGGCCGATGTGCCGGAGCAACTCGAGCCGCTGGCGCGGATGCTGGGGGTAGCTGAGCGAGCCGCCCCGGCGCTGGAGGACCTGCGCGCGGCGATCAGCGCGGCGGAGCAGGCCCTGCCGGCCACGCCGCGCCCGAGCATCGCCTTTATCTGGCGTGACCCGTGGATGGCGGTCGGCGCCGAAACCTACGCCGGCGACCTGCTGCGGCTCTGTGGCGCGGCCAACCTCGCCGCGCAGCTTCCCGGGCGCTACCCGCGCGCTCCCCTCGATGCCTTTCTGGCCCTGCGCCCGGAGGTGATCGTGCTCCCCAGCGAGCCGTATGCCTTCAGTGAACGTGACCTTGACGCCTTCACCCCTTTCGCCGATGTACCCGCGGTACGCGATGGACGGATCGCGCTCTGTGACGGGATGCTGCTCACCTGGCCCGGCCCGCGCACCCGTGTCGCCTTGCAGGCGCTGCGGCAGGTGATCGGTCTGAGGTGACTATGGGGAAACCGGGTTTCCCTCCGCTCCTGTTCACCGGGATGCCAGGCACCCCCAACGGCGGTTGGGGTTTGAGGAAACCCGGTTTCCCCAAACCCCTCCCTGATGGGAGGGTTCGGGAGGGCTACGCCTTCCTAACCATACACCTGGTTTCACCGCGGCGTTGTGCGCTCCGCGAATGGGGCCTGAGGTGAGCATACGGGGAAACCGGGTTTCCCCACCTGCGGTGAGCCTGTCGAACCGCACCCCTGCCTGTGGGGCGCCAGCCGCTCCCAACCGCGGTTGGGAAATGGGGAAACCGGGTTTCCCCATCCCCCTCCCTGAGGGGAGAGTTTGGGCGTAGCGACGCCCACCCCGGCACCCTGGCGGATGCGCTGCTCATCCTTCCGTAATGGTCAACTCCTGATTGGCAAACCGATCGCTCCGGCGCGCGATGTCACGTAGCAGCGTGGCATTCTCACCAGTGCCGCGGTTGGCGACGTAGATGGTCGCGTCGGCGATGGTGGTGGCGGTCACATCGAGCGCGCCAGAGACGCCAGGGCTGGCGGCTGCACGGGTGAACTCGTTGCCCTGCATGGTCAGATGGCGACAGACCAGCAGGCTCTGCCCGCCCTCGAAGACATTATCGCTCCACTGGCAGCGGCCAAACAGGTCGAAGGGGAAGGTGACGCTCTCCTGCCCCCCGGCCGCTTTGCGCAGCTCCTCCACGATCTCGCGGCTCACCGCCACGCGCACGAGCTGGTTGCCCCGTAGTTGCAGCGTGCCCAGGAAGCCGCTGAACCGGAGCTGGTTTTCACGCAGGCGTCTCAATAACAGCCTGGTAATCTCGGGACTCAAAAGTTCGTTGACTTGAGGCAGCGGTGTGGGTGGGCCGTAGAGGCTGAGGATGCCGGCGATGTCGTTGTCGAGCAGCCAGTAATGATCGTCCTGGTCCAGAACATCGATGCTCGACTGTAGCACCTGCAAACCGGCTTCGTCTATGCGCCGGGCTTGATCCAGGATGATCGCCGTGCCTGGACGACCCTTGCCCGCAGCCCGCCGGATATCGAGCAGGAGATCGAAGGTTGTGTTCAGGCGGAGTACGTCCGCTGCCAGGGCCAGGATCAGCTTGGCGTAACTGATCGTCTCGCCCGGACCGCTCTGGCGGGCAAACTTGGGCCAGGCCTGTTGCAAAGCGGCCTGGAGCTCCCGGCGGGTGCGCGGGTCCAGGGTAACGAGCCTCTGGGCGGCCTGCAGCGCGCCGCGGCGAAAGACAGACAGCCTGAACTCGCTCTGGTCGGGGAGGCTGAAAAGCTGCACCAGTTCCTCGGCCCGGCCTTCTGCAAAGAAGTCGCGGGCAAGCGTGAGCGTGCCGGGCAGCAGCGCCTCGAATACGTTCCCCTCCAGGCGCACCCGGTCGGCATCGATGATCTGGAGCAAGGCGCCATTTTCGCCGGTGAAGCCCGACAACTGGCAGGCGCGAAACTCAACGCTGGAACAATGTTGCAGGGTTATGGCGCTGGCGCCGTCCACCAGAAACGCTACGTCGAAGGCGAGATCCTGCACAGTGACAGAGGTAATCCCGATCAGTCTGATCGGCCCGCGCAGCGTCAGCCGGCTGCCCGGCTCGCAGCCGACGATCTTGATGTGCAGGTCGGGCTCGTTCGGGTTGCGCTCGATGGCGATCTTGTCGAGCTCCTGGTTGCCGGGGCGCAGGCAGATGCAGATGTCACGCTCGCCGCGCGCGATCAGGTCGTTGAGAGCAACGTCCAACCGCTCGTAGTCGCCGCCCCGGCCGACGCACACGCAGCAACCACCGCGGCTGGCCACACTGACCGTGGCGCCGAAACGCAGTACCTGGCCTGGCACCGGATTGTCGCCGGGGTCGAGCAGGACTACCTCCACCTGCTGCGGGCCAGACGTCCCCAGAGTCCAGCCGCATTGGGCGATGCCGTCCGGCGCGGTGGTGACTACCGGCTGCGCCGCCGACAGGCTGCCGCCGCCCTGGGTCACCGTGAAGCGCACCCGCGCGCCGATCACCGGCGCGCTGCCGTTGACCACGCGGGCGCGCAGCGGCAGCGGCAGGGGCTGGCCGGGGGGCGCTTCCTGGCCGTCGCCGCCGACGTAGAGCAGCGTCGTCAGCGCCGTCAACGGCGGGAAGAGCTTCCGGCAGTCCTGTACCACCGTGAAGTTGCCACCGGCGCGGTTGAGGACCGCCAGCTTGCAGTAGTGATGCTCGATGCCGGCGCGTGGCTGGGGGATGGGATTCGGCGGCGTGGCGTTGTCGCGCGGCCACTCGACATCCGCAGTGACGGTGCGCGCCGGGATCAGCCAGTAGTCGCCGACGTGGTACCGCTTGCCTGCCTCCAGCCGGATCTGGACGCCGTCCTCCAGCTCCAGCCAGGCGCTCGTGGCGGGGTTGGCGAGAATGCCATCCCAGCGCCGCACCTTCGGGTTATTGGGTCGGCCGCCGAGGGTGTCCGGGAAGTTCGCCCTGGCTACCGTCGCCGCGTTGGGGTCGGTGGTGTCGAGGATCAACACCTGACCCTCGGCGTTGGCCAGGCGCACCAGGATGCCGGCCTCTCCGCGCAGCTCGCGCTGGTCGTCGTGCACCTCGACGTACTGGCCGGGGCCGAAGCGCAACACCTCATCGCGGCCGATGCCGGCCACGATGAGTTCTTCCGGCTTGCTGGCTTTCTGATCCAGCCAGCGGGTGACGATGGAGCCGTTGTCACGGCTCCATTTGAGCAGCGTGACCCGGCCGTTGGCGTCCACCGCATGGACCTCAACCCGGTAGAGCTGGTTCTCGAGCCGGCGATAGCCCGCGCCCTCTGGCACCACACACGGCCCCGGCTTCGTCGCGCTCTCCTCGGCCCGCGCGTTCAGCCTGCCGTCCTGCGTTCGGTCGAGCACATTCTGCCAGGCCGCCGGCTCGCTGATGCAGGTGAGGGGCGCGGGCAGCGGGCCCAGCAGCTTGACCTGCCAGACGGTCCTGGTGCGCGTGGCGGTGTCCGGCCCACCCAGTGCCACCTCGCGGATGGCGTCATCCTCCAGCGCGGTGATGTGGCGCTGCCAGACGTCCAGATAGGCCAGGTAGAGGCCGTCCGGTACTGTGTCACCGACCGGCCGCGGCGTGATCAGATCGTTCAGCGTGCTCACCGGCAGGTCAGGTTGCTTGTCAAGGTCAACATCGGCCTCGTTTTCACACAGGATACCGTCCACGTAGTAGCGCCCCTTGCCAATCCTGGGAACGGAACCACTGGTGAGCGCAAAGCCGGCGGCGTGGAGCGGCGCGCCGCAGCCGCCAATCACATCGGCGGCTCCGGTCTCGACGCGATGGGCTGTGATGTCCATCTGCTCGTTCCAATCGGCATCGAGTTGCACCCGGCCCTGCTGCATCCGCACGCTACTGTAGTGCTTTTCGGGCCTGAAGGTCGATCGGGTAAAATCGCCTTTCATAGCGCTCCTTATGTCACAAAGAAGATCCCGGCTTCGAGGCCAAAGCGCAGATACTCTTCCAGGCTGACTCGCAGGTTGGCGAGGCGCTGGGGTTGCTTCAAGAAGGCAAAGACGCCCATTTCTGCACCGTCCTCCGCGCCAGCGCGGATCTCCTCAGGGCAGGCCGGGCCGAGCTGCCCGTAGGCGGGATCGCCGTAGCGGGTGGAGGTAAAGGCGGGCCGCAGGCGAGCCTGGATCTGGCGGGCGATGGCCTCCGCTGCGGCAGGGGCAAGGGTCCCGCCGGCCTGCTCCAGCGCGGATGCGATTGCGAGTTCCGGCTGGCAGCGGAAGCGCCGCGGAGTCCGCGAGTCGGGTGGCACGTAGCTGAAGCGCACGCAGCCGGATTGGCGGAGCGTGGCGTAGACGCGGTGGCTGAAGATCGCCTCCGAAGCCGGGGTGAGTTCCTTCACATGCACCGGCCCCAGCACGCTCACGCGCTCCAGCGTCGTGGCAGGGCCGGGCCGGGCGCCGGACCGGCCGCCGCCGATGGCGGGCAGATAGAGTTGGCCGGCGAGTCGCAGCTCAGCCAGGGTCGTGGTATCACCGGAAGTGACATCGAAGGCCGGGACGACGTCGGCCGTGCCGGGGATGATCACCAGCCGATCGGGGTTGTTCAACGTGCCTACGAGGGCCCCGGCGAAGGCCGGAGAGGCGCTGGCTGCCTGCAGGGCGGCGCTCAGACGGTTGCGGGCCTGGAGCAGCGAAGTGGGCGACGGGGCGAGGGTGATGGCGTGCGCCTCGGTGCCGAAGGACGCAATCAATTCCAATGTCGCCGAGGTCAAGGCCGGGAACGGCTCCAGGCCTCCGCTGATCACGGCCAGCCGTTGCTCGGCCCTGTCTGGCGTCAGGCCCAGCAGGTCGGCCGTGGGGTCGCCGGGGGCCGGCTCGATGGTCACTTCAGCCGGCACGCCCGGCAGCACCACCAGCCGGTTGTCAACGACGATGACCTCCGCATGAGTGAAGGCCGCGGTCGGGCGGGCCTTGCGGATGGCGGTCCGCAGGCGGTCGCGGGCCTGCGTCAGGTTGGCCGGCGCGCTGGCCAGGGTGGCCAGGTGGGGCCCTTCGCCGCCGATGGTCACGCGCAGCCGGGGCGATTCGGGGAATCCCTCAGGAAACGCGGCCAGGTCGGCCGACACCAGGGCCGGGGTGAGCGTGGCCGGATGGCCGCGCAGGGGCGACTCGATGAGGCAGTCGCGGGCGGTCAACGCCACCATCTCGGCGCCCAGGCGCAGCGGACCGGTGATGCTGCGGGTCAGGTTGAGCGTCAACGCCGTGTTGCCGGTGCCCACGACCACGCTGGGCGTCTCCGGCTCTAGCGGCGTGCCGTCGGCGGCCAGCCCGACGCCGGGGACCAGGGTGCAGTGAGCGATGTCCAACTGGCGCAGGCTGGCATCGTCCACAACCGTCAGGCTGCCGGCGATGAGCAGGCCGTTGAGGGCCAGGCGGGCCTGCTGGTTGCCCGTCACGTTAAGGTTGCCCATCAGGATCGGCCGCCGGTGGTTGGCCGCCTGGATCACCAGGTCGGTTGCGGCCATGGCGATGGTCAGGGTCTCGGCATAGGTGCGGCTGTCGGCGATCTCGATCACCGCCGCGGGCTTGCCGTCGAGCGCCCACTGATCCAGCGCGGCCTGGAGGGTGGCGGAGTCGCCGGGCCTGGCCGACACGCGGTAGAGCCGTCCCAGCCCTTCCGGCTCGGCCACGGTGTTCTCGTAGGCCGAAGGCACGGGGTCGGCGTGTCGCGTCACAGAGCGCCGGTCGTAGGGGCCGCCGCCAAGGTCGCCGCTGAAGCCGTAGGTGTAGCTGACCTCGATCCGAGTTGGCGGGTTGGCCAGGCCTTGCAGCACAGCCAGCCGGCCCAGGGCCGGGTCCACGGCCACTTTCGTCTCAAAAGCGGAACCGTCGTGTTTGCGGATGAAGGTCGCGCTGGCGGGAGGCTGCCAACCGGGGGCGCCCCAGCCGCTCAGGTCGCAGACCACGATCTCCTCTGGCCGCAGCGGCACGCAATCGGCCGTCGGGTCGGCGGCCACGCAGGGCTGATCGAAATAGACTTCGAGCACCGGCTGCTGCGGGCCGAAATAGTCGCTGGCCGGCGTGCCCTCTCCGCTGACGAGGGCGCGACGGTAGCGCTCCAGGTCGTCGTAGAGCGCGCGGCGGCGCAACCGGCCCGGCACGTTGATCTCGTCGGCGAGATGGGTGATGGTGGTTTCGGTCCGCGGGCGGTTGAAGAGAGGCGCGTCGTTGCCCAGCGGGCTGAAGGTGTAGCGGCCATCGGCCGGGTCGGCTACGGCGCGGGGGGTGGCGCGCGTCACGTAGTAGGCCTGCAGCCGCCACAGGAAGATGCCGATGTTGGGGATGTTGTGCTTGCCGCGGCCGGCGGCGATGCGCCGCACGTCGGCGGTGTGGCCGGCGGCGTCGAACGGCGTGTCCAGCAGCTCCAGCGCGTTCGTCTGGCGCAGGTCGGGGGTGCGGACGTTGTGCGGCCGCAGGTGATTGAGATACTGCGTCGTGCCCAGCAGCTCGAAGAACTCGACCACGCGGGCGTTCCACAGGGTGGTATCGCGCGCAAGCTGCTCCAGCATGGTCGGCGTGCCCTTGCGGCGGCGATAGCTCAGCGTGTTGGCGACGAAGGCGCGGCGGGTGAAGCCCGGCGCGTCCAGCGCGTGCAGGCTGCGCACGCCCAGCAGGTCGCCGATGTAGGGCACGACCCACTCGTCGGCCGTCTCGACGAACCAGTTGGCATACAGCCGGGCGATGTTCTCCTCGACGATGCCGATCTCGCGGGCGATGATCGCCAGCAGCGAGCGCAGGGGATAGCCCTGCTCGGCATCCCGCAGACGGTAGACGGCAGGCAGCAGTGCGTAGAGGCGTTCCGAGGTGTAGGTGGTCACAGTTGGGCCTCCGTCACGTCAATGCCGTTCGGGTCCACCAGCAGCAGTTGGGCCGGCTTGATGAGGCACTGCGGCGGCGGAGATGAGGGGTCGCAGCGCGCCCGCAGCGCCAGGAGCGGCGTCTGCCGGCTGGCCGGCTGGCTGCGCAGGTACAGCCGGTCCAGGAAGACGGCAGTCACCCCCTCCACCGCCTGGATCGTCGCCAGGACTTCGCTCTTGTGCACCGGCTGGCCGAACTCGCGGCGCTCGAAGGCATACGCCTGCGCCAGCGCGGCCTTCACCGCGGCCAGTACCTTCTCGGCGATGTAGGCCGGGTCAATGGCGACACGCGCCTTGAGCCGGAAGAAGAGCGGTTCGTAAGAGGCGATGATCAGCCGCTGGGCGGTGTCGCGGGCGGCGTCCATGGCCGCAGCCAGCTTGCTGAAGAGCTTCGACCCCGGCTGGACGGTGTAATCAACGCCGTTACTCAGCGCCGCGGCGATGGTGACGTGGACGACGCGCTGCTGGCCGTCCCACAGCCAGGTGGCCTGTGCCTTGCCGATGCCGGCGAAGGCGCGGGCGAAATCCTCGAAATCGCGCAGCGAGACGATGCGGTCCAGCGTCAGCACGGTGAAGGGCGCGTTCTGGCGGGCCTGGTCGCGCGGCTCGGGGTCGGCTGCGCCGGTAGGCGCCAGCGGGTTGGTCACCTTCTGCACGCCCAGGGGCCGCGTCATCAGCAGCGAGAGCTGGCCGGCCTTCACCATCCCCTCGCGGCCGATGCCGGTGCGGTAGGTAGCCACGATGTTTTCGTCGCCGCCGGGCAGCCGCGCGCCGGTGACGCCGTCGCCGAAGGTCAGGGTGACGTTGCCGTCGTCGTCCCGCCGGGTGATGTAGCCGCGTTGGCGCGGGGGCAGGTTGTAGAGCGAGGGAGCTTCCTGCCAGAGCACGTCGTTGACCCGCACGTGCAGGGTGGTCTCGGCGCCGCCGGGCGTATCGGCCGCGACATAGGTGAGGGGTTTCTGCTTCAAGGTGAACTTCTGGAAGCCGCGGCTCGCGTCGCCGCTGCCCAGCACCTCGCGGCGGGTCTCGCCGTGGATGGCCGCGGCCACGTTGCCGTAGATGGTCATGGTTAGCCGGTCGTAGGTGCGCAGGAGCGGATCTTCCAGCACGATCTCGGTCGGGTCGGTATTCGGCTTCACTTCCTTAATGATCGCCGCCTCGCTGACAAGAGCGTCGTCGGGTTCGGAGGGCATCAGCGCGAATGTTCGGGCGGCTGCGCCCATGGCGACCGTGGCCGTGCCAGTGAAGCCGTTCTTGTCGGTCAGTTTCCAGGCCTGCCCTCCCGAGGGCAGCGCGGCCGGGGTCTCCTCCAGCAGCAGGCTATCGCCGGGCCGGAGGGCGATCTTGCTGATGCCGTCGGCAGCGACAAGCAAGCGGAGCACACGCACGCGCATGCGCTTGCCGCTGACGATGAGGGCGCGGCCCGCGGGCAGGTCGGGCAGGAAGCGGTCGAGGGTGATGGTGTCGCCCGCGACCGGGTCGAGGATCGGCCGGGCAGCCATGGGGAGCTCTTCGCTCTGCGCGTAGACGCTGGCGGTGCGGGGGGAGAACTTCCCGATGTTCTCGCCGGAGATCTGCAGGCGAGTCGCCTTCTGGCTGAGGTTGTAGTCCGCCCGGGTCTCCTCGCTAACACTCTCGATCCAATAAGACTCGGACCAGTCGGGGGTGACCAGGACGGCCCAGCTCCCCGGCGTCACCTGGCTGTACACGCCGTCGAGGTAGATCACCTGTGTACCCGCCGGGAAGGGAGCGTCGGCCCAACTGTTCTGGCGATTCGCGTATGCCCCCGGTTTGAACTCACTTCCGCCCCCCGGTTTGGGCGCCATCTCGCCGACGCGCAGGGAGACGGGCAGGGTGGCCCAGTCGGGGGCGTTGTGGCCGAAGAGGCTGGCGCGCAGGCGCAGGGCATAGACCCTGGGATTCTGTCTGGCCGGCTCTTTGTAGGGGGTGAGCGAACCCAACCCGCGTTCCAGTTCGACCACGGTGTAGCCGGCGGCGGGGTCGGCGGCCGGCACCGGCTTCACGGCCACGACGCGGCGGAAGTCCCAGTTCTCGTTGCCGGGGTCCTTCTTGCGCTCATCGCCGACGATCAGCAGGGCATCGCCCGGCCGGAGGCTGGTTGATGTGCCTTGAAGGTAGAGCGTCGTGTCGCCGAACCCGGGTAGGACCAGCCTGGTCGTTTGAGGATGCAACTGGTTCCACTCGCGGCGCGCCTCGATCTGCTCCACCGTCTCGAAGGTCTGCGGCTTCTCGTCCTGGCCGGGCAGGCTTTGCACCTTGGTGCCGACGGGGATGATGGCCGACGCCGGCGCGGTCGCCGCGGTCTCCATCTCAAAGGCCAGGTGGGTGCTGGCAGCCACGCCGGGCTTCAGTTCGTAGCCGATGGCGCGCGCCAGCTCCAGCACTGACAGGCGCTCGGTGGCGGTGCGCAGGTAGCCCTCGTTGGCGAGGCGCTCCTGGTAGAAGGTCAGCACGTCGAGCATGACCGCGGTCGCATCCAGCAGCGCGATGGCCGGGTCGTCGGCCGCGCGCGTGGTCAGGCCGGGGATGCCGCCCGGGCCGGCCAGGCCGGCCAGCATGCTCTGCACGAAGCTGCCGTGCGTGCCGACGCGATAGACTAGCGCCGACAAGCCGGGCGGGTTGGCCAGATCGCGCGGGGTCAGCCGGGTGATGCCTTCGCAGCAGCCGCAGGGGTTCAACTGGTCGTCAGCCATGATGCCATCCTGTTCGCCGGGGGACATGCCAGACCCTGCGGAGGCGCCTGGCACGTCCGCCGTGTACGCCACCTCATAGCCCGCCCTCCACCACGAACTCGATCTTGCCGTTTTCGGGGAAGTTGGGGTCGTTGTCCAGGCGGATCACCTCGTAGGGGCCGACCTTGAGCACTTCGGCGGCCAGTTCGCCCTGCGCCTTCTTGCCCCGGCGCTGGAACTTTTGCACCACGACCGACTCGACGCCGGGCACGGCCAGCGCCGCCTCGTAAACGTGGCTGAGGTAGAGCGGCTGGCCGAAGGTGAAGTTGTCGGGATGAAAGAAGCCGCGCCGGCCGTCGGGCAACATGCCGTTGCTGAAGGCGCGCAACAGCGCCTGCTTGACATCGCTGCGGAAATGGCCGGGCTTAACGCAGACCTGTAGCGCCATGTCCAGCGGCACCGGGATGGGGTCGTTGATCTCCAGGTCGTAGCCGGCCAGGCGATAGCGGTTCAGATGGTCGCGCAGGTCGGCCTCGAGACGCGCATCCACCGGCAACCCGGCCACCCGATCCACCGTGACGAAGGCGGTGTACCAGCTTCCCGTCCAGCGGTAGGTTGCCGCCGCGCGCTGCACGTCGGGCCGGCGCTGGGTGACCTCGACGTAGTCGGCGGGGGTGACGGCGCGCTCCTGCACGCGAAAGGCCTGCGGCGCGAACTGGCGGACTTGCTCCATGCTCTCGGGGTCCACGCCGCCGACGGCCGGCAGCGGATTCCAGACGCGGACGATGCCGGGGTTGGCGTGGACGATGCGGGCGATGGCCCCGGCGCCGACGTTGCCGGCGCTGCCGTTGCCGACGCGGTAGTCGGCCTGAAAGCGCGCGCCCGCCGCGGGCCGCTGGCCCAGGACGTCATCGCCGAAGCGCAGACAGGCGGCTCCGTCGCGCTCGACCTCGACCACGAACTCGGCCGCGAAGCGGTCGCTGCCCAGCAGGTCGCGCTGCGGCATCCACTCTGTCGTCCCGTCCAGCAGGCGGATGGCCGGCCGCGTGTGGCGCAGCTCCCAGCGCATGGCCGCGGCCGCGGGCGCGGTGGGGTCGAAGGGCACCAGCCGGTCGCGGTTCTGGGGGTCGGGCACGTGGCCCTGTTGCGTCAGCGGCCCCTTCTTGAGCCCGGGGCGGTAGGAGCCAGCCGCGGGCACGGGGTCGAGCTCTTCGGGCGGCGCAACGCGCAGGCCGTGGTCGGCCAGGGCGACGTTGCCGCGCGCCACGCTGACATCGGCGATGGCTTCGTCCCGCTCGGTGACGGTCGACAGGCAGAGGGGGAAGGGCAACGCATCCTCGACGGCCCAGGCGATCTCGAGCACCTCCAGCGGCGGGTCAGCCGGGTTGCCCCGAGGGATCGGCGGGCCGGCCGGGTTGGCCGGGTCGCGGGTGAACAGCTCGTCCTGGCTCGCCTGCACCGCAATCAGGCGCACCGCGTGTCGGTGGGCCGGGTCGGCGTCCTGGGCCAGGCCGGTGGTCGGGCTCTTCACCTCCTCGAAGACCAGCACGTCGCCCACGGCGAGGGCGAGGCCGGGCTTTCCCACCAGGGTCGCCCGTGTGGCGCCGGCAGGCAGGCAACACCGGTCGTCGCCCCAGGTGTGGAACTTGATCTCGCTGCGCGCGGCCCGGAGGGTGACCGCGTGCAGCGTCGCAAAGGCCTCGGGCCGCTCGTCGGACAGCACGCGGGTCAGCTCGGCCGGCGCCACGCGCGGGGAGTCGCCTGCCCCGCGGGTGAGCAGTTGCGTACCCGCGGGCAAGGGCAGGTCGGCGGCAGCGTCGTAATCGAAGCAGACCCAGGCGCGGGCGTTGCAGCCGTCGTGCATGAAGTAGTCCAGCAGGCGGGCGTGGCGGCGCAGCGAGATGCGCTGCTGCGCGGTGCCCAGGTAGGCCTCGGTCGCGACGGCGTCCTGATAGTAGCTGAGATGGTCGCCGACGTAGGCCAGCAGCTCGACCAGCATCACCTCCACGTCGGCCGGGTTGCGCTCCTGCCAGCCGGGCATGATCACGCTCAGGCGGTCGAGCATGAGCCGGCGGAAGCTGGCGTAATCCCTGGCCAGGTAGTTGATCTCCGGCTCGGGCAGCGCCTGCGGTGGGCAGGCCGCCTCCGCCGCGCAGTCGAAGTCGCCGGGGCAATCCACCTTGAAGGAGAAGACGACCTCCGCCAGTTGCCGGTCGAATCCGGCGGGGGGCCGCAGGTCGGCTGGCGAGGCGATCAGCCGCAAGGTGTAGGGCGAGAAATCGCCGGGCTGGTTGACGGTCACGGTGATGACCCGGCCGCCGGCCGTCACCCCGGTGACGCGCAGGTCGCCCTCGACCACGACGCGCGCGCCGGCTGGGCCGGCCTCGGCCAGGGTCGCGCCACGCACGCGCGCGCCGCCGGTGATCACCGCCGTGCCGCCGAAAGGCAGGGCGACTTCGTTGACGCAGTAGATCCGCAGCGTCTTCTGATCGCTCGCGACCTCCAGGTAGTCAATGCCGTTGAGGCCCGGCTGGCCGATGATCGCTTTGATGCGTCGCTGGTTCTTGCAGCGGTATTGGGTTCCCATCTCAACGCCTTTGCCTGGCCGTCTACACGGCCTTGCGGAACTGGGCGACCTGGCGCTGTTGCGTCCGGCGCACCACATAGCGGATCGTCACCTGCACCGTGGCGTCCAGGCTTTCGACCTGCACCGCCTCGACCAGGATCAGCTCGGCCAGCCACTGCTGCAGCGCGGCCTGCACGGCCATCTGGGCGGTCGCAGCCAGGACATCGCTGTTCGACTCGAAGACCAGTTGTAGCAAGCCGCTGCCGAAGGTGGGGCGGTTGACGCGCTCGCCGGGCGCGGTGAAGAGCACCTGCTCGATCAGGTCGCGGATATGGTCATCCTGCGACGTGAGCGCGGTGCGCCCGCGGCCGTCGAAGCGAAAAGGATAATCCACCTGCGTCATGAATCTGCCTCCAGCATCACGGTATCGCCATTCGCTGCTTCGCTCATTCGCTCACTGCCCCCTGACCCGCGCCTGGGTCACCACGACGGTGAGCGGCGTGCCGTTGGGCGCGCAGAGGGCCTGGCTGTCCTGCAGCAGCACCGGCTGGCCGCTGGCGCGCACGCGCAGCGCGGCGGTGACCCACTGCGCGGTCACGCAGGGGCTGGGCGCGCCGGAGACGTTGAAGGGACAGCCGGCCACGGTGTAGGGCGCGGCCTGCGTCACCACCGGCTGGCCGGCGACGCGCACCCGCGGGTTGGGCGCGGTGGGCTGGGCCTGCCCGGCGTGGGCGCAGAGCACGGTGGCGCCGACGTGCAACAGAAAGCCCGGCATCACGTCACCTCCAGCGCGCCGTTGTTGACCGAGACCTGCGGGCCGGTCAGGGTGATGGTGCCGCCCATGCCGTTGTCAATCTCGATGCCGGTCGCGCTCAGCTTGATCTTCTGGCCGTTTGCGGTCTCCAGGGTGATGCCGCCGATGCCGGGCGTGTCGTCCAGCAGGATGCTGTTGCCGCCTTCGGTCTTGATCAGCAGCTTCTTGTAGGGCGGCGCCAGGAGCACGGGCGGCATCTCGGCCGCCGAGCCCCACCAGCAGCCCGACCAGATGGGATAGTCGGGGTCGCCGTACTCGAACTCGATCCATACCCCGGCGCCCACCGAGGGCAGGGCGAAGAAGCCCATGCCGCTGCCGCCGAAGGGCGCGCAGGGCATGGCCCAGCCGCTCTCCCGGTCGCCCAGCACGTCGGGCACCCGGGCCTTGATCCGGCCCATCATCAAGGGGTCCTGGACATCGGTCACGATGCCGCGGTACTTGCCGTAGAAAGGGCCGCCGCCCGCTGCGGTCTCGTCGTTCATGGTCTCACCACCGGTAGGAGCGCCCCCGTGCCTTCGCGGCTCAGGGTGAAGTCTTGCGTGTACTTGCCGGCTTCGATCTCGTGCGTCACCCGGCGCACGTAGTAAAAGCCGTCGTGCTTCAGGCCCGCCCCACGCACCCCCACCAGCCGCCGGGCCCGCAACACGTGGCCGTAGCGCACTGTGTCGAGCTGGCCGGTGGCACCCACGGCCTCCGGCGCGCGGGTGATCGCGGCCAGCGCAGTGGTGGCAGCCTGGCCGGGGTTCTGGCCGGCGGTCTGGCGCATCAGCGTCGTGCGGCGGGCCGGCGCGGGCGAGGCGGCCAGCGGCGGCACGCGCAGCGACGGCAGCGGCGGGATGGGGATGCTGGTCCTGGTGATGGGCTCGACGAAGCTGCCCTCCGTCCCCACCGGCGCCAGCGCGTCGTTGGTGAAGCTTAGCGAGTTGACGTTGGTCGCCGTGCCCAGGTCCACCGACAGCGCCGGCTGGGGGATGCCCAGCCGGTTCTCCGGGCCGAAATAGGCCGTGGTCACGCCCAGGGTCAGCGGCTCGATGTAGAAGACGAAGCCGTTGCGCGCGGCCATGCGCCGGATGAAGCGCAGGTCGGTCTCGTGCTGTCGCGGGACGCGGTAGAGTTCGATGGGCACGTCGGCCGTGGGCGTGGCGCGCGGAACGATGCCGTACTGCGCGTAGCGCGCCAGGATCTCGGTCACGATCAGGAAATCGGGCCGGTTGGGGTATTCGGCGTTCCGCTCCTCCAGGTCGAGCAGCACGCTGATGTCGCGGCCGGTCACGGTGAGGGTGGACATGCCCGGCTCGTTGCTGGGCGCGATCTGGTGGTGGTAGATCACGCCGTCAATCAGCGGCTCCAGGCTGGCGCCCAGCAGCACGCCGATCACCACGCGGCGATCGGGGTCCAGCGCGCCGCCCGCGAGCAGGCTGTAGTCGCCCAGCCTGTCCTTGCCCAGGGTGAAGGTGAGCTGGAAGCCGTCCTGGCTGTCGGCGTCGTTGATGACCCTTACCTGCTTCAGCGCATGCATGACGCCGGCCGGCGCGGGCAGCGGCACGGTCTTGCCGAGCAGCAGGATGAGGCGGATGCCGAGCTGGCTGGCGAACATCGCTGGTCCCTCACAATCCGGGCAGCGCAATGCGCACGGCGCGGCCCAGCTCCTCCAGCTCGGCCGGCTGCAGGACGCCGTTGGCGTCGCACACCCGCCAGAAGAGGGTCGGGTCGCCCAGGTAACGGGCGGTGATGTTGTCCAGGCGCTCGCCCTGCGCCACCGTGTGCTCCACCAGGGTGGTCGAGCCCTCGGGGGGAGGGATGAAGCGCCGGCGCTTGTAGACGATCACCCGCTCGCGGCCGTCGGCGTCGCGCACGGTCAGCCGGGCATCGGCGATGCTGGCATAGCGGCTGGTCGGTTCGAACATGGCTATCCTCCGCTAAAGCGCGCCGGTCACGTTGCCGACGCTGCCGATGGTCGCCATGACCTCCTTGGCAACCTGGTGGGCCATGAACAGCGTGCCGCCCGGGGTGAGCAGGCCCAGGTCGCGATAGTTGAGCACGCGCAGCTCGAGGCTCACCTTCGCGCGAATGGGATTTAACTTCGGGTCGAAGGCCTCCTCGGTGATGGTCAGGCCGGTCAGGCGCACGGGCAGGATGCGGTTCATGCCCCAGGCGAAGAGGGTCAGCGGCGCCTCCGGCGGGATGACCTCGATCATGCCGACGTTGAGCAACACCTCGTTAGCGATCACCAGCGCCGACTTCGGGTAGAGCAGCGCCTCCAGGGCCGAGAGGGCCGGGTAGACCCCCATGCTGCCGGCGGTGGGATCGCCCTGTTCCAACTGGTCGGCCGCGTCAACCTCCACGTCGAGCTTGATCTGCTCCTGGGGCGGCCCCTTGAGGCGCAGCGCCTCGCCCCGGTCGCCGGCCCCGTCGCCCCCGGCCGCCTGCGCGGTGAGGGTGCGGGTCAGCGTGTCCGGGTTGTACTGGAAGACGATGACGCTGGCCAGCGGGTTGAACGGGTCCAGCCCGATGATGGCGCCTTTTTGCAGGCGGGGGGAGGAGGGGAAGGTGGTCATGGTCACTCCTCAGGCACGACTAACGCGCAGTCTGAGCGACTCGCACTAGAGCCCAAGCTGCCGCCAGCGAAGCCGGATCGTCCAGGATACCAGCACCAAGCGTAGCGATGTCTTCGGCGAGAGTGGCCACAACAATGGCGATAGCCGCGCCAATAAGCAGATAGCGAACCTCAGGGTGTTCGGCGAGAAACCGACGTGCTGCTTCTTCCGCATTCTCACCGGATTCAACTACTTGCCTGACAAAGTCACGAATGGCCTGTAATGCCGATCGCCGATCAACGGCGGGTGCAGGTGCCGGTGCCCGTTCTCGCGCTGGAACACGAACTGGTTCGCGCCTACCACGGCAGCGGCAGTTTGGGTTCGCCACAAGCTGGCTGTAACTGGGGCTGCAAAAATAGCCATATACACCGTTAACCGGCGGGTTAACGTAAAGCGTTTGTAAAGGGCAAGACGGCACCTGAGGATTGGGGAAGATCGTAACTGGGGATGGCAAGACACGCTTTAGTAGATCAATATTCCTCCCCGGGAACATGCCCTGAAGAGCGGTGAAATAGAAGGCCAGGTCACCGCTGCCTTGAGCGTAGCCTTCCGCATTTGCCGGCTTAATCTCACCGATTTCGAGACCGGCAGGCGTCGCGATGGCAAGGTCCAACCGGCCGTTCTCATCGGTGGGACTGGAAATCGGAAATTCCACCAAACCCAGGGGGAAGAGTATCTCGAACTCCTCTTGAATCAACCGATGCGCAATGCTCCCTGCGCCCCGCGGGCCGTGACACAGGCCGCAGCCTCCGGCCGGCTCTTCCACGAGCCTCTGTCGTTGTACCAAACTTACAGTTGCCTTTTGCTGTACCGAGAGAGATGGTGCGGAGGAAACCCTTCGGGCCAGAGCCTGCGCTTCCTGTTCAAGGATACCGGTTGACGTCGAATCGAGGGACAGCTTCTGAAAACTTGCCCTCACGTGGCTTTGCTGCACCACATGCGTCAGTTCATGCGCCAGCAACCGCCGTCCTTCACCCGTCCCCGGCGCGTACTGCCCCGCCCCGAACACCACATCCCGTCCCACCGTGTATGCCAGCGCATTCACCGCCCGCGCCGACTCGGCGGCGCTGGCGTCGGTGTGGATGCGCACCGCGCTGAAGTCGTGGCCGAAGCGCGGCTCGAAGAAGGCGCGCGTGGCCGGATCCAGCGGCTGGCCGGGCGAGCGCAGCACCTCGTGGACGACAGGCGGGACCTCCGCCTGCGTCCCTACATCCCCTCCGACCCGCCTTTGCACCACCGACCTGGTCTGAAAAAGGTCCTCTTCTTCACCTTTCTTACTCCTATGCGGCAGGCCCGGCGCCGGCATGCGCATCATCTGCTCCGCCACTCCGTCTGCCTCTCGCTCGAAAGGATCGCCCGGCTGGTTGATCCGCAGTTTGGCCTGGAGGTTGCCACCGAGCAGGCGCTTCTGGCGGCAGGATGCGCACTCACCGTCGAAGCCGGGCGTGCCGCCGCAGGCGCACTTGCGCTGGAGGAGGCCGGAGTGGGCGGGCAGCGGGGTGACCGCAGCCGGTCTGGTCTGTTGGGTTTGCAGGGAAGCCTTCATCGCGTCAGTCCTCCGTAAATCGCGGCCGCCACCTGCGCGCCGATCTGCTCGGGCCGCGCCGCGGGGGCCAGCTCGAACGCGCCGCCTTCCACACGCGGCAGGGCGATGCTCTCTCGCAGGCCGGCCGGCACGCCCCGTTCGGCAAAGAGCCGCGCCAGCTCCGCCTCTACCGCCGCGGCGATGCGATGGCGGTCCCCGGGCGGGAAGCCCTCCAGCACGAGCTCGTCAATCCGCAGCCGCACGTTCGTCATCGTCATCTCGTTCCTCACGAAATC
>CAKZKA010000303.1 GCA_937120965.1 uncultured Chloroflexota bacterium
GCCTGAAGCGATTTCAGGCGTTGTGCTGCCCAGCGTGGCAATCCACAATCCAAAATCTAAAATCCAAAATGGTATAAAACCCGTAGAGGCGCAGCGGCGCTGCGCCTCTACTCCCAAACCCTCCCGCGCGCGGGCTATGTTCACCTCAGCCCGGATGGTACAATAGATTATCAACGTATTCGCCTGCGTGAGGAGTCTCCATGGATCGCCCCCTCCGCGATGAGCTTGTTGCGCTGACCACCGATCTGGTGCGCTTCGAGTCGACCGCCGACCGGCCCGATCAGCTTGTGGCCTGCATGGACTATGTGGCCGCCTATCTGGCGGCGATCCCTGGCCTTATCGTTGAACGTAGCGAGTCTGGCGGCAAGCCGGCCATCGTTGCAACCCTGCGCGAGACGCGCACCCCCGCGCTGATGTTGAATGGCCACCTGGACGTGGTTGTGGGCCGGCCGGAGCAGTTTGTTCCGCAGGTGCGCGACGGACGGATCTACGGCCGGGGCAGCCAGGATATGAAGGGCAGTTGCGCGGTGATGCTGCGCCTGCTGCGCGACCTGGCGGCGCTTTCTGAGCGGCCCGATGTGGGGTTTCAGTTTGTCAGCGATGAGGAGATCGGCGGCGCTGCGGGCACGGGCCGCCTCCTCGCCGAAGGGTGGCGCTGCGCGATGATGCTCTGCCTTGAGCCGACCGACCTGGGGATCCTCTACGCGCACAAGGGCTGCATGTGGGTCGAACTGGCGCTCCCCGGCAGCCCGGCCCACGGCTCGCACCCCTGGGAGGGCCACAATCCCATCGGCGACCTCGTGCGCGGCATCCTGGCGGTTGAGGCGCGCTATCCTCCACCCGCCGGCCCCGATGAGTGGCGCACCAGCGTCACCCCGACCGCGCTCCAGGCGGGCGCCGGGTCGCGCAATCAGGTGCCTGCCTCCGCCTCGGTCACGTTTGATATTCGCTACACCGCCGATGAAACCCCCGACGCGGTGCTCGCCGCGCTCACGGAGTGTTTTCCTACCGCAACGCCAGTGGTGGTTGAGACCGGCGCGGCGCTGTACACCGACCCCGCGCATCCCGCGGTGGCGCGGCTGGCAAGCCTGCTCGAGCGGCGCCTGGGGCGTCCGCCGCAGCTCTTTCGTGAGCACTACGCCACCGACGCGCGCTACTACACCAGCGCGGGCATTCCCGCGGTCTGCGTCGGGCCGGTCGGCGCGGGCCTTCATTCAGATGAAGAGTGGGTGAGCATCGAGAGTCTGGTCGAACTCTACCATCTGCTGCTGGCCTACGTGACGAGCTGAATGGCGCCTCCGGCAACGTCGCCCGGGTATCCGCCTTCGGGTCAGTGCGGCTGCGCCGCACACTAAGCTGCGCCCTCCCCAACCTTACCCCTCAGGGAGGGGGATGGGCAAACCCGGTTTCCCCGTTCCCCAACCGGTGTTGGGGGCGCCCGGCGCCCCGGCAGGCCGGGATAGGGAAATCCGGTTTCCCCATTCCCCAACCGGTGTTGGGGGCGCCCGGCGCCCCGGCAGGCCGGGGTGCGGTTCGACAGGCTCACCGCAGGTGGGGAAACCCGGTTTCCCCATATTCATCGCAGAAACGTGAATGGACTATGCTCTACGCCTTGCAAACTGTACCGGGTCTGGGGATGCTCGCCTGGCGCGAGGCAGAAGAGGTGCTGTCGCGTGTACCTGCGCCGGCTCCGCCGCGCCTGGCGGGGATCAAAGCGGTGCCGGGGCGCGACGACATTGTGCTGCTTGATCACCAGGGCGGCCCGAAGCCGCTGCTGAGTCTGCGCACCGTCGAGGATGTGTTCGTAGTGGCCGCGCGGGCCTTTCGTGTCGCTGCCGATGAACGCGGGCTGCGGCAGATCTACGCCGCAGTGCGCTCCTCAGAAAGCGCCGGCCCGGCCCTTAACGCCTGGCGACGGGTGAGCGGAGCGCGCACGGGCCACGGCACCTTCCGCGTGATCGCTCGCACCGTCGGGCGTCAGCAGTACCTGCGCCGCGATGTGGGGCGCGCCGTTGCCGATGCCGTCAGAGACGGGTGGCCCGGTCCCTGGCGCCCGGTTGAAGAAGGGGAAGATATGGAGGTCTGGGCCACGCTGGTGGACCAGGAGCTGCTCTGCGCCACTCGGCTCTCCGACGCCTCTATGCGCCAGCGGGGCAAACTCCGCCACCTGCCCGCCTCGTTGCGCCCGGCACTCGCTGCGGCTATGGTCGCGCTCACTCACCCCGCGCCCGACGATGTGTTTCTCGACCCGATGGCCGGCGCCGGCACCCTGCTGGTCGAGCGGGCTGCCGCCGGTCCCTTTGCCGAGTTGCACGGCGGTGACATCAGCGACGCAGCGGTTGATGCCATGCGCGCCAATCTGCGCGGAGTGGGCGGTCGGGTCGTCACCAGCCGCTGGGACGCGCGCCGGCTGCCGCTGGAGGATCGGAGCGTGGACAAGGTGGCGGTCAACCTGCCCTTCGGCAAGCAGATTGGCGATCCGAGCGGGTTGCCCGAGCTTTACCGGGAGGTGATGGCCGAAATTGCCCGCGTCCTCCGCCCCGGCGGGCGCCTGGTGGTCCTGGTGGGCGACGCACGACTGCTGGAATCCGCCCGTACCGGCGCAGCTCGCTCCCTGCGCCCCGGCCCGCGCCACCGGGTCTTCGTGCTTGGCCAGCCGGCGATGATCTGCGAGTACACGCAGTCGCCGTGATCAGGATAGGGCCAAGGCAGGCGCCCCCGTCGCGGACACGGAGGCGGCAGGCGGGTCGGCAAATGCGTCCGGCCTGACGCCCGCCCTGAACTCCGGGTCACGCAAACACCACATACTGCCGCAAGAAAGCCTCGAGAGCCGTGTAGTAACGCTCGATCGTCTCGGCGCGGCGCCAGCCGTGACCTTCGCCGGGGAAGAGATGGTAGACGTGGGGCACTCCCCGGCGCCGCAGGGCGGCAACGATGGCTTCGGCCTGAGCCGGTGGCACCACGCGGTCTTCTTCGCCCTGGAAGATCGCCAGGGGCGCGTTGATCTTTTCAGCGTGAAAGAGCGGCGAGCGCTCGCGGTAGCGCGCAGCCGCCGCGGGCAGCGGCCCGACCAGCCAGTCGGTGTAGTGGGCCTCAAACTTGTGGGTCTCCGCGGCAAGACTGAAGAGATCAGTCACGGCGTAGAGGCAGACCCCTGCCCGGAACACGCCCGGCGCCTGGCTCAAGGCCTCCAGCACCGTGTAGCCGCCAGAACTGCCGCCCATCACCACGATCCGCTCCGGGTCGGCGATGCCTGCCGAGTCCAGGTAGCGCGCCGCGGCCACCGCATCGGCGACATCGAGCACCCCCCACTGTTCACGCAGGGCCTGGGCATAGGTGCGCCCGTAGCCGGTGCTGCCGCGGAAGTTCACCTCCAGCACAACATAGCCGCGGGTCGCCAGAAACTGCACCTCGGTGCCGTAGCTCAGCACCGCCTGGCCCGTCGGCCCGCCGTGGACACGGACAATTGCCGGGGGACGGGGACCAGGCCCGCCTGGCACATACCCCGGCGGCAGGTAGAGAATGCCGTAGACCGTCTCCGTGCCGGGGGCGGGCCAGGTGACTGGCAGGGCGCCGGCCAGTTGCGCCGCCGGGATCAGCTCACCGGCGCTGCGCCGCAGCACCCGCGTCCGCTGGCCGTCGGCCACCAGCACCCGCGGGGGGATAGTCGGCGCCGAGGCGATGCCCACCACGGCATCAGCCGTAGCCGAGGCAGCCGGCTGCACGAACCAGGTGTAGCCCTCGCCGTCACTCAGACTCTGCGCCGGGCCACCATCAACCGGTTGCACAAAGACACGCCGCTGGCCGCCCTCGTTTCGCAGGTAGTAGATCCGGTGCCCGCCGCGCGACCAGGCCAGCGTGCGCATCCCCTGGGCCCAGGCGGGCTGGCCGTGCTCAGCGGCGCCGCTGGTGAGGCGGCGCTGGGCAGCAGTCGCCAGGTCGTGCAGGTAGATGTGCCACCAGCCATCAGCGTCGGAGACGTAGGCCAGAAAGCGCCCGTCGGGCGAAAAGGCAGGCTGAAAGATGCTCGTCGCCGGACCGCCAGCGATCTGCTCGACAGCCTGGACAACAGGGGTGGGGCCGGAGCGGTCGAGCCTGGCCAGGTACAGCAGACTGCCATCCCAGGGCATGCGCGGGTGATCCCAGGCGACGCAGGCAACCTGATCACCAGAGGGATGCCAGACCGGCCACATGTAGAAATCGTGACCGGTCAGCAACCGCTGAGGCCACTGGCGTCCCTCGGCGTCAACCAGGGCGACGCAATCCTCATCCTCATAGGTATGAACAAAGAGCAACCAGCGGCCATCGGGGGAGCAGGCCGGCGCAGCAGCGGCGCCAAAAGCCGGTGTAACGGGACGCGGGCGGCCTCCGGCCAGGCTCTGGCGAAAGAGCCGCCCCGAGCTTGCCTCGGCAAAAAAGACCGTGCCGCCGCTGACGGAGAACTCACCGCCACCGTAGCCAACACGGCCACGCACACTGAGATCGCCGGGCGTCAACTCACGGGGCGCCTCATCGGTGGCAGTATCGGCACACCAGAGACTGCCACGACCGTCCCGCGACTCGAGCCAGACGACATGTCGCCCGTCGCTGTCCCACTGCACATCGTCGAACCGCAGCGCAGTGGTCATCGCGCGCGGCGTGAAAGGACTCGGCCAGAGCCCGAAGGGATAGCTGGCGTTCATACGAATCGTGCTTTCAGTTCTGGGAGATGTTCAGCGGCACTGAGGTGAACATACGGGGAAACCGGGTTTCCCCAGGCCCCTGCCTGTGGGGGCGCCAGCCGCTCCCACCAGCGGTTGGGCAATGGGGAAACCGGGTTTCCCCATCCCCCTCCCTGTGGGGGTGCCAGCCGCTCCCACCAGCGGTTGGGCGATGGGGAAGCCGGGTTTTCCCATCCCCCTCCCTGGGGTGAAGGTTTGAGCGTAGCGACGCAGCGGCGCTGCGTCTCTACCTATGAATATGGGACAAACCGGTTTCCCCTCAGCCCCTCCACGCATCGTTTCCCCGCGCCCCTCCCTGGGGTGAAGGTTTGAGCGTAGCGACGCAGCGGCGCTGCGTCTCTACCTATGAATATGGGACAAACCGGTTTCCTCTCAGCCCCACCACGCATAGTGCGCCCAGGGCTGGGCAGGATAGACCTTCTGAGGGCGAAGCGGATTAATCCGCACCGGCACCACGGCGCCGATACGCATCCACGCGAGGCCGTCCTCCTCGACAATCCAGGCCACCTGCGCCTCGTAGGGGCGACCATTGGGCGGTTGCACCCAGAGCACCAGCTTGAGTTCGGCGGCGCGCAGCAGGATCTGGCGCTTCAGATTGGCATTCTGCATAACGCGCAGAACCTCGGCGCGGGCAGGCACAGCCTTCGCCAGATCCGCTTCTGCGGCCTGTTCCGCTCGACGCGCCTCAGCTTCGCGCTTGCGCAGCAGCACATACGCGGGGATCGTTAGAGCCGCAGCGGTAAGCGGGATGGCGCGAAACGCCACCTGATCCGGAGCCACGGTGAAAGCCTGGCCCTCATCGGTAATACAACGGTAGTGCAGACCATGAACGCGCGGACCGGGCTCGAGGGTCCCTGTGCAAACCAGCGGCCCGGCAATACGACCCAGGTCAGGGAGTAAGGTGAGGCTGAAGGTGCTGAGGACGAAGCCGAGGACCAGCGAGAGAAAACAGCGACCGATCATAGGACGGCTCCGCGGGAGGTAAGACTGGTTGTAACGTTACGTAAATCGTACCAGGCGCTTATTACCAGCACAAGACCAATTGCCCTGCCCGATCGCGGTGGCAAATGCCCACCTCGGGCAGAGGGATGGGGAAACCCGGTTGCCCCATCCCCCAACTGGTGGTGGGGGCGCCTGGCAGCCCAGCAGGCAGAGGCGCGGGGGAACCCGGTTTCCCTACACCCCAACTGCCGTTGGAGGCGCCAGGCGCCCCACAGGTAGGGGGATGGGGAAACCCGGTTTCCCCGTATGTTCACCTCAGGCCGCCAGGCTGCGATACGATCCACGGTAGTAGATCAGTGGTGCGGCGCCCTCATCGGCGCGCCGTAGGGCCTCCACTCGCCCGATGACGATCAGGTGATCGCCGCCGTCGAGCACCCGCTCCACTGCGCAGACCAGTGCGGCCATACTCTCCTCGAGCACCGGCGCGCCTGCCAGCTCGGCAAAGCGCGGCTCGAGCGCAGCGTCCGGGCGCCCGGCAAAGTGACGCGACAGGGCCTCCTGATCGGCGCGCAAAATATTAACCGCAAAACGCTCCGCTTCGACGATGACCCGGGCCATCCGCGCCCGGCGATCCACGCATACCAGGAGCAGCAGCGGATCGAGCGAAACCGAGGTCACCGCATTGGCGGTCATGCCGCGGGTCTCCTCACCGGCCCGCGCGGTGATGACGGTCACTCCGGTGGCAAACAGGCCCATTGTGGTACGGTATTCGCGTTGGTCAACAGCCATTGGTCTGAATGTCTTTCCTTGTTTTGATGTTCTGTTCTTTTTTAATTATGCGACAGTTTTGGGATTTTGTCGCCTGCGGCGCGCACAAACACCCGGGGCGCCCCGGCTGCCCCGCGCCCCCGCCCGCGGCGCGCACAAATACCCGGGGCGCCCCGGCTGCCCCGCGCCCCCGCCCGCGGCGCGCACAAATACCCGGGGCGCCCCGGCTGCCCCGCGCCCCCGCCCGCGGCGCGCACAAACACCGGCATCGAGCCAGCTATGCCCTTGCCCGGTCAAGTGCCCCGTGCCCCCGCCCGCGGCGCGCACAAACACCCGGGGCGCCCGGGGTGCTTCAAAGCGTATCACGAGACCATCGCGTTCACGGCATGCGAGGATCAGGCGCTCGTACTCGCGCGGCTGCTGGTTTGGCGCGCCTCCCTGGAAGAGTCAGGCACACCGTTCGCATTCGTTTATTCGTTTCCCATTCGTTCGTTGGCGGATTTAAGCGTATTGCCGCACCAGGAAGCCCATTCCAGCGCAGGTGAAACCCTTTGCAGCCCTGGGCGCTTCTCGCCCGGTTCCCCTGCATAGGCAAAGGGATGGGAAACGGCGGTTTCCCATCCCCCGGAAGTTTGCCGCGGGGAGGACCACGCTCACGCGCCGTCCCTCCCCGCGGGGTTGACCCGGATCACCAGGCCAGGTCGCTAGCCGGCCTGCGAGGTTTCCATCTCGTTGCGCGCGGGGTGCAACTCGACCTCGTCATCGGCCATCTTGCCCGCGGTCTCTCTGAGGAAGATCGAGCCGACCACGAAGGTCATCAGGGCAATTGCGATCGGCCAGATCAGACCACTGTAGATATTACCGGTTGCGGCAACCAGCGAGGCGCCGATCAGCGGCAGGAAGCCACCGAAGTAGCCGTTGGCCACGTGGTAGGGCAGTGACACCGAGGTGTAGCGAATACGGGCGGGGAAGGCTTCGACCAGGAAGGCTGCGATTGGCCCGTAGACCATACCCACCCAGATCAGCAACGTGAAGATCAGGATGGTCAGCATTACCGGATTGGCGCTGGCGGCCACCGCGGGGGTCACCACCTTGTCGCCCTCCATCACCGCCGGGGTGATCGGGCCGGCGAAGTAGTGCAGCGCCTTGTAAGTAGGATAGAGCGCCAGGGCGCCGAGGAGGTTCCCGGCCATCATCACCTTCTTGCGACCGATGCGATCGGAGAGCCAGCCGAAGAAGATGAACAGCGGCAACCCGAAGGCCAGAGCGACGGCAACGATCACATTGGCCTTGACGAACTCGACCTTGAGCGCGGACTGCAGGAAGTAGAGGGCATAGAACTGCCCGACGTACCAGATCACCGCCTGACCGGCAGCGGCGCCAAACAGCACCACCAGAATGGTCTTCCACTGGGCTTTGCTGCCAAAGCTATCGCGGATAGGACTCTTGCTCGTCTTGCCCTGGGCCTTGAGCTTGGCAAACAACGGCGACTCGCTCATGCGCGTGCGGATGTACACCGACAGACCCACCAGGAAGATCGAGAGCAGGAAAGGAATGCGCCAGCCCCACTCGTTGAAGGCTTCCCGCGACATCGAGAGCCGCACACCGACGATCACAGCCAGCGAAACAAACAGACCGAGCGTAGCGGTCGTCTGGATAAAGCTGGTGTAGTAGCCGCGCCGATGGCTGGGCGAATGCTCGGCGACATAGACGGCTGCGCCGCCATACTCGCCACCGAGGGCCAGACCCTGGAGAATACGAATGGTGAAGAGGATGATCGGCGCCAGCAAGCCAATCTGGTGGTAAGTTGGCAAGAGGCCGATCAGAGTGGTCGCGCCGCCCATAATCAGCAGCGTAACCAGGAAGGCGTACTTTCGACCGACCAGGTCGCCGATGCGCCCGAAGAAGAGCGCGCCGAAGGGCCGCGCGGCAAAGCCGGCGCCAAAGGTGGCCAGCGTGGAGAGGAAGGCCGCCGTCGGGTTAGTCTCCGGGAAGAACTTCGTGGCGATAATCGCCGCGAGACTCCCGAAAATGTAAAAGTCGTACCACTCGATCATCGTGCCAAGCGAGGAGGCGATGATCACTTTCCAGATGTTACTGGGCGACTCGACGGTCGCCGGCGCCGTATACGCCTTTGCCACGGTGCGATCCTTTCGTTCAACGTATCTGCTGACCAGTATCGCAACGAGGTTTCTCCGTTTTGCGCGGCGACGCTGCGCTGCACCGGGAAGGGGATTATTCGGAG
The DNA here is from genome assembly GCA_937120965.1 of uncultured Chloroflexota bacterium. Taxonomy (GTDB): domain Bacteria; phylum Chloroflexota; class Chloroflexia; order Chloroflexales; family Chloroflexaceae; genus JACAEO01. The sequence goes on from CAKZKA010000303.1 coordinate 8,677, forward strand.
GCTTGCGGCCCTCTCAACCCTCGCCAGGATAAACTCTCGTTGTAGTACTGGAACCCGGCCCGCACGACAGGTAGGGACGAGCAAACCAGAACGCTTCCTACATCCACACTCCTCTCTGGCAATCATCAAGGCGACGCCGGTCTCCCTCTACGCGCTCCACCCCGCGCCCGCGCGATGACCATGGAACGCGCCGGCTGCGCAGAGGCGAACCATGGCCAGCCCACGAACAACCCGGCAGGGTGTTTGTTGCACACCCTTAGCAACCCGGTGTCGTTGCTACACCGGTGGGTTGTGGCACAGGACCTTCGAACACATAGGGAAGTTGTTAGCGGCATCCTACAGGAACCAGGAAAAAAATGGAGTGATTTTTTCGTAAACCGGAAGTAAATCTTTCGCAACTCCAAGGTTCAGGAATCAGAAGATCAAGGCATAGAATTATTTCCTTATCAACCAGGAGTAGATCTTTGGCAACGATTGGGGTGGAACAGCGTCGCTCACGCCCTGGATGGCGCATACACTACGTGTATTAGCGCATAAGGCGCAGCGCCACTGCGCCTCTCCTCCCAATCCTCACGGTGCTGAGGGCGTCTATTCCGGGAGGTAGAGGACCGGGGAAACCCGGTTTCCCCGGATTCATATCAGTCATCCATGCGGCTGCGCCGCACAACGACAAGATGAACATGGGTTTTTCTTGGGAGGGCTACGCCCTCCCAAACCCTCCCATCAGGGAGGGGTTTGGGGAAACCCGGTTTCCCCAACCTCCAACCGCCGTTGGGGGCGTCTAGCATCCCAGCGAACAGGAGCGGAGGGAACCCCGGGTTCCGTATGCCGCGATGAACATAGGGTATCTCTGGGAGGGCCGCCCCCTCCCTGGCCCTCCCCCGCTGAGGGAGGGAACCGGGCTCCTCCCCTCAGGGAGGGGGTTGGGGAAACCCGGTTTCCCTATTTCCCAACCGCTGGTGGGAGCGGCTGGCGCCCCCTCAGGCAGGGGCCTGGGGAAACCCGGTTTCCCCGTATGTTCACCTCAGGCGGGGTTATGAAACAGCCTGCACTGCCGGGGAGTCGAAACCTAGCCGCTCGGGGGCACTGTAGAGGTGCATACGTCGGCCACGCACGTAGCCGCAGAGGGTAATCCCCCATTCGCGGGCCAGGCGAACGGCTGGTTCGGTAGGGGAATTGCGTGAAGCCACCAGCGGAATGCCCAGTCGGGCAGCCTTGTGAACCATTTCAGTCGAAACCCGACCGGTGATGAGCAGCACGCCGCCTGCTGTAGGAACCCCGCGCATCAGGCCCAGGCCAGCAAGCCTGTCCACAGCGTTGTGGCGTCCTACATCGTACGCGCTGAGCAAGAGGGTATGCCCATCGCTCAGGGCGGCCACGTGAAAGCCACCCATATCATTGTAGAGGTCTGCCGTCTGGGCAAGCATACGGGCCATTTGATCGTAGATCTGCGCTGGCGTCAGACGCAGGCCGCCGGCTAACTGGTATCTGGCCTGAATCCGATCCAGAAAGGTAACCCCACCAACGCACGCCGATGGCAACAGTGGTCGTCGAGTCAACGTAATATGACGCCGCTTGAGACGGATCGCCACACTGGCCTCTCTATGGCGGTGGACCTTGAGGTCAACAACATCATCCAGGGCGTCGATCAGCCCCTCGGTGCGCAGGAAGCCCAGGGCCAGGGCCTCGAGATCGGAAGGCGTGCAGAGCAGGGCAACCCACTTCCGGCCATTGATGTAGATGGTGCAGACCGTTTCTCGAATGATCGGCTTATGACCAGGAGTTGCGGCGCCATCGCCTACTTCGAGATAGGTCAGATTGTGGTCGGTCCAGGTAGCAATCATACGCTTTGATAGCCCGACGAGATGGCCATCAGGTCCATTCCAACGGTGAGGATACGCTCGGCGGGAAGCTGGACCGGACGGGCCAGTTCGCGCAGGTCAATTGTCTTCAGATAGCGCCGGCAGGTGTCGCAGGTATATAGCCGGTAGGCGCCATCCTGGCTGGCTATGTACCCCAGATGGCCCGGTCTGGTTTCGCTGCAGAAGGGGCATGCACCCCGGGGCGCCTGCCACTCAGCATCACAGCGCGCGCACAGAAGCTGCCGCGCGCCTCCGGCGGGGAGGAGTGCCGCCATATCGGCTGGCCCGCCACAGATGGGGCACCACGAACGGTACCACGTCTCGCGGCTCGCCAGGGATTGCCAGGCCCGCGCATAGGCGCTGAGGAACGGGTGCAGGGTCTGATTAAGAGTGAAATCTAACAGTGTAGCGCCACCGGGCACGGCGCTGGCTGGTCGGCGTACCGGGTGCGCCCGGTTTGCCAGATGCTCCGTGATGGCCTCACGCAATTCGTCAGGATTATCGGCCAGTTTAGCCAGCTCGCGCAGCGCATCAGCCTCATCAGGACGATGAGCAGCAGCGGCGTTGCAGATCCCTGTGAAGATACGCGCCAGGTCGTTCCAATTCGGCGTCAGGGTCACAGCATTCAGCAGCGGCTCACCCTGCGCCAGCCTCGTCTCCGCCACGCCAAGGGGCAATGACGGAGGCGCCGGTGGGTCAACCGTGGCACGTACCTCCAGCAGCGCAATGTGCAACTCCAGGGTCTCGCGCAACTCAGGATGCCGAGGCAGCGCCTCACGAAGATAGTCAATCGTGTGCATAGCGTCACTCGTCCCTGCAACGCCGGTAGACACGCTCCTGCTCCTGTTCGGCCAGCCACTTGCCGTGATGCTCGCGGGCAAATTCTTCAGTGACGGTACCTTCAAACATCGCCGTGATCGACTCGCGCATCAGAGGATGCACGGCCACCAGGTAGATGTGCAGGATGAAGAGCGCTACTGTGGCGATGACCGATAGATCGTGGACGATCACGCTCCCCACAAAGATCGCCGGCGATACGACACCCCGACCGAACCACATAATCAGGCCACTGACTACGAACAGGATGAAGGTTATGATCTGCGTCAGCGCATTGAACTTCTGACCGGCGTTGTACTTACCCTGGGGAGGCATGCGAGCGGTATCGCCGCGAGTGTAGTAGCCCCAGGCTGCCCGTAGCCAGCCCAGGTCGTCGGGTCCCCAGGTAAGGGCTTCACGCAGGCTGTAGAAGAAGTCGCGCGGCGACCAGATCAGATACACCAGGGGCGCGGCCATGAAGAGGACTGCCGCTGCGCGATGGGCCAGGCGGCTGGCCTCACCGGCTTCGCCGACCGCAAATGGCCGCAGAGCGGGCATGTACAGGAACATGCCAGTACCCAGGAGGATGGTGAAGGCAATGAAGTGCACCCAGTGGGCAACGCGTTCGCCAGCCGTGAAACGCATGACCAGCACCTGGCGCCGGTCTTTGCAAGGTTTGCTTGCAGTTGAGGTGGCCATAGCTTTTATGCCTCACTTTCCTCAGTTGCATCCGGCTCGACGGCCTCGATGTTGCTCAGGCGGGCACGACGGGTCGCCAGCCAGTTGAAGGCCAGGCCGAGAGTTGTGGCGGCAACGGCGAGGTAACCCAGGGGCTGAACGACCTGCTGCCAGCTCGCCACCAGAGTGGAGTACTGAGGATTGACGGGCAAGCCATAGGCTTCGGGCGGCGCAGTGAGCACGAACAGTCGCCCCAGGCCGCCGAGTTCCGTTTCACCATACACCTGAGCCTGGTCGTAGCCCCGACTCTGCAACCACTCCACCCGCGCGTGGGCCTTTTCGAGCAGCGCATCACGCTCGCCCCATTCCAGCGCACCAGGGGGACAGGTCTTAACACAGGCGGGAGTCAGGCCATTGGTCGCGCGATCCTGGCAGAAGGTGCACTTAGAGGCCCGGGCTTCGCCCGTCAGCAAGTTAACCGTCTCCATCCGCGGCACCTTGAACGGACATGCCTGGCTACAGTAGCCGCAGCCGTTGCACAACTCGCGCTCGAGCGATACGAACCCCAGCGCATTGTGCTTGAGGGCGCCGGTAGGGCACACGTCTACACACGCTGCCTGGGTACAATGCACACAGCCCCAGGCCAGGAACAACCACTGAAACTGGCCATTCGCCTCGTACTCGTGAAACGTGACCCGCGCCCACGTGTTCGGTTCCAGGTCGGTGGGGTTTTCATACGTGCCGACCTGGGTCGTCTCACTGGCCGGCAGGCCCCACCATTGCTTGCAGGCTACCTGGCAACTTTTGCACCCGATGCACCTGGATGCATCGAACAGCATCGCCAGTCTGCTCATACGTGACCTCCTTTAGAGCTTCCGCACGTCGACCAGGAAGGCCTTGTATTCAGGGATGTTCGTGTTACCATCGCCGACGTGAGGGGTGAGATCATTGGCGCTGGCGCCGCGGGCAATGCCTTGCCACGCGAAATGCCAGGGCATACCGATGTGGTGGACCAGGCGGCCATCAATGGTGTACGGTTGCCAGCGAGCAGTGACCATCGCTATGGCCTTGATCGCGCCTCGTGCGCTCACAACCTCAATCAGGTCGCCGTTGCGAATGCCGCGTTCGGCAGCCAGAGCTTTAGAGATCTCGACGAACATGCCCGGCTGGGCTTCAGAGGGCCAGGGGAGGTAACGGGTCATAGCTCCTGACTGCCAGTGTTCGGTGAGGCGGAAGGTTGTACAGACGATGGGGAAGCGGTCCGGCGCGCCCACATTGTCGCCGATATCCTGGCCGCGGTTGGTGTCGAACACCTTGACCACAGGATTGAACTGGGTGTGCGAGAGTGGGTTGGCGACAGGGGCCTCGAGCGGCTCATAGTGCTCCGGTAGCGGGCCTTCATTCAAGCCAGACGGCGCAAACAACCATGCTTTCCCGTCGGGCTTCATGAGGAAGGCGTCGGTGCCAGATTGAGCAGCCAGGCTGGTGCCGGCCGGGTTACCCTGCGCGTCCGGCGCCTTGGTGATGGGAAAGTCGGGCACATCGTAGCCGGTCCACTTCTTCTGGGTGGCATCCCACCAGATCAGCTTCCGGGCTTCCGACCATGGTGTGCCATCGGGACGGGCCGAGGCGCGGTTGTAGATGATGTGCCGGTTTGCAGGCCAGGTCCAGGCCCAGTAGGGGTGGGTTCCGACCCCGCCAGGATCGTTCTGCCCGCGCCGCCGGGCGGCAGGCATAACCACGCCGGTGCCATCATCGGCGGGCGCCCAGTAGCCGCTGTAAATCCACGCCCCACAGGCAATGGCCTCGGGGTTAGCGGCACTGGCAATGGTGGCGAACGAGGGCATCACTCCACCAGCAGCTACCAGTACCTTGTCCGAGGTATCCTTGACGTCCTCCAGCGCATAGCCATTCATCTCACGGGCTACCCGCTCGGCCTGGGGCGGATCGCCGTAGTCCCACACCAGGTCGAGGATAGGCCGGTCTTTGGCGGCAGTACTGCCCTGGTACACAGCCTTGATGGCCCGCATCATCCGGTCAAGGATCCAGATGTCTTCCTTCGCCTCCCCGGGCGGGTTAGCCACCTTGTTGCGCCACTGAATGACGCGCCCACTGTTCACCACGCTCCCGGCCTTCTCCATCGCAGCGGCCGCAGGCAGGAGAAACACCTCGGTCTTAATCGCCGCACTGTTTACCCCTGGAGCGCGCCAGAACGACGCGGTCTCGGTATCAAACAGCTCCATAACGACCAACCAGTCGAGGTTGGCGAAAGCCTCTCGTTCGAAGCGGGCGTTTGGTCCACTAACGAACGGGTTCTGGCCCATAACGAACATGCCTTTGATGATCCCCTGGTGCAGCGCTTCAAACATCGGCATGAAGGAGTAGTCGCCGGAGCGCTTGGGAATATAGTCGTAGGCGAAGTTGTTCTGACTGTTCGCTTTGTCGCCGAACCAGGCTTTCATCATGCTGTTGAAGAAGCGTGGTCCGTTTGCCCAGAAACTGGTCTTGCTGTACTTGGCGACAAAGGTCTGGTAATCGGGCTGCTTGACGGTGGGAAGGCCGAGGTACCCGGGTAGATCCTGGTAGAGCAGGCCCATATCCGTCGAACCCTGGACGTTTGATTCGCCGCGCAGGGCGTTCACCCCCCCACCTGGAATACCGATGTTACCAAGCAGGAGCTGCAAGATGGCGTAAGCGCGGATATTCTGAGCGCCGACCGTGTGCTGGGTGGTACCCATTGCATAGAGGATCGTCCCGGCCTTGTCGGGAGCGCCGGTCGCGCAGTATATACGCGCCACCTCGAGGAAACGCTCCCGAGGCGTCCCGCAGATCCGTTCGACCATCTCAGGAGTGTAACGAGCGAAGTGGCGCTTCAGGATGGAAAAGACTGTGTGGGGGTCCTCCAGCGAGGCAGCCTGCTTGGGGACGGTCGCTTCTTTTTCGACCTCAACCTCGTTGCCGGAGGCGTCGCGTTCTTTGACCTTGACCCTGACCTTCTCGGTCTGATACTGCCAGGTCGCCGGGTCATAGGTGCGTTTTTCCGGATCGTATCCCGCAAACAGCCCATCGAGTTCATCAGGCCCCTGGTAATCGGGATGGATGAGGGTCAGAGCGTTGGTGTAGGCCTTAATGTACTCCTCGTTGTAGAGCCGGTTCTGGATGGTGTAGTTGATCAACCCGCCGATGAAGGCAATATCGGTGCCGGAGCGGAATGGCACGTAGAGATCAGCTCTGGCGGCTGAGCGGGTAAAACGCGGGTCAGCAACGATAAGCCTGGCCCCACGTTCCTCCATCGCTTTGGTGATCCAGCGAAAGGAGATGGGGTGGTTCTCGGCAGGGTTGCTCCCAATAACCAGGAACACGTCGCTGTTCTTGAGGTCCACCCAGTGATTGGTCATCGCACCGCGGCCAAAGGTTGGCGCCAGAGCACCCACGGTCGAGGAGTGGCAGAGACGTGCCTGATGCTCGAGATATACAATGCCCAGGGCGCGTGCGAATTTGGAGGCAAGGTAGCAGTCCTCGGTATTATTGGCCGCGCCCCCTAACCAGGCGATGCCCTCCGTGCGATTGACTGTCACCTCACCGTCTTTTTCGCGGAAGGTGGCATCACGAGTGGCCTTGACACGTCTGGCAATCCGGGCGATCGCCCAGTCCCACGATTTTTCTTCCCAGGTGGTACTGTAGGGGGCGCGATAAAGGACCTTGCGGAGGCGTTTGGGATCAGTGGAGAGCTGGGTAATCGATTGAGCCTTGGAGCAGAGCGTACCGCGGTTATGCACATTGTCCGGGTCGCCCTCGGTATTAACGATGTGACCGTAGACATCGGTGGCAACCAGCACGCCACATCCCACACTACAGTAAGGGCAGACGCTTGTTGCTTCTCCCATACGCTTGTGGAGGGGAAAGATAGTTGCTGTTGCACCCGCCGCAGCGGCTGCCGCGCTGCCGGTAGGTAATAGCAAACCACCTGCGACCACGCCGGTCGCTTTCAGAAAGTCGCGCCTCGACACTTTCATTGTGGCTTCCTCCTCACGTGGAGCATGGGTTGTTTAGAGCGCTGGCGTGATGGTACTCCTCTAGCTCACCAATCGAAATCCATACTGATAGTAGTTGGGGTGTGGAGAGCACCCCATCCTTCTATCCCCGGAGCGAGCGAACTTCCATCCGGACATTCAGTAGGAACAAACCCGCCAGACGCAGCAGTACGGCTTGCCAGCCATCAGGCACTGGCTTGAGCTGCCGCTACGTGTGCTGCCACGCACCGATGCGATGCTCCGCAGGGTGCGCGAAAGCAGGGTTGCACGCTACAGCCAACCCCGAGCGACTCGGCAGTCGTGCGTACTCTCTCCAGCCCGGTGTAATCGTACACCGGTGTGGGTAGAACTTCAGGCTTCAGAGCAGGTGGTGTTTAGCGGCATCGTACAGGAAACCGCAAAAAATGAAATAACTGTTTCGTAAACTAGAGGTAAATCTTCTGCAACTGAAGGTTTCGCGAGCGGGATATTCGAGCTGTAGAATTGTGTTTTTATCAACTATGCGTGGATTTTGTGCAACAGTCGAGATGGAACAATGTCCGCTCTACATCGCGCCAGGAGGGGCGCGGTCTAACCCATTGCCCCTCCCGCGCTCTCCCACGACCACCCCACCGCGAGGCGCGGTTAGAAAGGGAGGTTACCTTATGTGAACAGCGTCGCACGCCCAGCTTTTGACGCAGCACCCGGCGTAAGGTACGATAAGGACTATCCTGCTCGCGCCGCCAGCGTGCGGTCGAACCAAGGGGAGGCTTTATGTCCGACGAGCAACTGGTGCTCTCTACCACCGATGGTCACGTAGCAACCCTGACCCTCAACCGCCCGAAGGCGCTCAACGCCCTCAATTCGGCCCTGATTGACGCGCTGATCGCGGCCCTGGAGCAGTGCGAGGCCGATGCGCAGATCCGCGTCGTGGTGCTGACCGGCGGGCCGCGCGCCTTCGCTGCCGGGGCGGATATCAAGGCGATGGCCGAGGCATCGCCTATGGGCATGCTTACCAGTCGCGCCATCGAGCGGTGGGCGCGCATTGCCGCCTTTCGCAAGCCGCTGATCGCCGCGGTGAGTGGCTATGCGCTAGGCGGCGGCTGCGAACTGGCGATGATGTGCGATATGATCGTCGCCAGCGAAACCGCGCAGTTTGGACAGCCGGAGATCAACCTCGGGATCATTCCCGGTGCAGGCGGCACCCAGCGCCTCACGCGCGCCATCGGCCCTTACCGCGCGATGGAGCTGGTCCTCACCGGCGCGACGCTCTCGGCCCGGGAGGCCTATCAGTATGGTCTGGTCAACCGCCTGGCGCCAGTGGAGAGCTTTCTCCAGGAAGCGCAGCGCCTGGCTGCCCAGGTGGCTGAGAAGGCGCCCCTCGCGGCGCAACTGGCTAAAGAGGCTGTGCGGGCCGCTGCTGAGACGACGCTGCGCGAGGGGTTGGCGATTGAGCTGCGTAACTTTTACTTGCTCTTCGATACCGAGGACCAGAAGGAAGGCATGCGCGCTTTTATCGAGAAGCGTCCGCCAACGTTCCAGGGTCGTTGAGGAGAAACCGGGTTTCTCCACGCCTCTGCCTGCCGGGGTGGCAGGCCCTCCGTATCGGGAGGGTTTGCAGCGTTCTGCCCCTCCCAGCCTCCCCCCGCCGGGGGGAGGCGCCCGGTTCCCTCCTCCAGGGGGGAAGGTGTGGGAGGGCTGCGCCCTCCCAAAAATAAACCTGTTTTCGTCTTGTCTGTGTGCGGCGCGGCCGCAGGGACGGCTGGCACAATAAACGAAGGGACCCCCATATGGATACAACCGTCCTCTACGCGGTCTCAGACCGTGTTGCAACCCTGACGTTGAACCGCCCTGAGGTGTTCAACGCGCTGAACGCGCACCTGCACGCCGATCTTCTGGCGGCCCTGCAGCAGGCCGAGCGCGACCCGGAGGTCCGTGCCGTGGTGATCACCGGTGCGGGGAAAGCGTTTTGCTCAGGTCAGGATCTGCGCGAGTTTCCGACTGAGGGCGCCGCAACGCTGATCGGCCAGCGTCTGCGCCAGAGCTACAACCCGCTGGTTACCAAACTGCGCACCCTGCCGAAACCGGTGATCGCGGCCATCAATGGCGTGGCCGCCGGGGCCGGTCTCAGCCTGGCCCTGGCGTGCGATCTGCGCCTGGCCGCCGAGGGGGCGCGCCTGGTGGTGGCTTTTGCCCGCATCGGCCTGATCCCCGATTGTGGGATGACCTACACCCTCCCCCGGCTGATCGGCCAGGCCCGCGCCTTTGAACTGGCAGCCCGCGGCGGTGAACTCGATGCCGCCACCGCGCTCCAGTGGGGCATGCTCAATCGGGTGACGCCCGATGCGGAGTTGCCGCAGGCGGCCCGCGACCTCGCCGCCGAGCTGGCCCGGGGTCCCTCCCTGGCCATCAGTCTCATCAAGCGCAGTCTTGAGTTTTCGCAGCACACCACGCTCGAAGCGGCCCTGAACTACGAGGCCATGGCCCAGGAGGCCGCCGGGGCCCATCCAGACTTCACCGAGGGGGTGGCCGCCTTCCGCGAGAAGCGCCAGCCACGGTTTGGCTGATCTCCTTTTGATTGCCCGGAGCTACCCCGATGCACCAGCGTGTCCCTGAGCGCAATGAGATTCCCGTTGAATACACCTGGGATGCTGCCAGCGTCTTCGCCAGTGAGGCCGACTGGGCCGCGGCAGTGGGCAGGGTCACCAGTCGGATGGAGGAGCTTGCCATCTACCGTGGTCGCCTCGCTGACGGCCCGGCAACCCTGGCCGACTACCTCGCCCTGGCCGAGGAGTTGCTCCGCACCACGGCGCAGATCGGTGTCTACGCCCGCATGTTCTACACCGTCAACACCGCCGACGCGGCGGCCCAGGCTCGCGTGGATCGGGCCACGACGCTCACGGCGCGGCTGGGGGCCGCGCTGGCCTTTGGCGAGCCGGAAATGCTCGCCATCGGGGCGGAGCGGCTGCGCGAATGGACCAGGAGCGAGCCGCGCCTGGCCCACTATGCGCACCACTTCGAGCGTCTTGCCCGCCGCGCCGCCCACGTGCGCTCGGCTGAGGTCGAGGAGTTGTTGCGCCAGATCGGCGAACCTTTCGTGGCCGCCAGCGCCACCCACGCAATCCTCGCCAATGCCGATCTGCGCTTCGCTCCGGCTCAGGATACGCAAGGCGAATCCTTCGAGATTGCTCAGGGCACCATCAACGCGCTGCTGACCCACCCCGACCGACAGGTGCGCCGCAGCGCCTGGGAAAGCTACGCCGATGCCCATCTGGCGCTCAAACACACCCAGGCCAGTTGCCTGGCCACGGGGGTCAAGCAAAACGTCTTTATCGCCCGCGCGCGGCGCTACTGCTCGGCGCTCGAAGCCGCCCTGGCGCCCAACGATATTCCGCTGGAGGTCTTTCACAACCTGATCGCCACCTTCCGCCAGCACCTGCCGGTGTGGCACCGCTACTGGCGCCTGCGCCGCAAGGCTCTGGGGCTGGATGCGCTCCAGGTGTATGACATTAAGGCGCCGCTGACCGCAGCGCCGCTCCACGTGCCTTATCCCCAGGCTGTCACGTGGATCTGTGATGGGATGTGGCCGCTGGGTGAGGAGTACGTGGCCGTGATGCGCCGCGGTCTCACCGAGCAACGCTGGGTGGATGTGTACCCCAACCGGGGCAAACGCGCTGGCGCCTTCTCGATGGGATCGCCGGGGACCCACCCGTTCATTATGATGTCGTACAACGACGACATCTTCAGCCTCAGCACCCTGGCCCACGAACTGGGCCACTCGATGCACTCCTACTACACGCGGGCCACCCAACCCTTCGTCTATGCCAATTATGGCCTCTTTCTCGCCGAAGTTGCCTCGAACTTCAACCAGGCCCTCGTGCGCGCCCATCTCCTGACCCGGCTTCAGGAACGCCACGCGCAGATCAGCATCCTCGAAGAGGCCCTCTCAAACTTCCATCGCTACTTCTTCGTTATGCCCACCTTGGCTCGCTTTGAACTCGAGATCCACGAACGGGTTGAACGGGGTGAGGCCCTCACCGCCGACAGCCTGATCGCCCTGATGGCCGACCTCTTCGCCGAGGGCTACGGCGATGAAGTGGTTATGGATCGCGAGCGCGTCGGCGCGACCTGGATGCAGTTCTCCACCCACCTCTACGCCAACTTCTACACCTACCAGTACGCCACCGGTATCTCCGGCGCCCACGCCCTCGCCGAAGGGGTGCTGGCCGGCGTTCCCGGCGCCGCCGAACGCTACCTGGACTTCCTGAAGGCCGGCAGCTCGCGCTACCCCCTCGACATCCTGCGCCACGCCGGGGTGGATCTGGCTTTCCCTGAACCCGTGCAACGGGCCTTTGCCGTGCTCGAAGGGTACATCGCGCGGCTCGAAACACTGATGTGAACATACGGGGAAACCCGGTTTCCCCACCTGCGGTGAGCCTGTCGAACCGCACCCCCGCCTGTGGGGGCGCCAGCCGCTCCCACCAGCGGTCGGGACATGGGGCAACCGGGTTTCCCCATCCCCCTGCCGGTGGGGGCGCCAGCCGCTCCCACCAGCGGTCGGGACACGGGGCAACCGGGTTTCCCCATCCCCCTGTCGGTGGGGGTGGCAGCCGCTCCCACCAGCGGTCGGGACATGGGGAACCCGGGTTTCCCCACATCCCCGCCTGTGGGGGCGTCAGCCGCTCCCACCAGCGGACGGGACACGGGGAAACCCGGTTTCCCCATACTCCCGCCTATGGGGCGGCAAGCCCTCCCCACCGGGAAGGTTTGGGAGGGCGTAGCCTGCCGCCTGCCCGAGGAGAGCCTTCGTGGGGCGCCTGTCGTACCCTTTGAACCCCTACTCGACCGGTTGTAGCATTGGAGAGGACCATGGTACCAGGCGGACGGCATGCGCGCGCCGCCGAAATGTGCTTAACTGGGGCATGCTGTGGTTAAAAAGAGTTAAGGGAGATCGTCAATGCCCCATACGCTACGTGTCGTTCTCCTCGTGATAGCTGCGCTGTCAGCGCTGGGCAGCCTGGCCGCAATCGTGGCTCAACCGCGTAACGCCGTCCATCTGCCGCTGGTCACTGCCGGCGCCCGCCCGCAGAACGAGTTGCGCACCGGGCGCGCAACGTACTACGCGGCCACCGGCGACGGAAACTGCTCGTTTGGCCCCTCGCCCGGCGATTTGATGGTCGCCGCAATCAGCCATCAGGACTATGGCAACCCCGACCCCGAAGGCAACCCGTCCGCCGGTCCGGCTGCGGTATACTGCGGAGCCTATGTCGAGGTCTTCGGAGAACTGGGCAGCGTCGTGGTGTGAATCGTTGACAAGTGCCCCGACGCCGTGTGTACCCGCGGCCATCTCGACCTCAGCCCGCAGGCCTTTGCCCGCATCGCGCCTCTTGAGAAGGGCATCGTGCCGATCACCTGGCGCGTGATCAGCCCTGAGCTGGGGCGCAATGTCGCGTACCACGTCAAAGAGGGCAGCAACCGCTGGTGGACAGCCATCCAGGTGCGCTACCACCGCAACCCGCTTGTGAAGCTGGAGTACCGCAACGCCGCCGGGCAATGGCTGCCGCTGGTGCGGCAAGACTACAACTACTTCGTCGGGCGCGATATGGGGCCTGGCCCCTACACGCTGCGCGTGACCGACGCCTACGGTAACGTCATCACCGACAGCGGCATTGTCCTCGGCGATGGCGTCGAGACGCCGGGACAAAGCCAGTTTCCGCCCGGGCCGTAGGGGCGGGCTGCGCCCTCCCAAACCCTCTCACCAGGGAGGGGTCTGGGGAAACCCGGTGGCCCCGTCCTCCAACCGCTGTGGGGGCGCCAGGCGCCCCGGCAGGCAGGGGCGTGGGGAAACCCGGTTTCCCTATATGTTCACATCAGGCTCATTGCGGCGCTCGTCTGCTATTACGCCCCTCTAACATCGGTTAGACGTTCATCTAACACTTCCGCGTTACAGTAGCGCCAGAACGAAGGCGCTGCAAGTGCAGCAATGGACTGCCAGAGTAACGCACACACAAGTGAGGTGGCAAGATGACGAACCTGACCCGTTGGGATCCCTTCCAGGAGGCGATGACGCTGCGCGAGGCGGTAAACCGCCTGTTTGAGGAGAGCTTCGTGCCGATGGCGCCCGCGCGCGAGGGCAGCTTCGTGCCCGCACTCGATCTGAGCGAGACGCCCGAAGCCTACATCGTTGAGCTGGCCGTGCCCGGGATGAAGGCTGAGGACTTGAATGTGACTATCGAGAACGGTGTGCTCTCGATCAGCGGTGAGGTGAAGAAGAGCGTTGAGGAGCAGGAGCGCAACTACCATCGCATCGAGCGCCGCTATGGCCGCTTCTGCCGCACCGTCACTCTGCCGAGCACGGTTCGTGGCGACGCCATCGAGGCCCGCCTGGAGCACGGCGTGCTGACCCTGCGCGTGCCGAAGGCCGAGGAGGTGAAGCCGCGCAAGATCACGATCAACGTCGGCTGATCGCGTGGCGTAGACGCAGTGGAATGGGAGGGGTTCGCCCCTCCCATTTGTGTTTGCGCCAGACATCCGTGCGGCTGCATCGCGCGCCGCCTCCCCGGGCAGGGGTATGGGGAAACCCGGTTTCCCCTCGCTCCTTCGAGCGCGTCGTGGGCGGGCTACACCCTCCCCCATCCTCCCGCCAGGGAGGGGGGTGGGGAAACCCGGTTTCCCCACGCTCCTTCGAGCGCGTCGTGGGCGGGCTACGCCCTCCCCCATCCTCCCGCCAGGGAGGGGGGTGGGGAAACCCGGTTTCCCCATATGTTCAGGTCAGGATGAACCGCTCGTCGCGTCTACCCGTTCCACCCCTGCATAGACGTTGAAGCGCGCGCCACGGATGAACCCGATCAGGGTCATTCCAAACTCGCGGGCCAGGTGCACCGCCAGGCTGCTCGGCGCCGAAACGGCGCACACAATCGGGATGCCCGCCACCAGGGCCTTCTGCACGATCTCGTAACTGGCCCGGCCACTCACCAGCAACACCCCGTTGGTCAGCGGCAGGCGCCCTTCGAGGAGCGCCCAGCCAATCAGTTTGTCCAGGGCATTGTGACGCCCGATGTCCTCGCGAGAGGCCAGCAACGCGCCCGCCGGGTCGAAGAGCGCAGCGGCGTGCAGCCCTCCCGTGCGGCTGAACAGCCCCTGGGCAGCATGGAGTTGCTGCGGCAGCGCTGTAATCACCTCAGGGCGGATCGAAGGCCCCGGGGCCAGTGGCGTACAGCCACGCCCCCGCAGCGTATCCAGCCCCGCGCGGCCACATACCCCGCAGGCGCTCCCCACCGTGAAGTGCCGGGTGAAGGTTGCCAGATCGGGCACGTCATCCTGCCGCAACACTACCTGGACGATGTTGTAGCGTTGCTCGCCGTCTAGCCGGGGATCCACGCAGTAGGCGATCTGCGCGATAGCATGGCGATCGGCGATAAGCCCCTCGCTAAAGAGGAAGCCCGCAGCCAGTTCGAAGTCGTTGCCAGGCGTGCGCATGGTGATGGCCAGGCTGCGCTGCGCCCCTCCTGCGCGCACCCGAAACTCGAGCGGTTCTTCAACCGCCAGTTCGTCACGGCGAGAGCGCCCGACGGCGTCTTCGAATGTCCAGACGATAGTTCGCTGAGCTCCGCGCCTGGTCATGAACCTCCCCTCCCTGCGGCGGGAGATCTGCTCTCGCTGCCGCCGAGTTCCTCCTCAGTTATTGCCGTGATCATCGGCGTTGGCATGCTCGCTGGAGCGTTCATGGGTTGGGCCGTGGCCCTGGTGGTTAATGAGCTGGTGGCGCCCCAGGTGCAGGAGGTTCTGAGGCGACGGCGCGACCGTGTGTATCCGGCCCCGTCTCAAACGAGGCCAGGATTTTGATACCCTGGCAAGGTCACCCGCTTCCCGGGGTGAGTTCGTCAAATGGCGCCCTGGCCCGCTACGGCGAGCCGGGGCGCTCGACTCATGCGCGTTCGACCCGTACCAGAGCGTTGTAATCAGGTATGCCGGCCTCAGGCGAGCAGGTGTCACGGCTGAGCAGATGATTGGCTTCGGGCCAGTGAACCTGGAGGTTGCCCGGGCGCAGGGGCGCCAGCAGCACCCGGCCCCGATACTCGCCGCGTTCATTCACCAGCCGCACGGCGTCGCCGTCGCGCAGCCCGAGGCGCGCAGCGTCAGCGGCGTTCATCAGCACTGCGTCGCGGGTCGCGCCGTTGAGCGCGTCACGCTGCTCGTGCACGATGGTGTTGAACTGCTTCCCCCGGCGGGTGCTCAGGCGGAACATGCCCTCCGGCACGACGGTGCGCGGCGGCGTCACGGGCGTAAACCGCGCCTTGCCGTCGGGCGTGGGAAAGCGCCAGCCTGCGCAGAGGCGCGGCCCGCCGTACTGAAACTGGTCGCCCTGCCGGCGCAGATACTGAATGCCGTCGTAGAAGGGGATCACCCGGGCGATCTCTTCGCGGATCGCCGCCATCCCCCGGTAGCGCAGCCGGTGGGCCAGATCAGGGCGCACACGGGCGGCCAGATCGGCGAAGACCTCGGCCTCGCAGCGGGCCTGCGGCACACGCGGGCCAGGGATCTCCGGGCTGAAAATTACCCGCCGCTCGGTGCTGGTTTCGGTAACGCCGCCGGGGATCTCGTAGCGCGTGGTTGCGGGGAGGAGCAGCACCGTATCGGCCGGCTCGATCAACATCTGGCTGGAGAGCGCGATGTCCATGTGCACGCGCAGCGGAATGCGCTCCAGAGCCGCGCGGGTATGCTCCGGATCAGGCATCACCTCCACAAAGTTGCCGCCGGCAGCGAAGAGCACATCGAGTTCGCCCCGTGAGGCGGCCGCGAGCATCGCGGGGGTGGTCATACCCGGTTGGGTGGGCGGACGGAATCCCCACAGCGCCTCCAGGCGTCTGGCGGCGGCTTCGCTGATCGGCTCGCCGCCGGGGAACACCGTCGCGTAGGCGCCCATCTCCGCGCCACCCTGCACCCCCGAATGGCCGCGGATGGGCATCACGCCGCAGCCCGGGCGCCCGACGAAGCCTTTGCTCAGCGCCAGGTTGAGGATCGCTCGTACCCCGTCCTCGCCGTGCGCGTGCTGGGTCACCCCCATGCTCCAGACAAACACGGCCCGCTTTGCGTCGCGCACCAGTTCGGCCATCTGGCGCATCTCGGCCCGGCTTATGCCCGCCTCGGCCTCCAGCTCGTCCCAGTGTTGCTCGTCGAGACAGGCACGTAGCGCCGCAAAGCCGCTGGTGCAGCGGCGCACGAAGTCGGCGTCGTGCCACTCTTCGGCGAAGATGTGTTTGAGTACGCCGTTGAGAAAGGCTACGTCGCCACCGGTATTGATGAGAAAGAAGGTCTCGGCCAGTTTTGTGCCGAAGAGCGCGCTGTCGCCGATAGAAGGAATCCAGTAACGTTCCATCCCCGGCTCACGGTAGCTGTTCACGCAGACGATGCGCGCGCCGTTGCGCCGGGCATGGTAAAGGTATTTGGTGGCGACGGGCTGGTTGTTGGCCACGTTCGAGCCAATGAACACGATCAGGTCGGTTTCCAGCCAGTCGCTGTAGGAACAGGTGGTAGCGCCTACGCCCAGGCTACCCTTGAGCGCCACGGTGCTGGGCGCGTGGCAGAGCCGGGCGGCATTGTCAATCGAGTTCGTGCCCATAGCCCGCACGGCCTTCTGGGCCATGTAGTAGCTCTCGTTGGGCATTCCGCGACTGGTAAGGTAAAATCCCAGACGCTCGGGCGCGCTGCTGCGGATGTGCGCGGCCACCAGATCCAGCGCCGCGTCCCAGCTCAGCGGCTGGAAGCCGGCCTCGCCACGCCGGCGCACCAGCGGGCATGGCAGCCGGCCCAGGGCGCGCAGATCGCCGCTGGACGCGCCGGTGAGCGTTCCCACGTCGGCCAGGAGCGAAGGGGCGAAGGGTGGCATGGTGTTGAGGCGCAGCAAGCGCAGGCGGATATTGCACAGATGCACCCCGCTCAAGGTCCAGTCGCTCAGGCCCGCCGTGCCAAGGGCGCAACCATCACAGACGCCCTGGCTGAGGATGCGCCAGGCGTAGGGCAACTGGTCGCGGTTCTCCACCAGCGCCTTCCAGATCTCCAGGTAGTTGTTCGGGCGCTGCTCGCCCATGCCAAAAGGCTTCAGGCTGACCCAGAGAGACGGGTCCCAGCCGCGTCGCGTGTGGGCCATGGGTAGTCCTTTTTTCCTGAGGTGAACACGTGGGGCAACCCGGTTGCCCCACGCCCATTCCGATGGGCAGGGTCTGGCCCTCTGGCGCGCAGCCGGGCAGTGCCGGGTAATGGCGCTGCCCGGCGCCCTGCCCGGTGAGAGGGCGCGGGAAGACCCGACCTCCTGCAAACACCCTGTCGCATTCATTGGAGCTATGCTGTAGCATACCACAGGTGGTGCGAGGCTGCACCCGAACGGTACGTGTTCACATGTGGGGTAATACCACTTACCGTTGATGATGCCGCATTGCTTGAAGTGGTTTCAGGGGTTGTGCTGCCCGGCGTGGCAATCTACAATCCAAAATCCAAAATCTAAAATGGTATAAGGCGTCACCCCGGGTGCGCGGGCGTCCCGCCCGCAATGGCCTGGATGCGGGCAAGATGCCCGCGCGCCCAGGAGAAGTGTGAACACGGACACCCGAACAGTGTATAATGCCCTGCTGTGAAGATCGGGGAAACCGGGCTTCCCCACCTGTGGTGAGCTTGCCGAACCACGACCCTGCCCGGGGGAGGACCTGGGAGGGCTGCGCCCTCTCAAAAACAAACCTGTTTTCCCCTTGTCAATGTGCGGCGCAGCCGCATGGGCATCTGGCGCGGGTAACACATCATTCAGGAGCACATATGGAACTCGGCTTGATCGGCCTGGGCCGGATGGGGGCAAACATGGCCATCCGGCTGCTGCGGGGCGGCCACCGCGTGGTGGTCTACAACCGCACTTTCGAGAAGGCGCGCGAGCTAGCAGATGCCCACGGCGCCGTGGCGGCGCCCACCCTGGAGGAGCTGGTTCAGGCCCTGCCCGCGCCCCGGGTCGTCTGGTTGATGCTGCCGGCCGGGAGCGCCACCGACGAGTATATTGACCGGCTCATCCCGCTGCTGCAACCCGGTGATATACTGATCGACGGCGCCAATAACAACTACCGCGCCAGCATCGCCCACGCCGCGCAACTGGCGGCCCACGGCATTCGCTTCCTCGATGCCGGCGTCAGTGGCGGCATCTGGGGCCTGGAACTGGGCTACTGCACCATGGTCGGCGGCGACCCCGACACCTTCGCCTATATCGAACCGGTGTTGAGGACCCTCGCCCCACCCGATGGCTATATGCTCTGCGGGCCCCATGGCGCCGGCCATTTCGTCAAGATGATCCACAACGGCATCGAGTACGGCATGATGCAGGCCTACGCCGAGGGTTTCGAGATCCTCCGCCAGTCGCGCTACGATTTTGACCTGCAACGTATCAGCCACCTGTGGAACCAGGGCAGCGTGGTGCGCTCGTGGCTCCTGGAACTGGCCGAACGGGCCTTCGCCCGGGACCCCGGTCTGGATACCATTCGCGGCTATGTGGAAGATAGCGGCGAAGGCCGCTGGACGGTCCAGGAGGCGATTGACCTGGATGTGCCGGCGCCGATCATCACCCTGTCGCTCCAGATGCGCTTCCGCTCGCGCCAGGAGGACAGCTTCAGCGCCAGGGTGCTCGCAGCCCTGCGTCAACAGTTTGGCGGGCATGCGGTAAAGACGCAGGAATGAAACAGGATTGTTCTCGGAGGGCGCAGCCCTCCCACGCCCTCCCGCGGGCGGGCTATGTTCACGTTAGACGGTCATGCGCATGGCGCACAACGCCAGAATGAACATAGTATTGTTCCTGGGAGGGCTGCGCCCTCCCAAACCCTCCCCGCGGGCGGGTTGGTTCCTGGGAGGGGGCAGGGGCGCGGCGCCGCCGCGCCCCTACGCCCAAAACCTCCCGCGGGCGGGCTATGTTCACGTTAGACGGTCATGCGCATGGCGCACAACGCCGCGATGACCATGGGGTATCTCTGGAAGGGCCGCCCCCTCCCTGGCCCTCCCCCGCTGGGGGAGGGAACCGGGCGCCTCCCCACAGGGAGGGGGAATGGGAAACCCGGTTTCCCCATATGTTCACCTCAGGCCCCATGCGCGGGGCGCACAACACCGTGAATGGGGTATCTTTGCGAGGGCCGCCCCCTCCCTGGCCCTCCCCCGCTGGGGGAGGGAACCGGGCGCCTCCCCGCAGGGAGGGGGGTGGGGAAACCCGGTTTCCCCATTTCTCAACCACTGGTGGGAGCGGCTGGCGCCTCCACAGGCAGGGGTGCGGTTCGACAGGCTCACCGCAGGTGGGGAAACCCGGCTTCCCCATATGTTCACCTCAGAGCACCGCAATGAATGACGGCGTCGCCACCCCTCTCGAGAACCCGCTACGGGCAGGTCTGCGGCTCTGGCGCACGCCGGAACCATGTACGGTGGTCATTTTTGGCGCCAGCGGCGACCTGACCAGTCGCAAGCTGGTGCCGGCGCTCTACAACCTGGCCCGCGAGCGCCGCCTGCCGGGGGGCTTCTCCGTGGTGGGCTTCGCCCGCCGCGCGTGGGACGACGCGACCTTTCGCCAGGTGTTGCTCGAGGGGGTGAACGCGAACTCGCGCGCACGCCCGGTCGAGGAGGCCCTCTGGGCCAGCTTCGCTGAGGGCATTTTCTACCACCGGGCCAGTTTTGATGATCCCGCAGGCTACGCGCGGCTCGCCGCGCGTCTGGCCGCCATTGACGCCACACGCGACACCGGCGGCAACCGCGTCTTCTACCTTGCCACGCCGCCCGAAGCCTACCCGGAGATTATCGCCCAGCTCGGCGCCCACGGCCTCAATCGCTCGCCCGAAGGCGGCTGGACGCGGATCATCATCGAAAAGCCCTTCGGACGCGACCTGGAAAGCGCCCGTGACCTCAACCGGCAGGTCCTCGCCGTCTTCGATGAAGGCCAGGTGTATCGTATTGACCACTACCTCGGCAAAGAGACGGTCCAGAACCTGCTGGTCTTCCGCTTCGCCAACGGGATCTTCGAGCCGATCTGGAATCGGCGTTATGTAGACCATGTGCAGATCACTGTGGCCGAGAGCCTGGGGGTGGAAGACCGCGGCGGCTACTACGACCGCGCCGGCGCCCTGCGCGATATGATCCAGAACCACCTCACACAGTTGCTCACCCTGACAGCGATGGAGCCGCCGGTGGCCTACGATGCCGATGCAGTGCGCGACGAGAAGGTCAAGGTGCTGCGCGCGATCCAGCCGATCGCTTCCGAAGCGACTGTGCGTGGTCAGTACGGCCCCGGCAGCGTCAGCGGGCGCCCCGTGCGCGGTTACCGCGACGAGCGCGGCGTGGCCCCAGACTCGCAGACCGAGACCTACGTGGCGTTGAAGCTGTTCGTCGAGAACTGGCGCTGGGCCGGGGTGCCGTTCTACCTGCGCAGCGGCAAGGCCCTGCCCCGCCGGGTGAGCGAGATCGCGGTGCAGTTTCGCCGCGTGCCGACGCTGCTCTTCGCCAGCACGCCCGTGAACGATATCGAACCGAACGTCCTGGCGATCCGTATCCAGCCTGACGAGGGCATTACGCTGAAGTTCAGCTCCAAGGTGCCCGGCCAGGCCCAGATCCGCCCGGTGACGATGGATTTTCGCTACGGCACGTCGTTTGGGGTCGCCTCACCCGAGGCCTACGAGCGGCTCTTGCTCGATTGCATGCTCGGCGACAGCACGCTCTTCACGCGGCGCGATGAGGTCGAGGCGAGCTGGGCGCTCCTCACGCCCATTCTGGAGAGCTGGGCCGCCGGCCCGGCGCAGGCGTTCCCCAACTACGAGGCCGGCACCTGGGGCCCCGCCGCCGCCGATGCGTTTATCGCCCGCGATGGCCGCGCCTGGCGCAGACTATGAGTACGCTTCCCTTTGTTGATAGCGCCACAATTGAGGGCGAGTTGCAGCGACTCTGGCAGGAGACCGCCGAGACGGCGACGGGCGGCCAGGCGGTAACCCGCGCGCTGACCCTGAACCTGATTGCCCGCGCCACCGACCCGGCCATGGCCGAGCGGATAAGCGCCGTTGTGCGCGACCTGGTGGCAAGCCACCCCAACCGCACCCTGCTGGCGATCTGCCGCCCCGAGGACGGACCACCGCGGATTGACGCCTGGGTGCAGGCCAACTGCCTGCTGAGCGCCCCCGGCGTGCCCCAGGTCTGCGGTGAGCAGATCAGCATTGACGCCCACGGCGCAGTCACGGCGCAGATCGCCTCGCTGATCCTGGCCCTGCTGGCGCCCGACCTGCCGGTGGTCCTCTGGCTGCCTGGCCCGGCGCCCTTCGACGACCCGCTGCTCCCCCGCCTGCTCGGAGTGATCGACCGGCTGATCATCGACTCCCGTGACCTGAGCAATCCCGTGCGCGACCTGGGGCGCATGGCCGCTTTCGACCGTGACCCGGGAACCCCGTCGGGCGCGGCGCGCCGGGCCGCTTTGAGCGACCTGGGCTGGGCGGCGCTCACCCCCTGGCGCGAACTCATCGCCCAGTTCTTCGACACGCGCCCATTGCTGCCGCACCTGCGTCGGCTCGACCAGGTGGACATCGGCTACGTGCCCGTTGATGGCCGCCCCGATCCCCTCCCGGGCCTGCTGGTAGCCGGCTGGCTCGCCGCCTGTCTCGACTGGACGCCGCTGGAGGACGCGGTGAGCATCGAAGGCGCGGCGCTTCGCCTGCACCTGCGCCGCCCGGCCGTGGGCGTCGGCCCGCGGGCCATTCGCCTGGTAACGATCATTATCACGCCGGTCACCCCTGCTG
Organism: uncultured Chloroflexota bacterium; assembly: GCA_937120965.1. Classification (GTDB taxonomy): domain Bacteria; phylum Chloroflexota; class Chloroflexia; order Chloroflexales; family Chloroflexaceae; genus JACAEO01. Next base: position 30,835 of record CAKZKA010000303.1, read on the forward strand.
CCGACGCCGCGCCGGGCCTGGCCACGTTGCGCCTGCGCGCCCTCGACGGCGTGGCCGCCGATTTTCAGGTGCAGCGCGCCGATGAGCAGGGGCACATCCTCACCAGCGCAGAGGTGGCCGGTCACCCCCCGGTGCGCCGGCTGACCCGCTGTGTCGCGCCATCACTGGCCGACCTGCTCGCCGCCGAGCTGCGGCTCCTGAGCCGCGACGCCATGTTCAGCGCCGCGCTCCAGACGGCAGCGCTCTTCGCCGCGCAGATCGAGCGTCTGGGGGAAGCTATCGAACCGTAGGCTAAACAAGGGGAAAGCAGATTTCCCCATACCCCTTCCCGCAGAGGATGGCAAGCCCTCCTCGCGGGAAGGGTTTGGAGGGCAAAGCCCTCCCAGGAACGTCCTGCCATTGAACATCGCGCGCGATACGCCCACAGGCACAACCCATGCTTGACACCAGTCTGCTCGCCGCCGGCACCTTCCCCTACGTCTTTCTGCTCGTCTCGATCGTCATTGATGGACTGATGCTCTTTCAAACCAGGTGGGCAAACCTCCGCGGCAGTTTTCGCGACTCACTGATCGCGAATCTGATCTCCGCAGTGGTGCTGGTGCTGCTCAGCCAGTTGATCCTCAGCGTTCCGAACATCTTCCTGGCCTTGCTGCTGGCGCTGCTGATTGCCTGGATCGTCGAGGGCTTCGTGCTGGTGCTGCTGCGACACACCACCTTTTCGCGCGGTTACCTGGCGGCGCTGCTGGCGAATTTTTCGGCGTTTATTTTTGCCTATGCGTATGTGTTGACCTTCGCGCTTACTCCGTTCTAGGGCATGGTCCCTGCGAGGTACGTGTTCTCACCTCTCCTCGGTGCGCGGGCATCTTGCCCGTATCCAGGCCATTGCGGGCGGGACGCCCGCGCACCCGGGGTGACGCCTTACCCCACATGTGAACACTTACCCCTGCGAGGGCTGCGTCTCCCAAACTCTCCCCTCAGAGAAGGTCGTGGGGAAACCCGGTTTCCCCCTCCCCCAACCGGTGGTGGGGGCGCCTGACACCCCGGCAGGCAGGGGCCCGGGGAAACCCGCTTTCCCCGTATGTTCACCTCAGTCATCCATGCGGCTGCGCCGCACAACGACACGATGAACATGGGTTTTTCCTGGGAGGGCTTCGCCCTCCCAAACCCTCCCCGCGGGCGGGTTGGTTCCCGGGAGGGCGTAGGGGCGCGGCGGCGCCGCGCCCCTACCACGCCCACACCCTCCCGCGCGCGGGCTATGTTCACCTCAGGGTTAGACACGCCGCTCGCATTCGTTTATTCGTTTCCCATTCGTTGGCCCATTTCCCCTCGGCGTCCCAGGAAGCCTATCCCGGAGCAGGTGA
>CAKZKA010000304.1 GCA_937120965.1 uncultured Chloroflexota bacterium
AGCGCTACGGCATGGTTCAGAATCGGGTCTTCCAGCCCGACAGTTCGTGGACGGGCTTGAGCCGGCTGCTGTGTTGCTGCGCTGGCTAATGTTTGAAAGGCGCTGCTGGCACATCCCGTGTGGTTCAGCCCGGTGCGCAGGCCTCCGGCCCGCATACCCCGATATCTTTGAGACGTGTCGGAGGAGGTGCAGATCGCTGGCGCGACGGTCAAGCTGAGATGCCCGGGTTTGAGGTATATCCGGGGCGGCGTTCAGAGCCGCCGCCGGTTTCTCTCCTGCATAGGGGCGCCGTTGTGTCCGTCCCACTTTGCCCGGGGTTCAGAGCCGCCGCCGGTATGGTTCTCGCCTCCACCTTGATGGATCGATCAGGTGGAACGCAAAACCTGTGTCTGGTCAGAATACCTGAAGCAAGCCTGATTACCGGATGCGCTTATGAAACTCCTGGTCCACTCTTCACTTCAGCGCAAACTGGTTGTGGCCTTCGTTATGGTGCTCCTGATCCCCACTCTTACCCTCTCGATTTTCCATCTGGTGAAGGTGCGCGCGCTCTTGTTTGAGCGGACCAGCCTCGAGTACCAGCAGCGCGCCTCGCGTCACGCGGCTGTCACTGAGGCCCTGGTGGCAAGCGCGGTGACGGATCTGCTGGCTGTTGCCCGCTCACCGTCTTTGCTCTACTATCTGGACAACCTCCCTGTCTCGGGAGATCCGCCGGCGGCGGATCTTGCCGCTTTTTTGCAGCAGGCTCGCAATCCTTATCAGGCGCTGTGTGTGTTCGCCCTGGCGGCTGCCGAACGAGTCTGTGCGCGCTCTGCTGGCGACAGTTCCGCCTGGAGGCTAATGGTCGAGCCGACGCCGGAAAGCGTGGTCCTTGCGGCGCGCGAAGCGATGGCCGGAGCAGGCACGATGGACCACCAGCGTGTCACTCTCGCGCCGATCGCCTCCTCGAGATCAGATGACCCCCTGCTCTCGCTGATCACACTAGTAATGGACGACCCCGGCAAGCCGGTTGTTGTAACGCTGGAGTTGCCGGTGCAGGCGCTCTTCAAGGCGCTGATCGTATCTGAAGTCGGGGTGAGTACCGCTATTGTTAATGCGACCGGAACCTACCTGTTTGAATCCAGAGCCGGACAGTTCGCCAGGCCCCCTGCACCCGGGTTGCTGGAGACTCATCCTCACGATGGGCCGCGCATTCTCGATCAGGCTAACGGCGTTTTGATTGCTTCCGAGGACCGTCCGCAGGCGCTGCAGATCTTTGCGCGAGTTCAGTCTGATGATCGGCTCATACCGCCATGGACGGTCATTTATACCGTACCCCTCAGCGCAATAAGCGGCGCCATCTGGCAAAACGAAGCCATGATTTTTATCATCACCGCAGTTGCTCTGCTGGTCGCGCTGATGGTGGCTGCGCGTCTGGCTTGCGACATCGCGCGCCCGGTGCGCGCCCTGGCCGCCGCAGCCGAGCGCGTAGGCAATGGCGATCTGCATGCGCCTATTCCGGTGGCCGGCACTGATGAGATCGGCGCCCTCGGGCGGACGTTCGAGGGCATGGTAGCTCGCCTGCGCGAGGCGATGGCTGCCACAGAGAGTCGCCGCCAGGAGGCCGAGACCCTGCGCGCTGCCACGCAGGCCCTTAGCTCCACCCTCGATCTGAGCCAGGTGCTCGACCTGATCTTGAGCGAGTTGCGTAAGGTAGTGCCGTATGACAGTGCTTCAGTCCAGGTGGTGCGTGATGGCACGGCTGAGATCATCGGCGCCTACGGCCTGCGGCGCGGTGAGCAGGTGATTGGCTTCCGCTTCGCGCTTACTCCGGGGCTCACCCCCAACGCTGAAGTTGCCGCCACCCGCAAGCCGGTGATCCTCGACGATGCTCCCGCGACCTATCCGCATTTCAATAACGAGCCGTTTGTTGTCGATCCCATTCGCTCGTGGCTGGGCGTGCCGCTCCTCTTCGGCGAACGCCTGATTGGTATGGTGACCCTCGACAAGCACCAGGTAGGCTTCTTTACCGGCGAGCACGCCCGCCTGGCCACGGCCTTTGCGGCCCAGGCCGCTATTGCGCTGGAGAATGCGCGCCTCTACGAAGAGGCCCGGCGGGAGCTGGCTGAACGCCAGCGCATCGAGGCAGAGCAGCGGCAGTTGCAAAAGATGGAGGCCCTGGGCCGGCTGGCCGGTGGTGTTGCTCACGATTTCAATAATCTGCTCACAGTTATCCTGGGCGAAGTGAGCATGCTCCTCGACGACTTGCCCGCCGACGATCCGCGCCGGCATGGGCTGGAGCAGATCCTCCGCTCGGGTGGCCGCGCCGCGGACCTCACCCGTCAGTTGCTGGCCTTCAGCCGGCGTCAGATGCTGCAACCCGAGTTGCTCAATCTCAACCAGGTGCTTACCGGCATGGAGCATATGCTGCGCCGCCTGATTGGCGAGGATGTGGCGCTCACCATCCTGCTCTACAACAATCTGCCCCCGATACTGGCCGACCGCGGCCAGATCGAGCAGGTGGTGATGAACCTGGTGGTCAACGCTCGCGATGCTATGCCGCACGGCGGGCATCTGATCATCCAGACCGCCCTGTACTACGCTGATGCCGCGTGTGCCTGCCCGTCCGCCGACATGCAGCCAGGCTCCTACGTCGTACTCACCGTCAGCGATACAGGCATCGGTATTGATCCGGAGGTGCAGCCGCATATTTTTGAGCCGTTCTTCACTACCAAACCCCGCGACAGGGGCACGGGCCTGGGTCTGGCCATGGTTCACGGCATTGTAGAGCAGAGCGGCGGCTTCATCCGTTTCGCCAGTCGGCTCAACCACGGCACAACGTTTGAGGTCTATCTGCCCGCGCAATCCACGACGGCGCCGATCACGACCGTCCACGACTTGCAGCCCGTGCCCCTGCCAGATCCCGGCGGCACAGTGTTGCTGGTGGAAGATGAAGCTGCCGTGCGCCAGCTAGCCAGCCAGATCTTGCTCCGGGCCGGTTTTACCGTACTGGAAGCCAGCGATGGCTATCACGCCCTGAAGCTCGCCGAGCGGCATGCGGCCCCGATTGACCTGCTGCTGACCGACATCGTGATGCCTAACGGCCTCAACGGCGTGCAACTGGCCAGCGCCATCCGCGCGCGGCGACCGACGATCGCGGTTGTCTATATGTCGGGCTACCTCGACGATGCGAGGGTTGAACACAACCTCCGCACCCATGGTGGGCGGTTCATCCAGAAGCCCTTTACTCCTGAGAAGCTGCTGCATACGCTGACCGAGGCCATCAGCACGCGCGCGGCGCCGGTTAATCGGGCCAATGGTTGCGCGCACGCTTGAGGCTTCCCTCGCGAGGCCGGCTTGCGCCAGCGCCGCCAGGCCGCGCCTGCGGGCGCGGCCCGCCCACGCAGGGGGCTATGGGGAAACCCGGTTTCCCCATAGCCCCCTGTCCTGGCCCCTGTGTTCTTGTATCGTGCTCGTGCCCTCGGGTATAATGAGTGCGGTTTGAACGCGGGCAGAGGAGGGTTTGCGAGGGCGTAGCCCTGCCAGACCCTCCTCTGGTAGTGGTTGAGCGAACTGCGCGTTCCCTACTGCGCCCGCGACCGGGCGACCAGAATTGTACCATCCGCTGTCTGTGGCAAACAGACCCGGACGGCGACGGAGTGCACACGCAATGTTAAACTGGCTGAAAAAGATCGTTGGCGATGGCAATGACAAGGCCCTGAGCCAGATCAAGCCTCTGGTTGAGAGTATAAATCGTCTCGAGCCGGAGTATCAGGCCCTTTCTGATGAGGCGCTGCGGGGCAAGACCGCCGCCTTCCGCGAGCGCCTGGCCGCCGGAGAGACCCTCGATGATCTGCTCCCTGAAGCCTTCGCCGCCGTGCGCGAGGCCGCTCGCCGCACCATCGGCCTGCGCCACTACGATGTGCAACTCATCGGCGGTATCGTGCTGCACCAGGGGAAGATCGCCGAAATGAAAACCGGTGAGGGCAAAACTCTCGTGGCGACCCTGCCCCTCTACCTCAACGCCCTGGAAGGCAAAGGCGCCCATCTGGTCACAGTGAACGACTACCTGGCCAAAGTTGGCGCAGGCTGGATGGGGCCAATCTACCACTTCCTCGGCCTGAAAGTGGGCTTCATTGCCCACGAACAGAGCGCCATCTACGACCCGGACTACGTCGATCCGAACGCTAATCCCGAGGACCAGCGGCTCGTTCACTGGCGCCCGGCACCCCGCCGCGAGGCCTACCTGGCCGATATTACCTACGGCACCAACAATGAGTTCGGCTTCGACTATCTGCGCGACAATATGGCCTACGATAAGGCGCAGATGGTCCAGCGGGAGTTGCACTACGCCATTGTTGACGAAGTGGACAACATTCTTATTGACGAGGCCCGTACCCCGCTGATCATCTCCGGGCCGGCGCAGAAGTCGAGCGACCTCTACCGCCAGATGGCGCGCCTGGTGCGTAACCTGCGGCGCTCCAGCGTGACGCCCAAGCAGATGAAGGAGGAGGGCCTGCCGCCCGATGGCGACTTCTTTATTGATGAGCGCACCCGCTCGATTAGTCTCAGCGAGCGGGGTATCGAGCGTCTCGAGCGCCTGCTGAACATCCCCGAAGGCGAGAGCCTCTACGACCCGCAACACTACGAGAAGACCCACTACGTCGAGAATGCTCTGCGAGCCGAGTTTATCTACCAGCGCGACCGCGACTATATGGTTACCCCTGAGGGCGAGGTGGTGATCATTGATGAGTTCACCGGTCGCGCTATGCCCGGGCGTCGCTGGGCGGACGGGTTGCACCAGGCGGTTGAGGCCAAGGAGGGTGTGCCGATCAAGAGCGAGAACGTTACGCTCGCGACGATCACCTTCCAGAACTACTTCCGTATGTACCACAAGCTCGCCGGTATGACCGGTACGGCCTACACCGAGCGGGAGGAGTTCGGCAAGATCTACAACCTGGACGTGGTGGTGATTCCGACCCACAAGCCCTCGATCCGCGAGGATTACCCTGATCAGGTCTACCGCAGCGAGAGCGCCAAGTTCAAGGCGGTCGTGCGCGAGGTGCAGGAGATGCACGAACAGGGCCGCCCGGTGCTGATCGGCACCACTTCGGTGGAGACCTCTGAGCGGGTGAGCCGGCTGCTCCAGGCGGCGGGGATCAAGCACAGCGTGCTGAACGCGAAGTACCACGAGAAGGAGGCGGCGATTGTCGCTCAGGCCGGGCGCAAATACGCGGTAACTGTGGCAACCAACATGGCCGGCCGCGGTACCGACATTCTGCTGGGCGGCAACCCCGATGGGCTGGTGGATGATATCCTCGCCGCGCAGGGCATCAAGTTCGAGGAAGCCACCCATGAGCAGAAGCGCGCTGCCTGGGAGGAGGCAAAGCGCATCACCGAGGCCGAGGGCAATGAGGTGCGCGCCCTCGGCGGGTTGCACATCGTGGGCACCGAGCGTCACGAGGCTCGGCGCATTGACAACCAGCTCCGTGGCCGCGCGGGTCGCCAGGGCGACCCCGGCTCTTCACGCTTCTTCCTCTCGCTTGAGGATGAGCTGCTGCGGCGCTTTGGCCCGGTCGAACGCCTTCGCGGCCTGATGGATCGCTTCCTGGACGAAGAAGTGCCCCTGGAGGCGGGCATCCTCGACCGTACCATCGAGAGCGCCCAGACCCGCGTCGAGGGGTACAATTTCGATATTCGGAAGCACACTGTCGAGTTCGACGATGTGATGAACAAGCAGCGCCAGATCATCTACAAGGATCGGCGCGAGATCCTCGACGGCAAGGATGTTCACGATCAGATCTTGCAGATGATCGGCGAAGAGATCGCCGCCCTGGTAGATGAACACCTGCCGGCCGATCAGCCTGAGGACTGGGATATCGCGGAGCTGTTGCGCCACTACCGTCAGATCAACCCGCTCCTGTCGGCGTCGGTGAGCAGCGCTACGCTCGAGGGCAAGAGTCGCGATGAGATCGAAATCTGGCTGGTGGAACAACTGGAGCAGGCCTACGCCGAGCGCGAGAAGGTCATCGGCCCCGAGACGATGCGCTTCGTCGAGCAGCGGATGATGCTGGCGGCCATCGATCGTCAGTGGATCGATTACCTGACGGCGATGGACGAGCTGCGCCAGAGTATCTCGCTCCAGGCCTTCGCCCAGCGCGACCCGCTGGTGGAGTTCCGCCGCCAGTCGTTCCAGATGTTCGAGCAACTCAAGGAGAACATCACCCGCGACGTGGTGTACCAGATTATCAACCAGACCTTTGCCTACGAGCGCTACCTGCGGCAGATCGAGGCCGAACAGCAGGCGCGCCTGGCTATGGCCCAGCAGGCCGGCGGCAGCAGCGAGATGGCAACTGTCGCCGGTAAGCCTGCCCGACGCAAGGCGCCCCCCATGCCCGGGCGCAACGATCCCTGCCCCTGTGGCTCGGGCAAGAAGTTCAAGCAGTGCCACATGGGCCGCGAGCAGGAGATTATGCACCTGCTCGCCGCCGCGGCCCCCGGACCCGGGGCGAAGGCCGGGGATGCGCCGCGCATTGCCCAACCGCTGCCCGAAAATCCGGCCATTGCCGCCGAGGCAGAGAAGATCCGCCAGTCGCTTGGCCCTCAGTCCGGGTCGTCTACGCCGCGTGGCCGTCAGGCGCCTGCGGTGCCCCGGGGTAAGCGCAATCGCTGAGGTAAGCATACGGGGAAAGCGGGTTTCCCCACCTGTGGTGAGCTTGTCGAACCGCGCCCCTCCCTGAGGGGAGGCGCCCGGTTCCCTCCCCCAGCGGGGGAGGGCCAGGGAGGGGGCGGCCCTCCCAGAGATACCCCATGTTCA
>CAKZKA010000305.1 GCA_937120965.1 uncultured Chloroflexota bacterium
GCAGGGGCATGGGGGAAATCCGGGTTCCTCACTCTCCCCCCAGGGGGGGCGTGGGGAAACTGGGTTTCCCCACCCTCTAACCGCTTCCGCGGTCGCTTGAGACGCTGGTGGGCAGGGGCATGGGGGAAATCCGGCTTCCTCACACTCCCCCCAGGGAGGGGCGTGGGGAAATCCGGTTTCCCCGCCCTCCAACCGCTTCCGCGGTCGCTTGACACCCTGGCGGGCAGGGGCATAGGGGAAACCTGGTTTCCCCCGAGTTGAAGTTTACGCTGCATAGGGATCGAAGGAGCACGTTCGTGTATGCGATCATTCGTGACCGCGGGATGCAGTACCGCGTTGAGCAGGGTCAGGTCCTGTTGCTCGATTTGATCGAGCAGGCCACGCCCGGCAGCCAGATTGAGATTGGCGAGGTGCTGCTGATCGGCGATGGTGACACCGTACAGGTCGGTTCGCCCACTCTGGCCGGCGCCAAGGTGCGTGCCGAGGTGCTTGGCGAGACCAGAGGTGAGAAGATCGTTGTGTTTCGTTACCGCAACAAGAAGCGTTATCGCCGCCGGACCGGCCACCGCCAGCGCTACACCCAGGTGCAGATTACCGAGATCCTGGTCTGACGATCTGGACCGCCCGTGGAAGAGCTGGCTCGATTGCAGACAGGTTTTCGCTAAGATATAGTTTTCATTCTAGCCTTGTGCGGCGCGGCCGCATGGACGGCTGAGAGGAGATACCGACAATGGCACACAAAAAAGGTGTTGGCAGTTCACGTAATGGCCGCGACAGCAATCCAAAAATGCGCGGCGTCAAGGTGTATGGTGGCCAGCACGTGGTGCCCGGCAACATCATCGTGCGTCAGTGTGGCACCAGGATCCGCCCCGGGATGAACGTCGGTCTGGGCCGCGACTACACGATCTACGCCCTGGTAGAGGGCACGGTCAAGTTCCAACCCTACTCGCGAACCCAGAAGATGGTGAGCGTCATTCCGGTCGAGCAGGCGGGCGAGAGCGCCATCGCCGATTGAACTGGTCGTCGCACAAGAGGCTACCGGGCCGCGCACGCTGGCGGTCTCGCATGAGGAGCACGCAGGTGAAAAAGGGAATTCATCCCCAGTACCATATGGACGGGATCGTCTGCACGACGTGCGGCACGCGCTGGGCCATCGGCTCGACGCGCCGCAATCTGCGGGTCGAGATCTGTTCCAACTGCCACCCGTTCTACACGGGTGAACAACGGATCGTGGACACGGCCGGGCAGGTTGACCGCTTTATGCGGCGTTTGAGCACCGCCCAGGCGCATCAGGCCGATATGCAGAAGCGCCGCGAGGAGCGCAACCAGCAACCACAGAAACCCAGCCTGCTCAAAGAGCTGTATGGGGAAGATGCGTAGCTTTCCGTCTCTGACGGTCAGGAGGGGGCGCCACTGCTGGTCGCCCCCTCCTTACTTGCTCTCGATGAGCCGTTTCTGAAACACGGAGGTATTCCTGGGAGGGCGCAGCCCTCCCAAATCCTCCCCTCAGGGAGGGGCATGGGGAAACCCGGTTTCCCCAACCCCCAACCGCTGGTGGGAGCGGCTGGCGCCCCACAGGCAGGGGTGCGGTTCGACAGGCTCACCGCAGGTGGGGAAACCTGGTTTCCCCTATGTTCACCTCAGAGGATAAACGATGCGCCGATCATAACCGCCAGGAGCAGGCCCCCGATGATCGCAATAAGGATCAGATCCTGCTGTACATAGGCATAGTCGCGGGAATAATCTGGTGGTTCGACGGTGCGTCCCGCAGCAGGGCGGCGCTGCGGGCTGCGAACAGGTTGGCGGCGACGGGAGCTGCGTGATGGACCGGCCATGCAGAACCTTCGGATAGGGCCGCTCCAGGCGGCCAGCGTTACCGCAGTGATTATACCATTATAGCGTTCCTATGAAGCGTATTGGAATCTTTGGCGGTGGTCAGCTTGCCCAGATGCTGACCCAGGCGGCCATTTCGCTGGGCCTCGAAACCACGATCTTCGAGCGCGTTGCCGATAGTCCTGCCGGCCGGCTGACCCAGCGCGAGATCGTCGGCGCCTGGGAGGACCCGGCGGCTCTTGAGCGTTTCGCTGCCCAGAGCGATCTGGTGACGCTCGAAAACGAATTCGTTGATGCGGCGATCCTTGCCCGACTTGAGCAGTGGGGCGTGCCTGTCGCGCCTTCCTCGGTGACCGTCGCGGTGGTGCAGGACAAGCTCTTGCAGAAGGAGCGCATCGCCACAGCCGGGCTTGCCCTGCCGCCTTTCCGCGCCGTTGCCGACCCGGAGGAAGTGATAGCTGCCGGAGCGGCCTTTGGCTGGCCGATGGTGCTCAAGGCCCGCCGCAACGGCTACGACGGCTATGGCAATGCGACGGTGCGCCATGCCGATGACGTGCCCCCGGCGTGGGAACGCCTGACCCGCGGCGGCAGCCCGCTGCTGGTGGAGGCCTGGGTGCCTTTCGCCCGCGAACTGGCGGTCATGGTGGTGCGAACCCGCGACGGTGAGACGCGCGCCTATCCTGTGGTCGAGACGATCCAGCGTCATCACATCTGCCATATCGTGCGCGCGCCGGCTGCTATGCCTGCCGGCGAGGCCGCTGCGGCCACGGAACTGGCCGTGCGCGCTGTGCAAGCTGTGGAGGGCATCGGCATCTTCGGCGTCGAGCTGTTTGAACTTCCCGATGGGCGCGTGCTCTACAACGAAATGGCCCCCCGGCCCCATAACTCGGGCCACTATACCATCGAAGCCTGCGTGACCTCCCAGTTCGAGAACCACCTGCGAGCCGTGCTCGGCTGGCCACTCGGGCCGACCGACCTGCGCGCGCCAGCGGCGGTCATGGTCAACCTTCTCGGTCAGTACCATGGCCCGGTACGCGGTGATGTTCTCCGCAAGGCGCTGGCGGTGCCGGGGGCGCATGTGCATCTCTACGGCAAGCGCGAAAACCGCATCGGGCGTAAAATGGGGCACATTACCGCCCTCGGTGCCACACTGGCCGAAGCCGAGGCAGTAGCGCGCCGCGCTGCCGATAGCGTGGATCTCTGAGGCGCTGCGTCCCTCCATGAGATGCGGCGAATCCGCACAGTCAACGCAAGGTTGGAATCTGCGGGGTAAGCTATGGCGCCAGTGGTCGGCATTGTGATGGGGAGCGACAGCGATCTGCCTGTGTTGCGCGAAGCGGCCGAAGTATGCGCGGACTTTGGCGTGTCCTGCGAGGTGCGTGTGGTATCGGCGCACCGCACGCCACACGACATGATCGAGTACGGGCGCACGGCCCACGAGCGCGGCCTGCGGGTGATCATCGCCGGGGCGGGAGGCGCAGCGCACCTGCCGGGGATGCTTGCTGCCTGCACGCCGCTCCCGGTGATCGGCGTGCCTGTGCCGGGCAAGGCCCTCAACGGTCTCGACTCGCTCCTCTCCATCGTGCAGATGCCCGCCGGGGTGCCGGTCGCCACTGTGGCCATTGGCGGTGGGCGCAACGCCGGCCTCCTGGCGGTGCAGATCCTGGCTACCAGTGACCCGGCCCTCCTGACCCGGATGCTGGAGTACAAAGCGCGCCTGGCCGATGAGTCGCGGGCCAAGAATCGCGCCCTCACCTCACCCACAGGTTAAGGGCGGACAGCACATCCGAGCGAATGGGGCTTGTACCGCATTGGAACGCCCCCGCGCGCGGCTCTGGTCTCCCCGCTTCGACAGGCTCAGCGCAGGCTCTCCAGCGAAGCTGGAGAGGGGGAGGGGGTGAGGGACCAACCAGCGCATCCCAACGCCATCACGCCCGTCGGCGCTCATGCGTTCTGTCCGCCCCTGAACTCACCCACAGAGGGGGACCTTTTTCCCGATGGCGGTTAGGTTGATGTGCTAGTATGCTGATGGCTGACCACCGTGGCAATCCATCAACACTCTGGAGCAACTATGCGCAACCTGCTGATCACCGGCGGAGCCGGCTTTATCGGGTCCAACTTCGTTCACTACATGCTCGAGACGCACGCCGATTACCGCATTGTGGTCTTCGACAAGCTGACCTATGCCGGGCGCCGTGAGAACCTGGAGCGGGTCGCGGCCAACCCGCGCTTTCATTTCGTCCAGGGCGACATCTGCGACATACAGGCGGTGCGCGCAGCCGTGCGCGAGCACGCTATTGATACCATCGTGAACTTCGCCGCCGAGACCCACGTCGATCGCTCGATCATGGCTCCGGACGCAGTAGTGACCACGAATGTCAATGGCACGTGGACACTGCTGGAGGTGGCGCGTGAGGCCGGTCTGGAGCGCTTCCACCAGATCAGCACCGACGAAGTGTACGGGGCGATCCCCGCGCCCGGGCGCTCGCGCGAGGGCGACCCGTTGGAGCCGCGCAGCCCCTACTCGGCCAGCAAAGCTGGAGCCGAACATCTGGTGTATGCCTATTTTATTACCTACGGCCTGCCCGTCACGACAACGCGCGGCTCAAACAACATCGGTCCCTATCACTACCCGGAGAAGGCGGTTCCGCTCTTCACCACCAATGCCATTGATAATCTGCCCCTGCCGATCTACGGTGATGGCTTGCAGGTGCGTGACTATCAGTATGTGCTTGATCACTGTGAGGCCATTGATACGGTGCTGCACCGCGGGCAACTCGGCGAGGTGTACAACGTCGGCACCGAGGTCGAAACGCCGAATATTGAAATGGCGCACAAGATCCTCGATCTCCTGGGCAAGCCGCGCAGCCTGATCCAGCACGTGACCGATCGGGCCGGGCACGACCGGCGCTATGCCCTCGACTGTTCGAAGCTCCGCGCCCTGGGCTGGCGCTCGCGCCACAGTTTTGACGAGGCGCTGGAGAAGACGGTGCGCTGGTTCGTGGCGAATGAAGCCTGGTGGCGGCCAATCAAGTCGGGAGAGTATCTGGAGTACTATCGCCGCCAGTATGAGGAACGTGGCGCATAATCGCTCGACAAGCCGTGGCGCGCGCAAGGGGGAGGCCGAAGGTCCTCCCCGCGCCGCTCTGTGCAGGCCCTGCGCGGCGTGCGGGTTCGGCGTAGCCTGGGGCTACAGGCCTGTCAGGTACTCCTCGGCATCCTCGACCATGACCTCGTAGCCGGTCTCGGTCCGGCGAAAGCGGAGATGGCGCGGGAACACGGCCAGTCCGCGGGCCATCAACTCCCGATGAACGGAAGCCTGCACCTCGCCCCAGAGTTCGGCCTCACCGTTGTAGTAACGCCGCAGCAGCGCGGTAAGTTCGGGGCTGGCGCTCCAGCGGATCTGCCTGGTGCTCATCGGGGTCTCCTGCCCACTATGCGGCTTCACGATGCGACAGGTGGTTCGTAACTGGCCTGATCAGGAGTATAGCAGCCTGCGGCGGGCTTCGGCAAGAGCAGTCGTACGTCTAACGTGAAAATAGTCCTCGCGCGGGAGGGTTTGGGAGGGCTGCGCCCTCCCAAGAATAGTTATTTTCATTCCGGCGTTGTGCGCCCTGCGAATGGTGCCTGAGGTGAAAATACGGGGAAACCGGGTTTCCCCACCTGCGGTGAGCCTGTCGAACCGCGCCCCTGCCTGTGGGGCGCCAGCCGCTCCCACCAGCGGTTGGGACATGGGGAAACCGGGTTTCCCCAACCCCCTCCCTGAGGGGGGCGCCCGGTTCCCTCCCCCAGCGGGGGAGGGCCAGGGAGGGGGCGGCCCTCCCAGAGATACCCCATGGTCATCGCGGCGGTGTGCGCCCCGCGAATGGCGCCTGATGTGCGGGGCGCCCTCCGCGCGGGAGGAGTGGAAGGGTGCAGCCCGCCCGGGCCCCCCTGTTTATCTTGTCATGGTGCGGCGCAGCCGCATAACCGGGGCACAGAATCACGGAAGTAAGGAGCAACACCGCAATGACACGACCCAGTACCGGCGGACGGATCGAGGTGATCTGCGGGTGCATGTTCAGCGGAAAAACAGAAGAACTGATCCGGCGTATGCGTCAGGTGATGATTGCCCGCCAGCCCTGTCGCATCTTCACCCCGCGGCTCGATACCCGCTACAGCGCGCGGCACGTGGCCAGCCACGCCGGCGCGCGCCTGGAGGCGGTGCCGGTCAGCTCGATCACCGAGGTACTCGCCGGAGCGGATGACGTCCAGGTGATTGCGCTGGACGAGCTGCACTTTCTGAGTGATGAGCCAGAGGCGATTGTTGCCGGGTGCCAGGCATTAGCCGATCGCGGCTTACGGGTCATCATCGCCGGCCTTGATCAGAATTACCGGGCCGAGCCGTTCCCGGCGATGATGCATCTGATGGCGATTGCAGAGCAGGTGGACAAGCTCTACGCCATCTGTGCCCGCTGCGGCGCCTATGCCACGCGCTCGCAGCGGTTGATTAACGGTAAGCCGGCGCCGGCCGATGCGCCGACGATCGTCGTTGGTGGCCTGGAGTTGTACGAGGCCCGCTGCCGCGCCTGCTACGAGCCGGCGCGTTAGCGCGCGAGCCGGCCCGCCAGGGCGCGCCCCGATCACGCACAAGGGGAGGGTCTGGAAAGGCGCAACCCTTCCCTGACCCTCCCCACTGCATTCCTGGTGCTGCGCGATGCAGCCGCGCGGGGCTTGCCCTCTGGTTACTGTCCCCCAAACGCCGCTGGATCAGGCCATGCCCAGCTTGCGCTTGAGTTCGGCGAGTTCCGAATCGACGGCGGTCTGCTGCTCGAGGTTCTGGAAGCGGGCCTCGAGCGACCCCTGCTCGAGCTTGGCCATCGCCTCGGCGCGGGCGACCCGGTCATCTACCTTCTCTTCGAGCTGTTCGAGCTTATCAATGGCCGAGATGCGGCCCATGGTCTGGGCGGTGCGCTGCAGAGCCTCCTGGGTCTGGGCGCGGTTCTTCTTGGCGATGATCAACTCCTTCTTGGCCCGCACCTCGGCAATGCGGGTCTCGAGTTGCACCAGGGCCTCCTGCATAGCGTTGACCTGCTCTTCCTGGGCTTTCTCCTGGGCCAGATACTGTTCCGCCAGCTTCTGGGCATGCACCTTGCGGGCGAGCGCCGCTTTGGCGAGCTCTTCATCGCCCGCGCGCAGAGCAGCCTCGGCCTTCGACTCCCACTGGGTTACCTCGGCCTGGCTGGCGATGCGGCGCTGCTCAAGCTTGGTTTCATCGGCCATCGCCGCGGCCACGCCGGTCCGCACCTCGTACAGTTCGTTGGTGAGCTGGCGCAGGTACTCATTCGCCATCTTTTCCGGATCCTCGGCTTTGTCGAGCATCGCATTGACGTTGGCGCTGATCAGATCACTGATGCGGCTCAGGATGGACATGGTCAACTCCTTCTTACGACTGGGCCATATCGAACGCCGGTGACGGACCGTACCTCTTCCGGGGGTGAAACTGGTTTGGCAGAAAGCCTCTAACATTCTAGCACGCTTGCGGTACCATGCGCCAACCAGGAGATGACGATACGTGTTCAGCGGCGGGGTGCTCGCGCAAGCCCGGCAACGCGGGCGTCTACCGCTTGAGATTGTAGATGTCGGATTGCAGATGGTCGCGCAAGGCGTTCAGGTGCGCTGTGACGCGAACGCTGCGACCAGGGTCTTCACAGCGGGCGCCGCGCGGGCGTGCCGACGGGGCGCGGGTAGCGCGGGTCGGTGGGGGCCACTTTTCGCGCCACCACCAGGGTGCGTGGCTCGACGCCCGGTAATTCGATCGGGACCACCTGCTCGATCGTTCCGCCAAGGAGGGTCACTGCCCGGCGCGCCGCTTCGATTCCCCGGGCTGCGTCGGCGCCTTTGGGGGCCAGTAACAGGCCACCAACGCGCAGCAGTGGCAGGGCGTATTCGGCCAGCACGCGCAAGTCGGCCACTGCGCGAGCCGTGGCCACATCGTAGCGCTCCCGCTCTCCCGGATCGCGCCCTAGAGCCTCGGCGCGTGCAGTGACGACGCGCACCTGCTCCAGCCCCAGGACGCCAACGAGGTGGGTCAGAAAGGCGGTCTTTTTGCCCACCGACTCGACCAGGGTCAGGGCCAGGGCGGGGTGAAGGATCTTCAGCGGCACGCCAGGAAAACCGGCGCCGGTGCCGATATCAACCAGGGTTGCCGGTGGGGGACCCCAGAAACGGGCCAGCGCCAGCGAGTCGAGAAAGTGACGCACGTAGATTGCCGGGCGGTCGGTAATAGCGGTGAGGTTGGTGTGGGCGTTCCAGGCGAGCAGTTCGTCGGTGTAGACCGCGAACTGGCGGAGCTGGGCCGGGTTGAGGGGCAACCCCCAGGCTGCGGCGGTCTCGGCCAGCAGTCGTTCGGCGGGGTCAGGCATAGCCAGGATCCTCGCGGTACAGGCCGTGGTCGGTGATGTACTGGCGAACTGCTTCAGGCACCAGGTAGCGCACCGGTCGGCCGGTGGCAATACGGCGGCGGATGGTGGTGCTGGAGAGGTCGAGCTGCGGGCCATCGAGGAGGACATAGCGCCCCGCACCCGCCGGCACGGCCTGTTCGAAGGCGAGGGGATCGAAGGTATGGCCCGGACGTCCGACGATGGCGAGGCGGGCGAGGGCCACCACGTCGGCGATGCGGCGCCAGCGCGGCAGGTCGCAGGCGGCATCGGCGCCTACGATGAACCAGAGTTCAACGCCGGAACCGAAGCGTGCGCGCAGGTGCTCGAGGGTTTCAACGGTATACGAGGGTGGCGGGCGGCGCAGCTCGATGTCATCGGGGACAAAGGCGGGATTATCGGCGCAGGCCAGACCGATCATTGCCAGGCGCTGGGCAGGAGTTGCGCCGGGCAAGGCGCCTTTGAGCGGCTGGTGGGCGGCGGGAACGAAGCGCACCTGCTGGAGCGCGAGGGCCCAGCGCGCCTCTTCAGCGATCGCCAGGTGTCCGATGTGGATCGGATCGAACGTGCCACCGTAGATGCCCACGCGGATAAGTTCAGCAGCGGTGTCTACCCGCGCAGTTCCCACTCGCAGGCCTCCTGGAAGAGATGCCAGACGATCCAGGCGACATCTTGCTGGTCTTCGATCAGCAGGTCGTCAACAAACTGCTCAATAAGCTGGGCGACATCGGCGCGCGCAAGCAGGTAAACCCGCGAACCCAGCGTCTCGTGGAGGTGCAGGGCCAGAGCATCGGCAAGGTCGAACAGGTCGCGTTCGGAAAGGCGTCGGCTGGTGCTGAAGTGGTAGGTGTCCATAGAGGCGCCAGGCTGCATCCTGGGGTGGATGCCGATACAAGCGTTGCTACGGATTAGGGGCGTAGCCGGCGATTACCACGAGCGGCCAGGGCGCAGACGCTGGCCCTCATAGCCGGAATCGTCGAAGCGCTGATCATCGTAGGCCTGCACCGAACGCGATTCGGCCTGGCCGCCGGAGTGAGAGAGGAGCGTGCTCTCGGTCAGGCTCTCGCTGATATACTCGAGATAGCCGCGAATATCTTCGTTATCCTCTAATGAACTGAACGGAATGGTCGCGCCACTGACCGTCCTGACCGATTCGCTGATGTCCCGGAGCGTCTGATCGATACCCTTCACCAGGCCGCGCATCACCCCGGCCAGTTCTTCGCGTTCCTGGATGGTCAGGTTGGCGAAGCCGCGCAGCGTCTTTTCCTGGGCGCGCAGCAAGGTGGCGCGCAGAATGGCAATGTCGGCCTGAGTTTGCAACTCGTAGCGACGCACCAGATGGGCCTGACGCACCTGCTCGAACAGCTCCTCGCTGGTCACCGGCGTCCAGAGCAAGGCGGGGATAATAATAAACCCGATGATACCAATGATCACCTGTTGCAGGATCAGGCCAGTTTCAGCCACAGCTTCCTGGGCGGCCCACCAGGAGTACTGGATCTCGAAGGAGTAGTACAGGAGGTACAGGGCGGCGCCGATAACCACCGTATAGCCAATCGTCCGCGCATTAATGCGTTGCAGCAACATCCCCCCGGGCGACCAGGGGATGAGGAACGAGGTCAGGCTCGGGGGCGCGAGCACGAGAATGGCGGTAAAGGCTGCGGCCACGATCCAGTTGTTGGTCAACTGACTCTGAACGCCCCACCAGTACACTGCGGAGCCGAGCATCGCAATGACGGCGAGGATGGCCAGCAGCGTCTTGGCGGAAAACTGCCAGCCGCCCCGGCGGCGTTGACCACGAATAACGTCAAGGTATCTGCTGCTCACGTTCAAGCAACCCTTCCAGGCGAGTAGCGACCCGGCCTGCCGCTCGCCAATCGAGTAGCGCTTCAGCGTGGACGGACCTCGGGGGAAGCGAGCACATACGTCTCGACCCAATCAACGTACCCGGCGGCTCTAAGGCGCTCAATGTGCGCCGGTGACAGGGCGGTCAGGCCGTAACTGGCATTGATCCGATAGGGCACTTCCAGGGCCGGCATCCCCTGGGCGCGGAGCACAAACGTCGCCTGAACCAGAAAATCGCCACTGATCCGCCCCAGCACGAGATGCTGCTGGGTGAGCGGATCGTACCAGCGTAACTCAGCAGCGCTCGTCGTATACAGGTGCGGTGGGTCGAGCACCTGGCGATCTGCCTGTTGCTCCCGCCACTTCTGCTCGTTTGAGCGTTCCGGCGTTGGCGCGATGATCAGCGGCGGCGCCGCGGTAACCTCGGGCGGCCCCGCAGGCGCTGCGGGCAGGGTCGCCACAACTGGCGGAGTCGGAGAAGGCGCGACTGTTGCCGGATCGGGCGCCATACTACCCACAGTCGTAGGCATGGAAGACGCGCCCTGTGTCTGGAACGGCTGGGGTGATGCTACCGCAGCGGCAGGTGGCGCCTGACCGCGGCCACCTTCGCCCTGAAGGGCCTCCATGCATCCGCCAAGGGCCACAACGGCCACCATCATAATCGCCAGGGGTACAATTCGACCGCCACCTCCACGCCAGAAACTGAGCGAGCGCGCGAAACGTGTCTCTTCAGGCGTGCGACGCACGGTTGCTCACTTTATGGCTGTGCCCTCACCAACCCTTGCTACGGGGTAGGGGACTGCGGCGGGCTGCGTCCTCACCAACCCTCGCCGCGGGCCGGGGATAAGGGAAACTCGAGGTTCCCTGATTCTCAGATGACAAACCTGATAGCTGCAACGCCAAACCTTGATTGAAGGTAAAATCCTCTATCTGGCGAATAGTAACACGATGTCGAACATGTGTCAAGAATTTGAATCCCTTAACGAGTAAGGCGTGCTTTCAGAAAGGCTATGCTGTATGGCACACTCTCGTGCCGAACCGCCCCCTCCCCGGGCAAAGAGGTTTACGGGCGGACAGCACATCCGGGCCAACGTGGCTTATACCGCATTGGAACGCCCCCGCGCACGGCTCCGGTTTCCCCGCTTCGACAGGCTCAGCACAGGCTCTCCAGCGGGGCCGGGGGTGAGGACCAACCAGCGCATCCCGGCGCCATCGCGCCCGTCAGCGCCCATATGGTCCGCCCCTAAAGGCTAAAGAGGGTTGGGGAGTATAACACCCTCCCCAACCCTCTTCACTGACAGGAACGCGGGGAAATCGGATTTTCCCCGCGCGCTTTCAGGTTTCGAGCACTCCCTAGAGCGCGGCGCGGCGGCGCAGCAGCGCAGCCATGGCGATGAGCGCCACCGCCGCGCCCGCCAGCACAACCAGAGGCATGCTCGCGCCCTCGGAGGTGGCGGGCAGGGTGCCCGGTGCGACGACAGGCGTGGTTACAGCCACCCGGGGGGTGATTTGAGCGACAACGTTGGTCGCGAAGACACTGTAGATCTTGCCCGCCTCCAGGGTCGTGTTGGCGAGGTCAATCACCACCGCGCTTCCACCGGCAGGGGTGACTTGCAGGTTGTACGTGCCGGCCGGAACCTCGAGGTAGGCGCTGGCGTCGGGGAAGGGCAGGTTCGAGATCAGCGTGGCGCCGCCAGCGACCTTGACGTCAACTGCGGGAGCATCGGGCGAGAAATGGTACACGCGCACCTTGGCGTTTCCGCTCGCCGGCGCGCTCAGGTTGTCTTCGATCACCGTCGGCTTGATCTGAGCGACCGGACCGGTGGCGGCAACGCTGTAGGCCTTGCCCGCCTGGAAGGTCGCCGTGGCGTCGATCACCGCTGCGCTGGCAGGCTGACCGGTCGGGGCGATCTGCAGCCGGTAGCTGCCGGGAGCAAGATCCAGGTAGTCACTGGCGGTAAAGAAGGGGACGTTTGTCAGGGTGCGGTTGCCGTTGACAAACACATCAACCGCCGGAGCATCGGGCGAGGCGTGGATCACCCGCACCTTCGCCGTGCCACTCTGCGCGAACACAGCCGGAACAAGCGCCAGCGCCAGTACCACGACCAGCAGCGGGCGCCAGACCAGGGTCAGAACGTTCACGGGGTACCTCCTCAGTCTCCATCTGTCAGATGACGCGGCGTGTGCAAAGGATTTTCAAAGATTTTGCACACACTTTCCTTACGGAGCGAGGAGGCCGGCGGATGTATGCTGAGGACCGGAGATCGAGGGTGGGGAATGCGCAGGGCGAATGCAACATCGCGCTGCTGCGCGAACGAATTGTCAGGGGATGCGCTCGTGGTCTGTTGCGATGGTGGTGAGGGATGCAACCGAAAGAGGTGTGGGAGGGCGCGGCCCTCCCCGCAAAACACCATTCCATCACGATCAGGTTGATAGGCTTAGTCGGCGCCGCGCGCGCCGAAGATCGGCGGACGTACTTTGAGCATCAACCCGACGTCAACCAGGATGTGGAAAAAAGCCACCGTCCACAGATCGCGCGTCAGCCAGAAGCAGAGGCTCCACCCGAGCACCAGCGCAACTTCGGCAAGTGGACGCAGTTTACGGATCTTGCGCGCGCGGGGCGAGTCGTCGAGATGGGGCGGCAACATCTGCAACCAGAAGAAGCCGTGAATCAAACCACCGTAGACCACGAAACACAC
Organism: uncultured Chloroflexota bacterium; assembly: GCA_937120965.1. GTDB lineage: Bacteria > Chloroflexota > Chloroflexia > Chloroflexales > Chloroflexaceae > JACAEO01. Next base: position 12,794 of record CAKZKA010000305.1, read on the forward strand.
CACGCCCAGCAGGAACCCGGCAAAACTGGCCAGTGACGGCAAGAACAGGCCCACGACACCCGCGCCGATGGTTTCCCCGATGCGGTACACGACACCAAAGGCCAGCGTCTCGGCAATACCGTTGCCCAGCGCAAACACCGCCGTCGCGCCCCAGTGGATCGGTCGTCCATCGAAGCGCGCTACCAGCATGTAGAGCACCTGACTGAGCGCAAATGTGAGTACCAGGTAGATCGGCAGACCTGGAACCTGCAGCGTGGCCGGAACGTTCCAGGCGCCGATCCAATCCCAAAGAACCAGGCTACCGACAAGCGTGGCGACCGCCCAGTAGGTCAGGATCATCCGCTCCGGATTGAGCGACCCCTCCCTGGCGGCCTTCCTGGTTGCAGCACGGCGCTCGTTGAGCTTGAGATCCACACGTGGCTCCGGGTACTGCGGGGACCCAACCAACCGCTACCTGGCTGAAGAGAGCAACGACAATATTTCTTGTCAAAAAGAACAAGATATTTGTTTATAAGTAATGAGAGTATACCATAAAGCCTGGTTCGCTGCAAGGTGCTCGATTGCACGATTGCACAGGTGTGACGTCATACTCTGCACCGCGCCCACGCGTGGAATGATCCTGTCGGCCGCGGCGGGGGCAGCGTTGCCGGGGCAACGGCGCGGCCCCGCAGGGCCGAAGCATTCGCCCGCAGCACGCGGCGGGCACAGGCGCCCCTGTGTGGCGAATGCTTCGGCCTACCCCCGCGGGGCAATGGGGCGGATCGGCCCGGGGCAACGGCGCGGTGGCCCGGGGCAACAGGGCAGGGCTGAGAACGGGCCGGTGTTTGCAAGACGTGTCGCTGGGGTAGCGTAGAAAGGACCAGGGTTATGGCTCGCCGCGTATTGCTGGGGCTGACAGGCGTCGCGCTCGTGCTTCTCCTCGCCTCCGCAAGCGGACCGGCGCGTGCTGTGAGGCCGGCAACGGGTGTGCCGGTTGGCGCTGGTGATGTGTATCTGGCGCTGGGGGATTCGCTGGCTACCGGCGATGAGTTCCCGGCCAACACCGCTGAAGAGGGGAACCTGCCGGGCTATCCGGTGTATCTTGACCTGCTACTCGATTATGCGCGACCGATTTCGCTAACCGTGCTGGCCCGGAGCGGCGAGAGTACCACGAGCATGCGCGCCCCCGGCGGGCAACTGGAACAGGCGGTCGCCTTCATCCAGACGCAGCGCACCGCGGGCAAGGTGGTCAGCCCGGTGACGTTGAGCATCGGAGGAAACGACCTTGTCAACACCTTCCTGGGGCGCGAGGATCCGCAGCGCACCATTACCGACACGTTGCCGCTTGTGCGCGACAATCTGGGGTATATCCTCGACACGTTGCTGACCGCGCTGACCGAGGATGGCCGCCGTACCGGCGACCTGATCGTGATGAACTACTACAACCCCTACCCTGGCCTGACCATTCGGACCACGCCGCCCTTCGTGTTTCTGCCGCCTGACCAGGAGCCGATTGTGACCGATGTGGAGGTGCCGCGCTTCAACCAGATCGTTGCCGAGGTGGCCGCGGCGCGTCACGTGCCAGTGGTGGATGCGTTCACCCGGTTTCGCGGGCGTGAACCCTATTTCCTCTTTGTGCGTTTTCCTTACGACTTCAACGACACGGCCAATCTGCTACGCAACTTCGATTACCATCCGCGTGCCCCGGGCCACTGGAACCTGGCCTACGGCTTTATCGAAACGGCTGGCTACGGTCCGGCGCCACGGGCATTTCTGCCCCTGACCGGCCGCTGAGGAGCAACAGGCGCCTTTCCCTGTCCCCCTTGCTGTTCAGGGGCGGACAGAACATCCAGGCCAACCCGGCTTGTACCGCATTGAAACCCTCCCGCGCGCGGCTCTGTCCGCTCCTGAACTCCCTCGCCGCCGGGGCAGGCGACGCCTGGCCATCATGCATGAGGAGGGTGGGGAACCTCAGGTTCCCCACCCTCCTGTCTATCCGGCTTGCGACTGGTGTGCGCGTATCGCGGATCACTCGACGGTGTACTCACCCTCGACGACGCCATCATCGCGCCGCGTCCCGGCGCCTTTCTGCCCGGAGGTTGCGCCATCGCCGTAGACGCTCTGCGAGACGCGGTACATCGCCTGCTGCAGCTCGTTCATCAGGCTCTGGATGCGCTCCCTGTTCTCCTGCGCGATAGCGTCGCGCAAGTCCTTGATAAGGCTCTCGATGCGCCCGCGCTCCACGCTGTCCACCTTGTCGCCGAGTTCGCCCAGGGTCTTCTCGCTCTGGTAGGCCAGGCTATCGGCCTGGTTCTTGAGTTCGACCAGCTCGCGCCGCGCCCGGTCCTCGGCGGCGTGGGCCTGGGCCTCCCGGACCATGCGCTCCACCTCCTCTTTGCTGAGGTTGGTGCTGGCGGTGATGGTAATGCGCTGCTCTTTGCCGGTGGCCTTGTCGCGCGCGCTCACGTTAAGGATGCCGTTGGCGTCAATGTCGAAGGTCACCTCGATCTGCGGCACGCCACGCGGCGCTGGCGGGATCCCCTCCAGGCGGAAGCGGCCCAGGGTCATGTTGTCAGCGGCCATCTCGCGTTCACCCTGGAGGATGTGGATGTCCACCGCGGTCTGACCATCGGCGGCCGTTGAGAAGATCTCGGTCTTCTGGGTAGGAATGGTGGTGTTGCGCTCGATCAGCCGGGTCATCACGCCGCCGAGGGTTTCGACACCCAGCGACAGCGGGGTCACGTCGAGCAACACCACGCCCTTCACGTCGCCACCGAGCACACCGGCCTGGATCGCCGCGCCGATCGCCACCACCTCGTCGGGGTTAACCGACTTGTTCGGTTCCTTGCCGATCATCTTCCGCACGAGTTCCTGAACCACCGGCATGCGCGTGGAACCGCCGACCAGCACCACTTCGTCAATCTGGCTGGCCTGGAGGCCGGCGTCCTTGAGAGCCTGGGTCACCGGGCCACGCAGGCGCTCGGTCAGGTGATTGGTCAGTTGTTCAAACTTCGCGCGGCTGAGGCGCATTTGCAGGTGCTTCGGCCCGCTGGCATCGGCGGTGATGAAGGGCAGGTTGATCTCCGTCTCGGTCAGGCTCGACAGCTCCATCTTGGCCTTCTCGGCAGCCTCTTTGAGCCGCTGGAGGGCCTGGCGATCCTTGCTGAGGTCAATGCCCTGGTCCTTGCGGAATTCCTCGATGATCCAGTTCACCACTGCGGCGTCGTAATCATCGCCGCCCAGATGCGTATCGCCGCTGGTTGATTTGACCTCTACCACGCCATCGCCTACCTCAAGAATGGACACGTCGAAGGTGCCGCCGCCGAGGTCAAAGACCAGAATGGTCTCATTAGCCTTCTTATCGAGGCCGTAGGCCAGAGCGGCTGCGGTCGGTTCGTTGATGATGCGCAGCACCTCCAACCCGGCGATCTTGCCGGCATCTTTGGTGGCCTGGCGCTGGCTGTCGTTGAAGTAGGCCGGCACCGTAATCACCGCCTGGGTCACCGGTTCGCCCAGATAGGCTTCGGCGTCGGTTTTCAGCTTTTGCAGGACCATGGCCGAGATCTCTTGCGGCGCGTACTCCTTGCCGGTCTGGGGCACATGGATACGCACATCGCCCCGAGGACCCTTGGTGATCTTGAAGGGCAGCATCTTGCGCTCGGTCTCGGTCTCATCAAAATCGCGACCGATGAGGCGCTTGACCGAGAAGATCGTATTATCGGGGTTGATGGTGGCCTGGCGCTTGGCCGTGAGGCCAACGAGGCGCTCGCCATTCTTGGCAAAGGCGACCATCGAGGGGGTGGTGCGGTTGCCCTCGGCGTTGGGGATCACGACCGCATCGCCGCCTTCCATCACCGCGACAACCGAGTTCGTGGTGCCCAGGTCAATACCAACAATCTTACCCATATTCTCACTTCCTCCTCTTTGAGACGTGGAAGGTTCCACATACGTAATCTGTGGGTAGTGTAGCGGGTTTTTACTTGCTGCACACTAGCGGCGCGTTAGAAGTTTGTTGGAATTGGGCCGTCGGCGAGGATGGCGGCTGCGGCGCGCCGGCCGCTCTCGATGGCGCCGTGAACGGTGGCGATGTGGCCGCCGGTGACGGTGGCTTCACCGGCGAAGTAGAGCGTTGCGGCCAGGGGCGCGGCCAGGATGGCCCGGGCGTCGCCCATACCCACCGGGCTGTAGGTGTAGGCCCCCAGGCTCCATGGATCGCGCGACCAGTCGGCCAGGCGCCCACCCAGGCAGGCAGAGCGCACGGCGTCGCCGAATAGCATCGTCAGTTCTGCCAGGCCAATGGCAATGGCGCCGCTTTCGCTGTGGTTGGCCAGCCTGAGGGCCGCCGGGCCGCCGACGTAGCCCATCAGGGTAGGCGTGCGCGCTCCGGGCACGGGCCACCAGGTGGCGATCTGCCCATCGGTGCTGAGCACGGTGAACTCCGGCCACAGGCGCCGTTCGAACCAGAGGACGAGTTTGGTGACGTGCCCCACGCCGATGGCGCCGAGCGCGGCCAGGCGGTCGGCAGGCAACGGCGGGTTGAAGGCCGGGCGTCCGGCGCGGAGCACACCGGCAGGCACGGTGATCAGCGCGCGGCGAGCCTCAAGCACCTCGCCGCGTGCCATACGCGCGACGACACTGCCGGGCCGCCAGATCAGGCGCGCAACGGGGGTATTGAGACGGACGGGTACGCCGACGGCCATGTGCGTGGTCAGGCAGTCGTAGCCATCGAGGAGGTGGAAGTTGCCGACGCCGTTGTGGCTATCGGCGCGCTCGCGTGCGAGCGCCGTGGCGCTGAGGTGGGCCGGATCGGCGGCTTCGAGGTTGGCGAGCCAGCGCAGGGCAAACCCGAGGGCGGGATCGCCGGGGGCGGCATGGCCGGCAAGCAGGTCGGCCACGCTGATCTCGGGGCCGGTGTAGGTGTTGGCAAGCTCGTAGAGCGTGTACGTGCGAGCGATAATCGGATCGTCGGGAGGGAGCAGGCGCCCGCCGCGGGCGAAGCGACGCTTGCTCCCCCAGGGTCGGGTTCGCAGCCCTGCGGCGCGGATCTCCTCCCAGGTGCAGGCGCGGTCGCCGTGAACGAACTCGGCGCCCAGTTCGACCGGGCCATAGGTGCGGTCGGTGACAATGCGCCCGCCAACGCGATTGCGCGCCTCCAAGACGCAGATGCTTTGACCGGCGGCCTGTAGTTCACGGGCGGCAGCCAGGCCGGCGGCGCCCGCGCCAATGATGAGGGTGTCGTAGATCATCGCCATCGGGTACGGTTCAAACTCGCCTGACAGTCTGAGGTGAACATACGGGGAAACCGGGTTTCCATCCCCCTGACTGTGGGGGCGCCAGCCGCTCCCAACAGCGCTCGGGGAATGGGGAAACCGGGTTTCCCCATTTTCCCTCCCTGAGGGGAGGGTTTGGAATGGCGAAGCCCTCCCAGGAAACAACCCGCCAGCGGGGAGGGTTTGGGAGGGCGCAGCCCTCCCAAAACATACGGGGAAACCGGGTTTCCCCACCTGCGGTGAGCCTGTCGAACCGCACCCCTGCCTGTGGGGGCGGCAAGCCCTCCCGGATCCTCCCCCGGTCAGGGGGCGGGGAAGACCAGGTTCCTCATACTTTCAGCGCTCCACTGGCGGTGGCCGGGGTTCAGGGTGCTCGGGGGGCGGTTGCAGCCCGGCGCGGGCGATGATCGCCTGACCCTGGGGGCCGGTGAGAAAGTTGTACAACGATTGCGTGGCGCCAGGGCCGCTGCGCTCGCGAACACGGACCAGAAACCAGGCCACTTCCAGGGGCGCGCCGGCGAGATCAACATGGCCCACCCCCTCGCCGCGAGCCGGCGCGCAACTCCGGGGCAGGAACGCCAGCCCCAGGCCGGCGCGCACGGCCTGGAGTTGGGCCGTGGCGCTGTCGGTTTCCAGGCATGGACGCAGATCGGCCAGGGATACGCCCCGCCGCCGGAGCAGATCCTCGATCACCCGCCGCAGAGTCGTGCCGCTACGCGGCAGAATCAGGGGGTGCTCGCACAGAGCGGCGGGGGGGAGTTGCTCCTGCTTGAGCACGGCATGGCCCACTGGCGCGGCGAGGATCAGCGGCTCGGCGGCGAGCAGGGTCGATTCGAGACCGCGGCGGCGCTGCTGTTCCTGGAGGAGCGCCAGGTTCAGGCTGCGGTCGGCGAGGCCATCGAGCAAGGCCTCAGTCGAGGCAACCACCAGCTCCAGGCCAACGCCGGGAAACTGCTCGCGAAATCCGGCCAGCAGGCGCGGAAGCAGACGCTCGCCCCCGCCCGGCGTGCAGCCCAGCACCACACGCCCCGCCACCTGCCCCTTGAGCGCCATCAGCGTCTCTTCGGCCCGTTCGGCGAGACGCACCAGTTCCCGGGCCGTGGGGAGCAACTCTTCCCCGGCATGGGTGAGCGCCATCCGCTGGCCCACCCGACGAAAGAGACGGATACCGCCCAGTTGCTCCTCCAGAGCGCGGATCTGCTGGCTCACCGCCGGCTGGGTCATGTGCAGGGCCGCCGCGGCAGCGGAATAATTGCCCGTGTCAACCACGGCCAGGAAGGTGCGCAGATGGAAGGTGTTGAGCATGACAACACGGCCCGGCAAACTATATACATCCACCTCACGCGTATAACCCGGCCCGCCGCAGGCGCGCCACCAGCTCGCTGAGCAGCAGCGCCGTGGCGCCCCAGACCTTGTAGCCCTCCAGGGCGAAGTAGGGCACGCGCATGCGCAACTCGCGTCGCTCCCAAACCTCCTCGCGGACGGTGGCCGGGTCCAGCAGAGTCCGGAGCGGCACACTGAAGGCTGCCTCGACCTCATCAGGGTCGGGACGCAGGTCAAGCTCGCTGCTGCTCAGGCCCACCACCGGGGTGAGCCGGTTGTTGCTGGGTGGAATGTAGAACGGGGTCAGGGTGCCGAGCACCTCGACATTGGCCGACCGGATGCCCAGTTCCTCCCAGGCTTCGCGCAAAGCTGTGCCGACCGGACCGCCGTCCTCGGGGTCAGTTCCACCTCCCGGCAGCGAAACCTCGCCGCGATGGGTGGTCAGGCGGGCAGAGCGGACGGTCAAAGGCAGCCAGAGTTCACCCTCACTCGGGTAGAACAACACGAGCACTGCCGCCTCACGGGGCGTTACGCCGGGCGGAGGGTGCATAGGCCGGATCGAGGCGCCGCTGAGGTCGCGCAGCACGAGCAATTCCTCGATTGCGACCGGCGCCGGATCGGCCATGGCCTGGCGGAGTGCGGCAATTTGTTGCTCCAGATGGGCCATACGTGAGCACTAACATAGCCCGCGTGCGGGAGGGTTTGGGCGTAGAGGCGCGGCGCCGCCGCGCCTCTACGCCCTCCCAGAAACAAGCCCCTTGCGGGGAGGGTTTGGGAGGGCGTAGCTCTCCAAAGAAAAACCCAAGTTCATCTCATCGTTGCGCGGCGCAGCCGCATAGATGACTGAGGTGAACAGATGGGGAAACCAGGTTTCCCCATCCCCTGCCTGTGGGGGCGCCAGCCGCTCCCACCAGCGGTTGGGACATAGGGAAACCGGGTTTCCCCAATCCCCTCCCTGTGGGGAGGCGCCCGGTTCCCTCCCCCAGCGGGGGAGGGCCAGGGAGGGGGCGGCCCTCCCAACGATACCCCATATTCATCGCGGCGTTGTGCGGCGCAGCCGCATGGACGACTGAGGTGAACATACGGGAAAACCGGGTTTTCCCATACCCATGCCCGTGGGAGCGGCAAGCCCTCCCCATTGGCAAGCCCTCCCCATTGGAGGGCCTGGGAGGGCGCAGCCCTCACCGATCTTCCTTCAAAGGTAACGCCTGACCCATCTGCGCCTCGCCTGTGACCGGCTGGAGCGCCCGCGGATCGCCGCTGTAGCGACGGGGGAAGGTGTAGGTGGCCACAGGCACAAACGCGTCGAGGTCGGCCTGGTGCACCAGTTGGGTGATCTGGATACGTTCGGGATCGATGTCAATCAGGTTGCAGGAGTTCTTCCCGTGCTCGCGTCCCTTGCCGCGCTGCGAGGTGGTGGTGCCGCTCTGGCAGATGATCGTCCCCTGCTGCAGGTCGGGGCTTACATCAAGGGTGTGGCCGACATAGGAGACGTGAACATGGCCGCACAGCAGCAACTCGGCGCCCAGTTCACTGAGGAGACGCACCGCAGGGCGGGGATTATCCATAACCCGATTGCGGCGCAGGCCGGGCGGGTTGACAACGGGGTGGTGCCAGACCACCACCTTGCACACCTCAGGCGGGTAGCCGCTGAGGCGCTGGCGCAGCGCCAGCGCCTGGCGACGACTCAGGCGTCCGCCGTCGAATGTCAACCCGTGGGCCGTGCAGGCCCCCACAACCACCAGACCGGGGCGCTCGAAGACGGGATTAAGCTCAGGACTGATATGGCGGCGGTAACGCCCGAGGGGGTTGAACAGGCGCAGGTGCAGGTTGTAGAGCGGCACATCGTGATTGCCGGGCACAACAAGTTGCGGGCCGGGCAGGGCGGCGCGCAAAACATTGGCAACACGCCAGTGCATAGCAATGTCGGCGCGCTGCACAAAGTCACCCGAGATCACGACCAGGTCCGGCTTGAAAGAGGGCGCCTGACGGATCAGACACTCGGCGATCGCGTGCAGAAACGGCGGGCCGGCGTGGATGTCCGAGATGTGCAGGATCCGATGGCGCACGCGCTACTCCTTGGCAGGCGGTGTCGCTGAAGCCATAGCCTTCTCACGCATAAGGCCCAGGAATGCTCGCGCAATCAGGACGGCCTCGACGGCGAGCGCGACGAGAAAGCCGTAGCGAACGATCAGCGCAACGGTGTACATACAGGCTCCGAACCAGGCGCCTGACAGGCGCATTCACGTGCCGGCACGGCACTGCGGTGTGGCCTATTGTAGCACGGCCCCGCAGAGGGCGCCAGGGGGTATGTGGTTGGAGGAGCAGGGAGGGTTTTATCAGAGGCAACTGAAGCTATTGTCCGCTTCGTCTCCACGATTCCTCGCCTTCACCTGGAGCTTTGTAGAGTAGTGCGCGGTCTTTGTATTCTACCTGAATACAACCATGTTTATACAGCAGAGAGAACACTTACAGCAACGACCGCCAACATAACCGTATCTCATGTAGAAGGGGTGCAGGACGCCTGCACCCCTCCACCCACTCTTAGCGCTTTCCCGAGCGCTGGTTTCTTACTGCGCGATAGTCTTCGTCCGTCAATTACGCGTCAGTGTGATCTGTACCAAACCGTCTGACGTGGTCGAGAACTGAACCATCACCTCCTGTGAGTCCTTTTGGAAAGTGAGTATATATCCGTTCTGCGGGTCGCCATACTCGTATGTCAGGTTATACCCAAGTTTTGGATATTCTGACTTGAAGAATGCCAGGACCGAGTCGATGCTGGCATTGACTTTGCCCATACTGGTATTCGGGATTGCCAGATCGACTTGAGTTCCTGGCGGCAGGGGCAGATCGACGCCAGCGGCTTGTTCGCCGCATGTGGACGGTATGGTAACAGTGGTTTTGTTGATGTCTTCGAGTGACCAGTTGTAGACAATCGTGCCTTCGGACATCGGAGCAGCGCCGCGCAGCGAGTCTGCCCAACCAGTTGAATTGGGCGTAACCTTGATGGTCAGGTCATACTTGACCAGGTATCCGCCGTCGCGCGCAACCCAGAGGTCGGCCTTTTCCACTGTGGCGCCGAACTGATTGATGGTCTCCTGATCGAGAGTGTAGCGATCGGTCAGAACGCCGTTGACGGTCTCGCCGCGATTGACGAGTTGTGCCATGCCAATCTGCACCGGAGCGGTCATCGAGTCGATAATACCGCGAAGCATATTACCCATACCGGCCATCATGGCTGGTGAACACAACTCTGTGCCATCCTGACGCTGGTACGTGTACAGTGTATCACCGACGCTGTAGATTTCAGAGCGGTTGGAAGATGCACCAGGTTTTTCTTCGATAACCAGCGTATACGACGTATTGCTGGGTCGATGAAGCGCCTGGGTGTATGTCGTTCGTGAGTCAACCTTCGTGCCATCCGACATCTTGCCATTCGTCGTCCAGTTAATCGTGACACGGTAACTCTCGAGTTTCGCCAGGTTCTCCTGGCTTGCCGGAAGCCGGATCGTGTCACTTCCTCCTTCAACAGGCGCTGATGGATTCGTTGGTTGCGGTACCGCAGGGAGGTTCTGTGTCGGGTTGCCTGCCGATTCCTGAGTTGGTTGTGCAGCGACAGGCGCTGTTGCGCTGCCTGAAGGAGTGCCCGACGATGGCGTTGGTTGTGCAGACCTCTGCGATATGAATGGCAGATTGCTGCACCCCACAGTAAAGAGTATACCGGCGAGCAGAGCTACGGCGAGAAATTGTCGTGATCGCAACGGGATTCTCCTCTCCTGGTCAGTAGTGATGCATGATGAGGCCGGTGTGGCTCTTGAGAATTGTATGGGAGCCACACGTGATTATACCAGGCCCCTAGCACCCCGGTATATCCTGATACAAACCTGTCAGGTGCGGTAGCGCTGCTTGCCGGCGCTCAGGGCGCTGGCGCAAGCTGCCGCACCTGACGGGTTTTTCGCCGATGCCTCGCTCACTGTTGATTCCACTCCCAGTAGTTGTATCGTGACCCGAAGATCCAGACCTGGTTGGTTTCGAGCAAGTGCACGACCACCCCTCCCTGGCCTTCAAAGAATTGCACATTGGCACGCTCGGCGCGTTCGGGGGCTGTGCCATAGCCCATCCACTGGCCCTGGCCCCGGCTTCCATACCAGAGCTTGTAGAAACCCCGCACGGGCACGTACAGGCCAGGCGGCGGATCGCCGGCGGGAGGCAGCGGCTTGCCTTCGCGGTAGGTGTCAGAGGCGATGAAGTACGAGGGCTCAGGCGCAGGCCGCCCGGCATCTTTGGCCACAATAATCGAACGACCCGTCTCCCCCAGATCGAGCCAGATCATCGCGCCGTGCTGGAAGGGTTGAAAGGCTGCCGGGACGTTAGCATACGTCCGACCCGGACAGAATAGCGAGTGACGAAACTGGCTGTCACCGATGCGCGCCTCCAGGCCGAAGGCCACCGGGCGAATGGGATCGGTACAGGCGGGCGCCCGGTTCACGTTCAGGATGTCGCGCCCGAGCAACCCCAGCAGCACTTCGTAGGGCGTGCCGGCCAGTTCGGTATGATGCTCCATCCGCCGGCGCTCAAAGTACTGGACGTATCCCGTCCAGCTCTCCAGGGTCTCGATGCGTGGTTCACTGATCGGATAGCCAAAGCGCATCAGGCCGCCATTGCGCTCCCAGTAGCGCCGAAAGATGCCGCAGAGGAGGTGACCGGTTTCGGGGAAGAAGCGGCAACCCTCCGTCAGAGCGGTAGCGCGGGGCAGGCTCTGCCAGGGGCGCCCCTGCAACTCGAGGGCGCGGGCGCCCAGACGGCCAGCCAGGATTCCCAGGCCTTCATTGGCATGGTCCTCCAGCCGGTCGCGTTCAAACCACTGGACCGGGCCGGTCCACGTGCCTTCAACGGTTTCGTTACGTTGCTCGGTAATCGGGTAGCCAAATACGGCAAGGCCGCCGTTCCGTTCCCAGTAGTCCAGGATGCGCCCGGAGACGCAGTAGCCGGTTTCGGGAAAGCAGCGTGTGCGTTGCTGGGCCCGGGCAGGTATGGCGGCGGTCAGGGTCGCCAGCAGGATCAGGGCCAGCACGATGATGATGGAGGCGCGAAAGGTGCGGCGGCACATAGGGGTCTCCTCATAGTTCAGATGCCTTGCGCGCGCCAGGATTCCCGGGCGGAAGCCGGGTCGCACCTTGATGTTAGCACCGGCGAGGGCTGGAAGCGATGGCGTGTATCTCGTATGAAGCTCAGGAAAACCTGATGTGAAAATAGCCCGCCCGCGGGAGGGTTTGGGAGGGCGAAGCCCTCCCAAGAACAATACTATTTTCATTCTGGCGTTGTGCGC
>CAKZKA010000306.1 GCA_937120965.1 uncultured Chloroflexota bacterium
GACAGGCTCAGGCTTCGCCCTGAGGCTCAGCCCGAAGGGGCGGGCCTCTCCAGCTTCGCTGGAGCGCCTGCGCTGAGTCTGTCGAAGCGGGGAGACCAGAGCCGCGCGCGGGGGCGTTCCGATGCGGTATACGCCACGCCGGCTCGGATGTTCTGTCCGCGCTTAAACCTGCCCGGGCGGAGGGTTCGAGCAGGCTGCGCCCGCCAAGGAGAATCGCTGGTTGTTCCCGTGGCGGGCGCCCCCCGCCTCTCCCCCAGAGCGTGAGTATGACCACACCGAGCGCAGCGCTGCCGCTTGACCAGGTTATCCAGGGTGAATGTGTGCAGGTCCTCGAGGGCCTGCCTGAACGCTCGATTGACCTGATCTTTGCCGATCCGCCCTACAACCTCCAGCTTAGCCAGGAACTCTGGCGCCCCAACATGACCCGCGTGGAGGCGGTGGAGGATGCCTGGGACCGTTTCAGCAGCTTTGCCGAATATGACGCCTTTACGCGCCGCTGGCTCACGGCCTGCCGGCGCGTGCTCAAGGATACCGGCACGCTCTGGGTGATCGGTTCCTACCACAACATCTACCGCGTCGGGAGCCTGCTGCAAGATGCGGGGTTCTGGATCCTCAACGACATTGTCTGGATCAAAACCAACCCTATGCCCAACTTTCGTGGCGTGCGCTTCACCAACGCCCACGAGACCCTGCTCTGGGCGCAGAAGATCAAGGGCGCCCGCTATACCTTCAATTACCAGGCTATGAAGGCCCTGCACGACGGCACGCAGATGCGCAGCGATTGGGAACTCCCGCTGTGCACCGGCAGGGAGCGCCTCAAACTCAACGGTATTCGCGCCCACTCAACCCAGAAGCCCGAGGCCCTGCTCTACCGCGTCATCCTGGCCAGTTCCAACCCCGGCGACGTGGTGCTCGATCCCTTCTTCGGCAGCGGCACCACTGGCGCGGTGGCAAAAAAGCTTCGCCGCCACTGGATCGGCATCGAGCAGGACCCCGACTACGTGGCCCTGGCCCGCGCCCGCATCGATGCCGTTGTTCCCGCGCCCGAACAGGAAGACCTCCTCGTGCCGGGTAAACGCGATCGCCCGCGCATTCCCTTCGGCGCGCTGCTGGAGCACGGTCTGCTGGCGCCCGGCCAGACCCTGTACTTCGGCAAGACCGGCGACCGCGCCGCTACGGTTCTGGCGAATGGCCTGCTCCGGTACCGCGACATAGTGGGATCGATCCATCAGGTCGGGCGGGCCATCCAGCAGGCCCCCTGCAATGGCTGGGAGCACTGGTACTACCTCGACGCCCATACCGGCGAGCGGCAGGCGATCGACACTCTGCGCGAGCAGTTGTACGCCGAGGCGCGAGCGTTGCCTCTCGCCGGCGAGGAGTGATACCATTTCAGTCATCCATGCGGCTGCGCCGCACAACGCCAGAATGAAAATAGTATTGTTCTTGGGAGGGCTGCGCCCTCCCAAACCCTCCCGCGGGGGGGGCTATGTTCACCTCAGTGCGGCTGCGCCGCACAACGCCAGAATGAAAATAGTATTGTTCTCGGGAGGGCTGCGCCCTCCCAAACCCTCCCCGCTGGCGGGTTGGTTCCTGTGAGGGGGTAGGGGCGCGGCGGCGCCGCGCCCCTACGCCCAAACCCTCCCGCGGGCGGGCTATGTTCACGTTAGTCCTGTTTGCGGAAAGCGCTTCCCTGTCAACGGCCCAACATTTCGCCGCCCCTCGGCGTATAATGGAAGAAGCACTCCACAGCAAAGGGGAAGCGCGCCATGTCCACTGAAACGTTCCGCGACCGCACGCGGCAAATCCTGGAGAATCTCCTGAACGAGACGCCCAAGGCCGATCGTTTCGAACTGATCGAGGTGTACACCGACCTGATTACCCGGTTGCACGCTGCCGAGGCCTACTCGCTGCTCAACGAGGTGATTAACGACGCCCGTACCCGCCTCGATGCGCGCCTTTCGCCCGATCCCGTGCGCCAGACCATCGCCGGCGTGCAGACCACGTTGCAGGATATCTGGGATGCCCTGTGGCGCTGAGCGCGGGCGCAACCACGCTCCGCCCCTGCCTGGGCGCCCTGGCAATGCACGTTCACCCCGAAAGGAGTCACGATGCCCGAACCATTGCTGATCGCCCGTAGCACGCAGGATGTGTACCTCCTCCCCGCCATGGCCAACCGCCACGGTCTGGTCGCCGGGGCCACGGGCACCGGCAAGACGGTGACCCTGCAAGTGATCGCCGAGCAGTTCAGTCGCATCGGCGTGCCCGTCTTCGCCGCTGACATCAAGGGCGACCTCTCGGGCATCAGTCAGCCCGGTGTGGCGAAGCCTAAGATTGTCGAACGCATCGAGAAGTTGGGGTTGCCCGCCTACACCTGGGAGGGCTGCCCGGTGACCTTCTGGGACGTGTTCGGCGAGCAGGGCCACCCGATGCGCACCACTGTCTCGGAGATGGGGCCGCTGCTCCTCGGGCGCCTGCTCAACCTGAACGAGACCCAGGCCGGCGTGCTCACCCTGCTCTTCCGCATCGCCGACGATAACGGTCTGCTGCTGCTCGACCTGAAGGACCTGCGGGCCATGGCTCAGTTCGTCGGTGACAATGCGCGTGAGTTTACCACCAGTTACGGCAATATCTCCGCGGCGAGCGTCGGGGCCATCCAGCGCAACCTGCTGGCGCTGGAGGAGCAGGGCGCCGAGGCGTTCTTCGGCGAGCCGGCGGTAAGCCTGGATGACCTGTTGCAGACTGATGCCCGGGGGCGCGGGGTGATTAATATTCTGGCCGCCGACAAGCTTATCCACGCGCCGCGGCTCTATGCTACCTTTTTGCTCTGGTTGCTCTCGGAGCTGTTTGAACAACTCCCCGAGGTGGGCGATCCGGAAAAGCCGAAGCTGGTCTTTTTCTTCGACGAGGCCCATCTGCTCTTCAACGATGCCCCTGCGGCCCTGCGCGAGAAGATCGAACAGGTGGTACGGCTGGTGCGCTCAAAGGGCGTGGGCGTGTACTTCGTCACCCAGAGCCCCGGCGACATCCCCGAGACGGTGCTCGGGCAACTGGGCAACAAGGTGCAACACGCCCTGCGCGCCTTCACCCCCAACGACCAGAAGGTGATCAAGGCCACCGCTCGTAGCTTCCGCCAGAACCCCGACCTGGACCTCGAAACGGTGCTCACCGAGCTGGGTGTGGGTGAGGCGCTGATCTCCTTCCTGAATGACAAAGGCCAGCCCGAGGTGGTCCAGCGGGCCATGGTGGCGCCGCCGCGGAGCCAGATCGGGCCGATCACACCCGAGCAGCGCCAGGCGCTGCTGAAATCCAGCCTGGTGGCGGGGACCTACGATACGCCGGTAGATCGCGAGTCGGCCTACGAGATCCTGAAGGCCCGCGCCGAGCAGGCCGCCGAGGCGGCGGAGGCGGAGGCGGCGCGCAAGCAGGCAGAGAAAGAAGCCGAAGAGGCGCGGAAACTGGCGGAGAAGGAAGCCCGGGAGGCCGAGCGGGCAGCCCGGGAAGCGGCGAAGGAGGCCGAGCGGCAGCGCCGCGAACTCGAGCGCCAGCAGCGCGAGCAGCAGCGCCAGATCGAGCAGATGGCCAAGGGCGCCTTCAAGTTCCTCAACAGCCGTAGCGGCCAGTCGCTGGTGCGCGGGATCCTGGGGAACTTGACCAGCAAGAAGTAGTGCCAGAGCATAAGGCGATTGCTGTCAGGGTAACACCGAATCTTAGCAAGAACCAACCCCGAATGACGCCTGCCGCTCCCCCGATTGCCATCCACCCTGGCGCGCTCCTGGTCACCGCCGCCGCCACGCTGCTGATCGAAGACCTTAATGCGGCGCTGGCGCCCCACGGGCTGTGTCTGCCGATTTACCCCCTCGTTCCGGGGCGCTCCCTGGCTGACCTGGTGGCACGCAATGCCGGTGGGCGGCGCATGCTCCGCTATGGCCCTATCGGGCGCTACCTGCGCGCCGCAACGCTCGAGGCAGGCGCCGAGCCGCTGGCCGTCGGCGGTCCGATCATCAAACATGCCACCGGCTACGGGCTGCACCGCGCCCTGGCCGGCGGGGCGCTCGACCCCGGCGCGCCTCGGGAGCTGACCTTCAGCCTGCGCCCGCTCCCCGTGGCGCGTGAGGCGCGCCTGCTCCGCTGCGCCGACATGTCCGCCGCCTGTCGCCTGGCCGGACACCTGCTCGCCGAGGGTCTGGCCCTGAGCGCCCTGGCCGTCAGCGATGCTGGCGACACGGGCCTGCTGCTGGCCGAGCTGGAGGGCCGACCGGCGGTGCTGGCGCGTCAGACGGCGCTGATCGAGCGTGTGGCTGCCGCGGCGGCGGTGCAGCCTGTGGCCGAACCCGACCCCTGGGCGCGCTGGGAGCGGCTCGCCGCCGCGGGCGCCGACCTGGCCCTGAGCCTGCCGCGCGCCGCGCTGTCAGCCTTTGCGGATGAGGCCCGCGCTCTGGCGCGTCGGTACCGCGCCACGCTGACCCTCTGGGGCGACGCCGGGGTGGGGCGCCTGTGCCTGCGGGCAGCGACGGCGCATCCCGGCGAGGCGGCCCAGCTTGTGGCCCTGCTGCGGGCGCGCGCCGCTGCTGCGGGCGGTAGCCTGGCGACCGAAGAGGGGCCGCTGCCAGCCCCCGTCTGGCGCTTTGCGCCCGGCCAGGCGCCAGCGCCATCTCCGCCCGCGCCCGTTCTCGGAGGGGCGCGTCGCGCGGCGTTCCTCGAAGCACTCGCCGCCGTGGTCGGCCCGCGCTACCTGCTCACCCGAGCCGAAGCGCTCGCCTGCTACGAAACCGACGCCTCCATCGCCCGGCCCGGTGGCGCGCCACTGGCGGTGGCGTTGCCCGCCACCACCGCCGAGGTGGCGGCCCTGGTGCAGCAGGCCGCGGCCCACGGCGTGCCCGTCGTTGCACGGGGCGCCAGCAGCGGCCTGGCCGGCGGCGCGACGCCGACGCCGGGCGCCCTGGTAATCGGGCTGAACCGCATGCAGCAGATCCGCGTTGACCGGGAGCAGCAGGTGGTCCATACGCAGGCCGGCGCGATCACTGCCGAGGTGCAGCGGGTCGCCGAGGCCGCGGGCCTGTTCTACCCGCCCGACCCGTCGAGCCAGAGCGTCTCGACCATTGGCGGCAATCTTGCCTGCAACGCCGGTGGCCCGCGCTGCGTCAAGTACGGCGTCACCGCCGACTATGCGCTGGCCGTCACCGCTGTGCTGGCCGATGGCCACGTCGTTCGCTGGGGCGATGGGCTGGCCGGGCAGGGCGCCGACACCGGGCTGGCCCAGCTCCTGATCGGCTCCGAGGGCACGCTGGGGATCATCACCGAGGCTACGCTGCGCCTGCTCCCCCTGCCGCGCAGCCGGCGCACCGCAATGGCGATCTTCGAGAGCCTGGAGGCGGCCTGCGCGACCGTCGAGCAGATCATGGCCGCCGGGATCGTGCCGGCGGGCCTGGAGCTGATGGACGATACCACCCTGGCCGCAGTGGAAGCCTATCTGCGCATCGGCCTGCCCCGCGACGCGGGAGCCATGCTGCTGATGCTCGCCGATGGCGAACCGGAAGATGTCGAAGCCGACACGGCGCGCCTGGCCGCCCTGGCGCGGGCCGGCGGCGCGCGGGAAGTACACCTGGCCCGCAACGCGGCCGACGAGGCCAACCTCTGGAAGGCCAGGCGCGCCGTCTCCATCGCCCTTGCCCGTGTGCGCCCCCATCGCCTCGGCGAGGATATCTGCGTGCCCTTGCCGCAGATTGCCGCCTGCGTGCGGCGGATCAAGGCCATCTCCGCGGCGTGCGGCCTGCCAATCGTCGTCTTTGGCCATGCCGGCGATGGCAATCTGCACCCCAACATCCTCTTCGACGCGCAGAACCCCGTCGAGGCCGCGCGGCTCTGGCCCGCTGCCGAGGCGGTCTTCGCCGCGGCGCTGGAGCTGGGCGGCACCCTGTCGGGCGAGCACGGCATCGGCACGCTGAAACGGCCCTTCATGCGCCAGGCCCTCGGCCCCACCGCCCTGGCCGCCCAGCGCCAGATCAAAGCCTGGCTTGACCCCCTGGGGTTGCTCAATCCAGGGAAGGTGCTGCCGGACTGAGAGCCGGGGTCACCTGTCCACCCACCGGGAGGGTCTGGGAAGGGACAGCCATCCCAGGAATAATACCAATTACCGTTGATGATGCCGCATTGCCTGAAGCGATTTCAGGCGTTGTGCTGCCCAGTGTGGCAATCCACAATCCAAAATCTAAAACCAAAAATGGTATAAAACCTGTTCTGATCGTGTCCACATGCGGCGCAGCCGCTCAGGCGCCTGACTCCAGGCTAAGTGGCGCCGCACTGCCGCAGCAACTCGTAGAGCATCACCCCCGTAGCAACCGCCAGGTTGAGCGAGTCACTGCGGCCGCGCATGGGTATAGCAACCATCAGGTCGCAGTGGGCCTGGTGTTCGGGCGCGAGTCCCGCGCGCTCGCTGCCCATCAGCAGCACTGCCGGTTGAGGATAGACGACGGCCTGGAAGCTGGTAGGGGCCTTATCGGAAGTGCCGATCAGCGGTAGACCCGTGGCCCGTTTCCAGGCCACAAAATCCTCCCACGACGCGCGGACGATGGGCAGGGCAAAGACGGCGCCCATGCTGGCGCGCAGGGCCGCGGGGTCGTAGGGATCGACCGCCGGGCCGAGCACGATCACTCCGGCAGCGCCAACCGCGTCGGCGGTGCGAATAATTGCGCCCAGGTTACCCGGGTCGGCCGGTTCGAGGAGCGCGACCGGGCCGGGGCGCCGGTCGCGCGGCAGGTCCACCAGGCGGGCGAAATGGCGACGCACCACCGCGGCAAGCCCCTGAGGGTCTTCCTTCTGCGCCAGGCTGGCAAAGACGTCGGGTGACAACTCGAGGATGGAAGTGCCGGCGGCAACCTGCGCGGCGACCAGGTCACGGGCGAAGGGGCTGGTCAGCAATGCGGGAGCGACGAGTAGATGCTCCACCCTGGCGCCGCACTGCACGGCCTCGGCTACCAGGCGAATGCCCTCGACCAGGCACAGCCCGCTCTCCTCGCGGGCCTTGCGCTGCCGCAGGGCGCGCAGGCGCTTGATGGTCGGATTGGTGACGCTGGTGATCATGGTCACTGAGGTGAAAATACGGGGAACCCGGGGTTCCCCACCTGCGGTGAGCCTGTCGAACCGCACCCCTGCCTGTGGAGGTGCCAGCCGCTCCCACCAGCGGTTGGGACATGGGGAAACCGGGTTTCCCCACCCCCCTCCCTGGGGAGGGTTTGGGAGGGCTGCGCCCTCCCAGGAAAAACCCAACTTGTCGTTACGCGGCGTAGCCGCGTGGATGTCTGATGTGAACATACGGGGAAACCGGGTTTCCCCAACCCCCTCGCGCATGGGGCCTGAGGTGAAAATATGGGGAAACCGGGTTTCCCCACCTGCGGTGAGCCTGTCGAACCGCACCCCTGCCTGTGGGGCGCCGGGCGCTCCCAACACCGGGGGTTGGCCAGGGCGCCCTACCTTGCTTGCGGGCCTACGGGCTTCCTTCCAGCAGGGCAGCAGCGCACTTCTCGCCGGAGATCATCGCGGCATTGATACTACTGGCCTCGGTGAACTCGGCGGCGAAGAAGAGGCCGGGTCGCCCGCTGCGATTGTCAGGCAGGCCCGGATGCAGCCCCGGCGGCTGGGCGAACTGCGCGTAGGGGATGCGGTAGATGCGCAAGGGGCGGTAGCTGTCGAGGACCTGCAGGGCGGCGCGGTCGCCGGCGAACATGCAACGCAGATCGGCCAGCGCGCGCCTGAACAGCTCATCATCATCGAGGGGCGGCACGCCAAGCACGCTGGCGCTGAGCAGGTGCATGCCGGGGGGCGCATAGCTCGGAGCCACGTTACTGATCAGTACCGCGTTGTTCACAAAAGCGTCGGGGGCGGCGTTGAGCAGCAGCTTCTTGCCCCGGTAGAGCTGCCGCGCGCCGGCGAAGTAGAGGTTGGTCGTGCCGACGAAGCCCTCGGGCATTGGCAGGCCGCTCAGGCGAGCCGCCTCGGGCGCGGGCGTCGCCACCACCACCGCATCGCCCATTACCAGGCTGCCATCGGCGAGGGTGATGCCGGTAACCCGCTCCCCCTCGGTGGCAAGCGCCACGACCCGGGTGTTGAGGCGAATGCAGCCAGCCGCCTGCAACTCGGCGGCGAGCTGCCGGCTGATCGCCCCCATACCGCGGGCAGGCACAACCGTGTCGCCATCGCTGAGCATCTTGAAGTCGAACTTGAAACACTTGGCGCTGGTGGAGAGGGACCGGTCGAGGAAAATGCCCCCGTAGAACGGGCGGAAGAAACGCTCGATGGCGGCGCGGCTGAAGCCGCGTTCGCGCAGAAACGCCTCCGTTGGCTCATCGGGACCGACGAGCAACTCGTCCACGCTGCGGCCGCGGAACTCGGCGGCGAGGGCCAGGGTGCGAAGCTTATCGGCCGGGCCAATGACCAGACTGAGGGCCGCGCCGAGAACCGCGGCAGGGTCGTGGTCACGCAGGGGATCGGTAAGAATGGCCCGGCGGCCACCCTCGCAAATGATCGCCCCCGGATCGAACGGCTGGAGATCAAGCTCCGGGTAGACGAGTTGGCGACGGGCCGCGGGGTAGGCGGTAAAGAGCACCTGAAAGCCCCGGTCGAACGTAAAGCCGTTGTGAGTGTCGGAGCGAACGCGCCCACCGACATCATCGTCCGCTTCAAAGACCGACACCTGATGCCCGGCGCGCAACAGTGCCCGCGCGCAGGTAAGACCGGCCAGGCCGGCGCCGATAACCAGAGTATGCATGGGTCATCTGGCACGCCCGTGTACGCGTCGGCGACAGCCACGGACGTGATAGGGCGGAGTGCGGAGCCCCCGCCGGGGGATCATGCGTGTGGGAGTATACCACACGGCAAGGGCGCACAGCGCCAACCGTAGGCCCGAAGCATTCGCGCCCACCCTGCCGCGGGGACAATGGTCGCCCACGCCAATGCTTCGGCCTTACCCCCGCCAGGGTCGCCCCGCCCGCCCTGGCCATGCCGCCTCCCGCGGCGTCACCGCACCACGCTCTCGCGGTCACGTACGTGTTCACACTTCTCCCGGGAGCGCGGGCGGGACGCCCGCAAGGGCCTGGATGCGGGCAAGCTGCCCGCGCTCCCGGCGTGAGGCCTTACCCCAACTCTGAACACGTACGCGGTCACGATTGCTTGACGTATCCTTTCAGAACGTGCTAAGATGTCAGCAAATGATGGGCCGAAAACCCTGTGCGCCTTGCCGCACCGTCCAGGGTTTGCCTACTAACTTTTCAGGAAGGGCCGACAGATGATACGCGTCGTCGTAGATAGTATCCGTGTCAGCCTGCTGACACAACATCGTGTCGTTGTGCTGCGCGAGACCGACAGCAAGCGCTATCTCCCGATCTGGATCGGGCCGTTCGAAGCTGACGCAATCGCAATGGCAATCCAGGGCCACGAGCCGCAGCGCCCGATGACCCACGATTTGCTCAAGGCGACGATTATCGATCTGGACGGTCAGATCAGCCATATCTTCATCAACGATATTCAGGACAATACTTTCTTTGCCCGCATCGTGATCGAGCAGCGTGGGCGCACCGTCGAGATTGACGCCCGCCCGAGCGATGCTATCGCCCTCGCTGTGCGCACCGACGTTCCCATCTTCGTCGAAGCGCACGTGCTCGATCAGGCCGGGGTCTTCTTTGATGAGGAAGAACAGGCGGCCTCCTCCGAGACCACCTCTCGCGAGCCGGTTGAGGAACCCGAGTCCGAGAATGAGCCTGAACTCAACGACGAGACCATGTCCATCTTTCGGAACTTCATCAATACACTGAACCTCGATAACCCCCCCAAAGGGGGACAGGAGAACTCCTGACCCCTCCCGGCTACAGATGTTCCGGGTGCGCTCCCGTGCGCGAGGCGTACCCCATTCTAAAGCGCCGAACACCTGGATGGTGTCCGGCGCTTTACCGCATCAGGAAGCCCATCCCAGAGCAGGTGACACTCTCTGAAGCCTCTCCCCCTTTCGGGCTGGCGGACAGGGGGTGAGGGGGAGAGGCTGTGGCTCAGAAAGTACGTGTTCACATGTGGGGTAATACCATTTTGGATTTTAGATTTTGGATTGTGGATTGCCACGCTGGGCAGCACAACGCCTGAAATCGCTTCAGGCAATGCGGCATCATCAACGGTGATTGGTATAAGGCGTCGGGAGCGCGGGCGGGACGCCCGCAAGGACCTGGATGCGGGCAAGCTGCCCGCTGTGGAGAGGGTTTGAGCGGAGAGGCACAGCGCTGTGCCTCTCCTCCGTTTTGCATTGCGTCATTGCGCTGCTGCGCCGTAGGGATATGTGATTTGTGGATAAGTAGCCGATATTTGTGGATAACCCTTGCACTTTGTGGATAAGCCGGCCCATTGTTCGTGGAAGGGCTGTGTACGGAGTCGCGCTTCCTCCACTCTCTTGACCGTACTTCGTGGTTTTGTGGACGCTCTTCCACACTCTCTCCCCCGTCGTTTCAGCGCGTCCTCAAGCATGCTTTTATCGTCTTTCCACGCTATCCACAGCCCTACGGTGAGTGCTACATATCCTAAACCCTTTTCATCATTTTGATGTGAACATGCGGTAATCCCGTTCCCAATCCAGCGGAGAGGTAACTACCCGCAGCACCGGTTTGTTGGAGGGTTTGAGAAGATCACGCTCGCCCACGCAAATCGCTTTGCCAATGTGGTATAATAGCTGCTGGCACCAAAGAACGGCAGATACTTGCTGAACCCCGCCAGGGCTGAAAGGCAGCAACGGTAGGTGAGTTCCTCTGGGTGTTCTGAGGTGCCCCCTTTATTTGTGTGCCGCTACGCGGAGAAGGATCGGGAATCTCCGGTCCCTACACCACCTTCAGACGATAGTGGGAGGGCAATGCCCTCCCACGGCTTTTTTGCGCCTTGCGTAGCCCGGCTCACACTGCCGGGCCATCGCGCAGCCGGGAAGATGGTTCGTTCTCGCCCGCTCTCCCCTTTCCCGGCAACAATTCTTCCGGTGTGGTGATGCGCTGTTTGCCGTCAATGCTCAGCAGCACCACGGTGCATCCCGGCGCCAGTTCGACCAGCACCTGGCGACACATCCCACACGGGCTGGCCACGGTCACGGTGGGGGTGACGACCGCAATGGCGGCGATTGCGCGCTCGCCGGCGGCGTAGGCGCTGAGCAGCGCGACGCGCTCGGCGCACACGCTGGCCTGGATGGCGCGGTTCTCGACGTTGCCACCCCGAAAGATCGCCCCTGAGGCGGTCAGTACCGCGGCGCCGACCCGGAACTGCGAGTAGGGCGTGTAGGCCAGATCACGCGCTGCGAAGGCTGCGGCGACGAGATCCGCGTAGTCAGGTTGGTCCATGGGCCTTCTCCGTGGCCAGCACCCCGTTGGCGCCAGGATCAGGGGCCGGCTTGCGCCGTTCGATGCGCAGTTTGTGCGCGCGCATCCCCTTGATTGATTGAACCGTCACCAGCACCTCGCCCAGATCCACCTGATCGCCTGCGCGCGGCACGCGCCCCAGGTGTTCGTAGACCAGCCCGCCGATCCGCTCAGCACTCTCCGAGGTCAGGTGCGTATCCAGCAGGTCGTTCACGTCTTCAATCGGCAGGCGCGCGTCAACAACGAACTCGTTGTCGCTCACCGGCTGCACCGACGGATCTTCGGTGTCGTACTCGTCCTGGATCTCGCCGACGATCTGCTCGATCAGGTCCTCGATCGTCGCCAGCCCGGCCGTACCGCCGTACTCATCCACGATAATTGCCATGTGGACCTTGCGTCGCTGGAGATCCTCGAGCAGCGCGTTGACCTTCATCGTCTCGGGCACAAAGTGGGCCGGTCGCAGCATGGCCCGGATTGGCATGCTCCTGCCGTTGTGGCGCAGCGCGGGGATCAAGTCCTTGGCGTAGAGGATGCCGACCACCCGATCAATCGTCCCCTCGTAGACAGGGATGCGAGAATGGCCACTGGAGCTTACCACGTCGAGGGCGTGTTCGAGGGTACTGTCGCTCTCCAGGGCCACGATGTCAACGCGGGGGACCATGATCTCGCGCACCAGGGTGTTGCCGAAGGCGATGACACCCTCGATCATCTCCCGCTCGTCCTGCTCGATCAGCCCCTTTTCCTCACCAACGTTCATCAGCAGCCGGAGTTCCTCCTCGGTCACCAGGGACGCCACGGGGGCGGCCTGCCCGCTGACCAGACGGAACCAGGCCCGCACCAGGGCCAGCACCGGCCACAGCAGGGTTGAGATGACCACCAGCGGGCCGCCGAGCAGGCGCACAGTACGCTCAGGGTCGCGGCTGGCCCACGCGCGGGGCAGCAACTCGCCAACCACCAGCCCGCCGATCAGCAGGCTGGCCAGTCCACCGCCCAGCGCCCCCGCTCCCTGGCCGGCGCTAAGCCCGATGGTGAGCGCCGTTGCCGTGATCAGGGTAACGGTATTCAGAAAGATAATGGTAGCGTTGAAGAAATACGTATCGTCAATCAGCCGGACAAGTGCTTTTCGAATATGCTTATTGCCCGGCGATTCGCTCAACAGCGTGCTGAGCCGGTGGCGCCCGAGCACGTTTACCGCGGCATCAATCGCCGAAGCACACGCGAGCACCAGCAAACACAGTGCAATGCCAATGATCATAAAACCAGGTTCGGGTTCCTCCAAGGAAGCACTCCTCCTGATACGAATATGGGGAAACCGGCTTTCCCCAAACCCCTGCCTGTCGGGGTGGCAGGCTTTCCGCACCGGGACGGTTTGAAAAGGCGCAGCCCTCCCAGGAAACAACCCGGGTTCATCCGGCGCGGGATGGAGGGTGGGGTATCCCGGTTGCCCCACCTGCGGTGAGCCTGTCCAACCGTGCCCCTCGCGGCGGGGCGGGTGTGGGAGGGCGTAGCCCTGCAGACAGTCCCCGCAGCCGGCGCGGGAAGGTTACGAGAACAGAGCGCTGAGGGAAAGATCTTTGTGGATGCGCATGATCGCCTCTGCGAACAGGGGCGCCACGCTGATGGCGCGCACGCGGGCCGTCGCTGCAGCCGCGCTCTGGGGAATGGTATTGGTGACGATGGTCTCGATCAGGTCCGATCGGGCAATCAGCTCCAGCGCGTTGGCTGCGAAGATGCCGTGGGTAGCACAGGCGTACACCTTCCTGGCGCCGCGCTCGACCAGGGCCTGTGCCGCCTCGATCAGGGTGCCGCCTGTGGAGATCATATCATCCACAATGATCGCCGTCTTGCCCTCAACCTCGCCGACCATCTCGATCACTTCAGCCGTATCCGGTTCGGGTCGCTGCTTGGCGATGATCGCCAGCCCTGCACCGATCCGCTCACGAAAGCGGTTGGCCCGCCCCACCCCGCCTGCGTCCGGTGAGACAACCACCGGGTTTTGCAGGTTCAGACCGTGGATGTAGTCGGACAGCAAGGGAGCGGCCTGCAAGTGGTCCACCGGGATGTCAAAAAAGCCTTCGATTGCCGGCGCGTGGAGATCCATGGTCAGCACCCGGTCGGCGCCGGCGGTGCGGATGAGATTGGCCACCAGCTTTGCGGAGATCGGCTCGCGCCCGGCGGTTTTCTTCTCCTGCTTGGCATAGCCGTAGTAGGGGATGACCGCGGTGACCCGGCGGGCCGAGGCCCGTCGCACGGCGTCGATCATCAGCAGCAGTTCCATCAAGTTGTGGTCAACCGGCGTGCAAGTCGGCTGAATAACAAAGACATCGCAGCCGCGCACATTGTCGTGGATCTTGATCCGCGTCTCGCCGTTCTTGAATTCACCGACCATGGCGCGGCCCAGGGTCATGCGCAAGTTTGCCGCAATCTCTCTGGCCAGAGCAGGGTTGGCATTGCCACTGAAAATGAGCAGACGACCATCCATAGCTGGCATTCCCTATCGCCGGCATCGAAAACGGCAGTGAAGCCACGCCCCACTGCCGCTCGTTCCGCCGGTGGTACGGCAAACAGGCGTTTTCACCCTGTTCATTGCCTGGTACTCGTTGTGTGGCACTCAACCGCGATGGTGGCTGCCGGGCCAGGACTCGAACCTGGACAGACGGATCCAAAGTCCGTAGTGCTACCATTACACAACCCGGCAATGCCTCTTCATTATACCACATATGCTGTGAGCATTGGGGCAACGTGCGTGTTCACACGTGGGGTAAGGCGTCACCCCGGGAGCGCGGGCGTCCCGCCCGCAAGGGCCTGGATGCACCCCGGGAGCGCGGGCGTCCCGCCCGCAAGGGCCTGGATGCGGGCAAGCTGCCCGCGCTCCCAGGCGAAGTGTGAACACGTACTGCTCGCCCCGACTGCCTGCTCGCCAGGGTGTCGCGCCCATACCCTCCCGGTGGGGGGATGGGGAAACCGCGTTTCCCTTCCCTTGCGCGAGGGTTCGGGGTTCGTTGCGCGTGCTATAATCGCCCGGAGACTGCATGCGAGAAGGAGGAGGTTTGTTGTGCCGCTTCGGAACGATCTGGGGGTTGCGTTCCACACCTTACGCGAAATTGATGTTGCGGCCATTCGTGACGAGTGCGAGCGACCGGTCACGATTGCCTGTTCTGGCGCCTACGCCCTCTGGACGCGCGCCAGCGCCGCGCTCCGCGAGCAGGCGGGGCCGGGCGCCGGCCCCGCCACGCCCGATCCGCTCCTCTACCGGCCGCTTGCCCCTGCCACGTTCGAGGACTGGCGCCTTCCAGCCGATATGGCCCTGGTCCTGATTGACGCTCGCGCGCCCCTCACCAGCGCAGAGGCGGCGGCCCTCAGCCGGCTGGCCAGACTGTCGCTGCCCACCACCGTGGTGATTGCTGGCGTTGCTGGCAGCGCCGGGTTCCGGCTGCCTCTCCCTCATCTTCCCCAGGCCCACGTAGTCACGCTCCCGGATCTGGACGCGCCATCCGCGCGTGAGGCGCTGGCGGCGGCCATCTTTGAACGCCTGCCCGCCGATAAGCGTCTGGGGGCGGCTCGCGCCCTGCCGGGCTTGCGACAGGTTTATGCCACCGAGTTGATCGGTTCGGTCTCGTTCGCCAACGCCACGTATGCCCTGGTTTCGGCCATCCCCGAACAGTTTCCGCTGCTCGCCGCGCCCTTTGCCGTGGCCGACATTGTTATTCTCACCAAGAACCAGGCCCTCATGGTCTATCGCCTGGCGCTGGCCCACGGTTTGGCGCCTGACGATTACGCCCGCATCGGCGAACTGCTTCCCGTGATCGGCGGCGGATTCCTGTGGCGACACCTCGCCCGCACCGTGGTCTCTCTGGTGCCCCTCTGGGGCATCGTCCCCAAGGTGGCCATCGCCTACGCCGGCACGTATGCCACCGGCGTCAGCGCCTGGCGCTGGTTTGCAGCCCGCGAGCAGCTCTCGCCGGAACGGCTGCGCGAGGTGAGCGCCGAGGCTCTGCGTCTCGGGCGCGAGCACGCGCAGGCGCTCATCGAGTCCTACCAGCAGCGCAAGACCGCCGACGCGCCCCCTCGCACGAACCCGCGCGACGCAAGGCGCCCCTGAGCGGGTATGCTTCGACAGGCAGGGGGATGGGGAAACCCGGTTTCCCCATGTTCCAACCGCTGGTGGGAGCGGCTGGCGCCCCCACAGGCAGGGGGATGGGGAAACCCGGTTTCCCCGGATGTTCACATCAGGAGTTTGCTGCCACGTCCACCGGCGCAATCAGAGCGGCGCCTTCGTTGCGCACAGAGTTGACCGCTTTGCCGACGGGGTAAACGCGCATGCGTTCAGCCGGGTAAGGGATGAGCAAGGCCTGGAGCGGCCCGGCGTCGCGGAGGCCGGGGTCGAGCCAGAGGTTGTAGTGTTCCGGCGCGAGGATCACCGGCATACGCTCATGCAGCGGCTGTATAAGCGCATTCGCTGTAGTGGTAATGATCGTGCAACTCTGGATCCACGCGCCATCAGGCGCCTGCCAGCGCTCCCAGAGACCAGCCATGGCGAATGGCTCACCTGTGGTCAGGAGCGCATAGTACGGCTGCTTGCCCCCGGCGCGCGCCTGCCACTCGTAGAAGCCGTCGGCAGGGATCAGGCAGCGCCGCTGCCGCAAGGCAGCGCGAAAGGCTGGCTTCTCTGCCACGGTTTCGGCCCGGGCGTTGATCATCCGCGCGCCAGCGCTGGCGTCCTTCGACCGGGACGGTATGAGTCCCCAGCGGGCCAGTTCCGCGATGCGTCGCCCGTCCTCTTGCCTGATGATGACCACGGGTTGGGTCGGCGCGATGTTGTAACGCGCCTCCACCACGGGCGCCTCGTCCAGGTTGAAGTGCAACGCCAGTTGTTCGCCCGACGCGGCCAGCGTAAAACGCCCACACATACATGCTCCAGATGGACGGAGGAAGATCCCCCCTGGGGCGTCCCGCGAAGAGGTGAGGAGGGCTTGCCCCCCCACAGGCAGGGGGATGGGGAAACCCGGTTGCCCCGTTTCCCAACCGCTGGTGGGAGCGGCTGGCGCCCCCACAGGCAGGGGAATGGGGAAACCCGGTTTCCCCGTATGTTCACCTCAGTTACTTCTCGTCCGGATCCAGCCGTGTGGTCTCACCGGTTGCGGCGGACTCATCGGGGGGAGGCGGGGCCTGCTCGCCGGCGCGTATACGGTTGACAAAGCCGGCCAGTTGTTCATTGAGCATAGCCACACCGCGGGCCAGGGTCTCCTGGAAATCCTGCGCTACCTTGCTTTGCTGGGCCTGGCTCACTGCCTGCTCGCCGCGCTGCACCAGTTCCTTCACCTGCGGATTTTCCTGGATCGCCTTCATTGCGTTCTGGAGCTGGGCGCCGATCTCGCGCAGGCCCGCAGAAATGTCGGACTGGAGTTGACGGGCGCGATCGCTTTCCAGGGCGCTGCGAATGGTCTGTTCGATCTGGTGGCCCAGCTCGCGCAGTTCGTTGGCCAGGTCGCTTTGCGGCTGCTGCGGCGGTTGGTGCTGATCCTCGGGCTGGCTCATGTGTTTGTTCCTTTCCACCTACGTCACCGGTGCGGCTATACCGCCCAATATCGGAAACGAAACGGGGCATTCAGGGAAGGCGCAACCCTCCCCGCCGACGGAGCGTGGGCAAGGCTGTCGTCTCGGGCAGGCAGGGGTAGGGAGCAACCAGGCTGCCCGACCGTCAGAAGCGGACGTAGCGCCGTCGCAGCATCCACAGCCCGCCGGCGAGCAGCAAAAGCGCGCCGGCCTCGAGCGCCCCGCGCAGGCGCGTGGAGGAAACTCCCGCAACCGGGACCTCGGCGATCGCCAGGCCGCGCTGAAGGGCGGCTGCGTACAGATCTGCCGGCACGGGCGCATCGGGCCCTTCAGGCGCCAGCAGGTCGCGCAAGTCGGCGCGGATCAGGAACGTGCGCAGGAGCGGATCGCGCGGCAACGGCCTGCCACGGGCGCGCAGGGCGACGGTGCGCAGCCAGGCGAACGGGTTGCGCGGCGACTCGACGCGGTAGCCGAATACGGCATCGTAGTCCGCGGCGATGGCCAGCAGCCGTGCCACTTCTGCCCCGCCGGCCAGACGCTCCTGGTCAAAGGTCAGAATATAATCGCCGCGGGCAACGCTCCATCCCTGCCGCAGGGCAGTGCGGAACCCCGGCGGTCGTGTAAAGGGCAGCGCCGAAACTCGCCAGTGGGTCGCAGCCAGCCGTGAGACCGTCGCGCCGACGTCGGTATTGCGCGCTGCGGTGAGTATCAGTTCGTAGTCGTCAACGTAGCGCGCGGCAACCGCGAGGCACTCCGCCACCAGGCTGTCAAGCCCTTCGCTGCGATGTACCGGCAACACGATTGATAGACTGTACTGACCCACGCTTGTGCCCCCTGTCCCTCAGGTATTTGCCATCAGTATAGCACACCCGCCGTGGAACTTGCTGGCGCCGCGACGTTCCTGAGGTGAAAATAGCCCGCCCGCGGGAGGGTTTGGGAGGGCGTAGCCCTCCCAAGAAAAACCTGGTTTTATCTTGGCGTTGTATGGCGCAGCCGCGTGGATGGCCGATGTGAACAAATGGGGAACCCGGGGTTCCCCGGGCCCCTGCCGGTGAGGAACTTGCTGGCGCCGGGCGACGTTACTAATGTGAACATATGGGGAAGCCGGGCTTCCCCAGGCCCCTACCTGTGGGGTGGCAAGCCATCCGCCCTGTGTCGTGATCAGTCAGGAGGACCCTATGCTGCTTGTATCTACAGCCAGGCGCTGGAAGTCCTGGATCGTCTTGCTGCCGAGTATCGCTATCTTCCTGTTAATCGGCGCCTGTGGGGCCGCGTCCGCGCCGCCCGTCACCGAGGCGCCGGGGACGACCCCGAGCGTTACACCAGCGGCGCCGGGTGGGGCGCCTACGGCCTATCCCGCGCCGGGTGGGGCGCCTACGGCCTACCCCGCGCCGGGTGGGGCGCCCACCCCTGCGTCGGTGGTCAGCCCCTCTCCTGCCGCTCAGGCTTCTCCTCTCGTCCCGACGGCAAGTGTGGCGCAGGTCCGACCCACGCCGGCGCGAGTCACGCCGACCGACACCCCGCCGCCGCTTGCGGGCCCGGGCGAGGCGCCCGCGGATAAGGTTGCCGCCGCCATCGCCGATCTTGCCCGACGCACCGGCGCCGATCCCGCCGCGATAACCATCGTCTCCGCCGAGGCGGTTACCTGGAACGATGGCGCACTGGGTTGCCCTCAGCCGGGTATGGCCTACACGCAGGCCCTGGTTGATGGGTATCGCCTGATCCTGAGCCTGAACGGCGTTACCTACGCCTACCACGCTGCCGTCAGAGGCGATTTTTTCTACTGTGAACGACCGGCGCCATAGGGCGGGCTTCAGTCAAGGGGTATCACGAGACCATCCTGGAAGAGTCAGGCACACCGTTCGCATTCGTTTATTCGTTTCCCATTCGTTGGCGCATTTCCCCCCGCGTCTCAGGAAGTCTATCCCGGAGCAGGTGAAACTCTTGAGGCGGCGAGCCGCAATCGGAAACCTCAGTTCACGGACCACCCGGCGCCTGACGGAAGTGTATCGGGGCCTGCCCGATGCGCTGCTCAGGGCCAGCGGTAGCGCATCCCCGGCGGCAGGCGTAGCGTTTCGTCGCCAAGCCGGCCCAGGGCCGGATCGCCCCCTCCTGGCGGGCGCTCCAGACGCGCCTGTTCGGTCCACTGCACGATCCAGCCGTTGCGGAGGATCTCGCCGCTCAGGGCCGGGCCAGGCTCCCCAAAGCGCTCGGTGGCCAGGGCGAACCCGGGGCACACGTCGCCAGCGGCTGCGCTTCCGTCCAGGCAGCGATCACCGCGGATGGTCTCGGCCAGGTATAGACGCGCGCCAAGGGGACGCATCTGCACCGTTCCTTCCCGCAACTCCAGGCAGACGCGCTCGAAGCACTGCAGGTGTCCCCAGGCGAAGGGCACCACCGGGGTCAAGGGGTATCCGGCGCGCTCCACCGCCCCCAGCTCGGCCCAGACGCGCCGCAGCGTTGCCGGCACGAACTGCCCGGTCTCGCTCATGTAAGCCCCGCCGGCGTCGGCCAGCGCCAGGCGTATGAGGGTCCGCGGGGCGAACGTAGCGGAGTTGCTGCTTCGCAGCCCCACTGCCAGGAGGTAGTCGCCCGCCGGCAGTTCGGGCGGCAGGGACAGGGGCTGCACGTGCTGCACCTCCGCATCGGGTGGCCAGTCTGCCGGCGGAAACACACCGTAGAGCAGCGGTCGCTCGGTTTCGAGGATCGGCGTGCCCCCCGCGGTGAGGAGACGTGTGACTACAGTCAGCGGGGCGTCGGGGGCGCCGTCGGCAACTGCCCACACCAGGCCGAGGACCAGCACGGCGCCCGGCTCGTAGGTCGCGCCGGGGGGCGGCGCCAGGCTGTAGCCGGTCAGGCGCAACGTGCCGCCGGGTACGAAGAAGGGCAGATCGGCATCCCGCGGCGAACCCAGATCCACTGGCCGGTAGAGATCGAACGTGCCGAGCGAGCCGTCCTGGGCATAGCGACGGGCCAGGATCTCGGTAACGCCCGGGGTGAGCCAGTTGCCCAGGTAGTCGAGCACAGCCAGGGGGATGTCGCCATTGGCCAGTTCGCGCAGCAGGGGCCGCTCATCGCTCAGGCCCTGATCGAAGAGCTGGCGCGCCTCGAACACCTGCAACCGCGAGCCAACCCCCGCCGCGGCGGCGACCCCCGGCATATCGGTGAAGATCAGCGGCCCCGCAGCGCGCACCTCCGGCATCAGCGCATCGCCGACGCGGGTCAGCGCGGCGAGAACCTGTCGTTCGCGCGCGGCGTCGGCCCACAGCCCGTAGCGGCCAACGGCCAATCGTGGCGGAGAGGGCGCGATCAGCCCCGCCGGGCGCAGGCGGTCCGCGTCCCACAGGGGCGGGTAGTAGAG
The DNA here is from genome assembly GCA_937120965.1 of uncultured Chloroflexota bacterium. Taxonomy (GTDB): domain Bacteria; phylum Chloroflexota; class Chloroflexia; order Chloroflexales; family Chloroflexaceae; genus JACAEO01. The sequence goes on from CAKZKA010000306.1 coordinate 20,293, forward strand.
CAGCGCCGCAGCCAGCAGGGCGTAGAAGACGCCGCTGACGACCACAGGCGCGCGGCCCGATCTGGACGTTGCTGCGCCCCGGCTCAGCGCCAGGTGCGCCGCGGCCCGGGCGGCCAGCCACACCAGCCCGGCGTACAGTTCGAGGAAGTAGTTGCTATAGGCTCCCACTTTGCCCACGCCGAGAGCCGTGACCACTCCCCCGGCGGTGTACAGCAGCGCAGGCAGGGCGGGGTCGGCCTCGGGTCGGCGCCGATTTTCCACCGTTATCCACAATGTTCCCACAAGAGCGGCGCCAGCCAGTGGCCAGCGCAGCGCCATCTGCTGCTGCCAGAAGCCGCGCGCCAGGTGCGCCTCCCAGCGGTTGGCGTTGGCGGCAACCACGTGGAACCAGAACCAGCCCTCGCTAGCGATCTGGACCAGGGCGAGGATCAGGCCGCCTCCCAGGCCAACAACGCCGGCGAGCAGCAGGGCGGCGCGCTGCCAGGCGCGGCGCTCGGCAGAAGGCCCTCGCCAGGCGTTCCACAGGAGCCAGCCGCCGGCAGCGACAGGCGCAGCGATCAACGAGGGCTTGGTGTACAGACATGCCAGCAGCAGCAATCCGGCTCCGACGACGCGCCGTGGCGGTGGGGCGCCCGCGCCGCTGTTGAGCGCCACCAGCCCCCACAGCCCCAGGGCAATGCCGGGCATATCCACACGCAACAGCGCCGCCCACTCGCGAGCGACCGGCACGCTGAGAAAGAGCAGTGGAAGCGCGAGCGCGGCAAGCGGCGTTGACGGAGCGCGCCGCGCTCGCGCCAGCAGCGCAATGGCGCCCACCACGGCGAGCGCCGAGAGCAGCGAGAGCAGCCGCCCCGCGCTCAACACCGAGCCCGTGAGCGGCGTCACCAGCGCGGCGAGTAAGAGGTAGCCCGGCGGGTAGTTAACGATCAGGAAGGGCGCTTCGGCGGGATTGGCGTACAACCGCCAGATCGGCGTTCCTGCGCGCAGGCGCTCGATCTGAGCCAGCAGCGGCCCCTCGCCGTAATCGAGCGGGTACACGAAGCTGAGCAACTGGAGCCCGTGGTCGAAAAAATAGACCAGGTAGGCCGCAGCCAGCGCGGCGAGGGCCAGTTGCGCGGCCCGGAGCAGCAAGCGGTACGCCATAGCGCCATTATACTCCGATGGCGCATCTCCGGGCATACGTGTTCACTTTTAGGGTCAGGCGTCGCCCCGGGTACGCGGGCATCTTGCCCGCATCCACATGGGGCCTCCCGACATCCGCTCCCCCCTCTCCCGCAAGGGAGAGGGGGGCCGGGGGGGGTGAGGACCAGCCGCGCCTCCGGACACCGTCGCTGCTCGCGCTCAGGGAGGGCGAGCGCTCACATGGGGCCTCCCGACACCCACTCCCCCCTCTCCCGCAAGGGAGAGGGGGGCCGGGGGGGTGAGGACCAGCCGCGCCTCCGGACGCCGTGGCTGCTCGCGCTCAGGGAGGGCGAGCGCTCACATAGGGCCTCCCGACATCCGCTCCCCCCTCTCCCGCAAGGGAGAGGGGGGCCGGGGGGGTGAGGACCAGCCGCGCCTCCGGACGCCGTCCGCCAGAAACTCCCCACCTGAAAAGGGGGACCAGGGGCGTGAGGAGGAGAGGCCGTAGCCCCAAAAATCTACCCGTGAAAGCTCCCCGCCCGCGCAGGGGCTATGTTCGCCTCAGTCATCATCATCATCGTCGTCGTCGTCGTCCTCGTCGTCGTCCTCGTCGTCGTCCTCGTCGTCGTCCTCGTCGTCATCCTCGTCGTCGTCCTCGTCGTCGTCCTCGTCCTCGTCGTCCTCGTCGTCGAACTCTTCTTCGATCTCCTCCTCGATCTCCTCCTCGGGCTCTTCGCCGGTCTCTTCGGCGGCTGGCTCTTCCTCTTCCTCGGCGGGTGGGATGGACTCTTCGGTGGCCATGGGACGCTCCTCATATGCAGGGCGGTGAAACCGTGAAGTGAGTGTAGCGTATCCCGTTTAAGGGCGAATTAAGGATTGGTGAAGCGAGTCGTGACACCGGGGGGAGATCTGAATCTAGCGTTGCGGTGCGCCAGATGCCATCCGCCGTTCACCGGCGTGGCGCGCGCGCCGCGCCAGCGGCGACGCGCCTGTTCACCCGGGGGCGCAGGCATCCTGCCCGCACGAACACCAGTGCGGGACGGATGCCCGCGCCCCCGGGTGAAGGGTGAACAGGCACGCGGCAACTCAGGAGTGCGGGGCGTGCTTGGGCGTGGGGTACACCCCTTCGTGGCGATGGATGCGGTAGCCCACCTGCTTGAGCAACTCAGAAGCGATGACCGACTTCTGGATCTCGTTGGTACCCTCGAAGATGCGCGTGACGCGGGCGTCACGGTACATGCGCTCAAGCGGCAGCTCTCGCGAGAAACCCATACCACCGTGGATCTGGATGGCCTCGTCGATCACCTCGCTGGCCATTTCGGAGCAGTAGAGCTTGACGATGCTGCTCTCCAGAGTGGCATTCTTCCCGGCGTCCACCTTTCTGGCGGTATCGTAGACGATCTGCTCCATCGTATAGATTTTGACTGCCATTTCGGCCAGCTTGAACTGAATGGCCTGGAACTCGGCGATGGGCCGCCCGAACTGGTGCCGGGTGATGGCGTACTGGCGGCTGAGCTCGAAGGCCTCCTTGGCCCCGCCAACGGCGCCGCCGCCGAGACCGCAACGCCCGATGTCGAGGGTCTTCATCGCCAGGGGGAAGCCGTGGCCCACGCCACCGAGGACATTCGCGGCAGGCACGCGCATATCCTCGAAGTAGAGGCTGGCGGTGTGCGAGGCGCGCAGGCCCATCTTGTCCTCGATCTTGCCGACATTGAAGCCCGGGAAGTCTTTCTCCACAATGAACGCGGTAATGCCGCCACGGGCGCCCTTGGACTTATCCGTTACGGCGTGGACGACGATCACATCGGCGAAGCTGCCGTTGGTGATCCACATCTTCTGCCCATTGATCACCCACTCATCGCCGTGCAACTCGGCGGTGGTGCTGATGTGCGCGGCATCGCTCCCCGCATTCGGCTCGGTGAGCGCCCAGGCGCCGATCAGCGTGCCCCGGTTCAACCCCCGGAGGTACTTGTCCTTCTGCGCCTCATTGCCGCCGAGATGAATACTCATCGCGCACAACTGAGTATGAGCGCCGATAATCGTGGCGATGCTGGCATCGCCTCGCTGCAACTCCTCCATCAGCACGCAGTAGCCGGTGATGCCCAGCTCGAGACCGCCATACTTCTCCGGGAAAGGCACGGCGAGAAGGCCAAGTTCCCCGGCCTTCTTGATCACGTCCAGGGGCACCCGCTCCTCTTCATCAATCTCGCGCGCGATGGGGCGGATCTCCTTGTTCACGAACTCGCGGACGGTCTGGCGCAGCATCTTGATTTCGTCGCTGTGCTCGTACTCGATCATTGGGTCCTCCCATGTGCGGCGGCGCCTGGCCGCCCTATGCCTCTCCGTTTCCTTCCATGGCCCGGCGGGTCGTGGCCGAGACAATTGGAAGCACAAGTGCCGAGGGGTGATCCACATCGTGGTAGATCGTCTGCTCGACTACCGGGCCCGGCACGGCGCCGGCGTCGCGGAAGCGGCGCCCATCGCCAGGGTTGGCGCCCCAGCGCGGATGCGCCGCGCTACACACATGCACCCGGATCCGGTGGCCGCGCCGAAAGCGCTGGGCCGTCGCGCCCAGATCGAATTCCAGGCGCAGGCTGCCATCGGATTGCAACGCGCCCACCCCGGGTGTGATGCGGCACAGCCCTTCACACACGTTGATCGAGCGTCCGTCGGGATACACGTCGCACACCCGGGCAACAACGTCGGTCCAGGGCCGACTCGGGCGCGCATACAGTTCCAGACGCACGTAGCCGATCACGTCCACCTCGGCGTGGAGGGGCGGGGTGGTGTAGCAGATCAGGTCGGAGCGTCCCTCAATCGGGCGCTGATCGCGGGGGCCGCCGCGCGGGCCCAGCACCGGACCACCGATGGACGGTGTGGGATCGCGGGGATCGTAGCAGTAGCGATCCGGCGCGCTGCTGGCAGCGGGCGGATGGGTCGAGAGCACACCCTCGGCGTGGAGGTAATACCGCGTCATGGCGGCGGGCGGTGGCCAGTAGTCCATCTCGTGCCACTCACGGCTGCCCATCAGGGCCAGCCGCACAGGCCGGCGCCGGAGGCGTTCCCGACGCCCTTTGAGCTGAACGTCGAACCACCAGAGACCCTCGCGCACCGCGTCCGTGGCGAGCGCGGGGTGATTATGATGGCGGGGCAACACGGTGAGATACGGGGTGCGCCCCGCGGCGAGAAGCGTGGCATAGTCGGCGAGTTGTTCGCGCAAGAAGAGGTCGTACCAGCCGGCCACGAGATGGACCGGCACATTGATCTCGCCCAGGTTGCGATGCTGATCGACCTGCCGCCAGTAGCTCCCCTCGGGGTCGGGGTCATCGAGCCAGCGCTGGTAGAAGCCTACCGACGCGCCGGTCACTGCCCGGTCGGCCTCACCCATCGGGTAAGCGGCCATGGCGGCGGCAAGGGCCGCCTCACGGCGTGGTGAGAGTAGGAAGAGAGCCGAGGCCAGGTCGAGATCGCCGCCGGGCCGATGGGTTGCCTGGAGCAGACTGACCCAGCGCAGACTTGACTCGAAGGCAAAGGCGCCATAGGGATAGATGGCCCGCGAGAAGCGCGCCGTAATGACCGCGGGCGTCAGAGCCTTGAGGTACGGCGGCGCGTTGCGGGCAACTGCCCACTGCGTATAGCCGGGGTAGCTGAACCCCCACATACCCAGGTTACCGTCGAACCAGGGCTGCGTTGCAACCCAGTCCAGCGTTGTCCGTCCATCGGCGGCCTCGCGCACAAACGGCTCGAAGACCCCTTCGGAGCGGTACCGCCCGCGCACGCCCTGCACCACCACGTTGTAGCCTTGCCCGGCAAAGAGCGTGGCGATGAAGCCGGCGAAGGGACCGAGCGCCCGCAGTTCCGAGGGGCGGCCATAGGGCGTGCGCACCAGAATGGTCGGGAAACGCCCGGTGGCGCGCGGCAGGTACCGGTCGGCGTAGAGCACCACTCCATCGGCCATGGGTACAGGGATGTCGCGCTCAACGGCGACGGCATAGGCTGGCGGCGGCAGGCCCAGGGCCCGTGCCGCCAGTTTGTGCCGGGCCAGGTAGGCCCCCACGCCGGCAAGGCCGATCCCGGCGAGGCTCAGAGCGGTTGAGCGCCTCATCAGCGCCCCTCCTGCTGAAAGGCGCCAGCAATGCGATCCACACTGATCAGCAGGCCCGCCATCGGAACAGTCTCGCTTTCATGGGTTCAAACGGGAATCATTAGCCAGGCCCAGATACGGCCGCCGTCCTGCTCATACGAGATTGACGCGCTCTACGTACCGTTTCGTCCGAGCCGTGTTTCCTCACACCTCTGCCGGATGGGAGGATGGGGGAGGGCGCAGCCCGCCCCGAAAAACGCTGTTCGTCACCGTGGAATGTCGCGCAGGCGCGATAAGGTCACATCGAGTACGGAGCTTGCCGAATGCGCGATGTTGTGTATTACACGCTGCGTTATAAAAATCATAACATGTAAGCTGATAGCCTGTCAAGATGACGCTACGCGTCAGCGTTGCACTGGCCCGGTCGCAGCGACGGCCCCCGGGCCGCGCCTCGAGCCGCGCGCATCGGCGGCGCAATTCACGTATAATCGAACTAAGTGAAAATAGCTCGCCCGCGGGAGGGTTTGGGAGGGCGCAGCCCTCCCAGGAATAAATATTTTCATTCCGGCGTTGTGCGGCGCAGCCGCGTGGACGGCTATTGTGAAGGGGTAACAGGCAAGCCCGGTTGCCCCCCGCCAGGGGGGGGCTCCCACGGGTAGCGTTACCGGGCCACGACCACTGATGATCGCCTCAATACGGGGAACACTGCAACACATCGGCGCCGACCACCTGGTGGTGGAGACGGGGGGGATCGGCTTTCTGGTCTTCGCGCCGCGACCGGTGCTGGGCGCCGCAGGCGCGCCGGGCGACCCGATCTTTCTCCACACCTTGCTCATCGTGCGCGAAGACGCCCTCAGCCTCTACGGTTTCGCCACTCCCGAACAGCGCGCCCTGTTCGAAAGCCTGCTAACCGTCACCGGCGTGGGGCCGCGGGTGGCCCTGAGCCTGCTCTCCTCGGGTGACCTGGACGACATCCGCGCCGCGATTGCCCACGGCGACACGGCGCGACTGGCCCGCGTCCCCGGTATCGGCAAGAAGACCGCCGAGCGGATCGTCCTGGAGCTGAAAGGCAAGCTCGATCTAGCCGGGTTGCCCCTGCCTGCGGGCGGCGCCATCTCGACCGCCAGCGCGATCAACCGCGACCTGGCCGACCTGCTGCTCAACCTCGGCTACTCTCAGGCCGAAGCCGCCGCGGCCATTGCCGCGCTGCCCGCCGACGCCCCCGATGACCTCGAAGAGCGCCTGCGCCTGGCGCTGCGCTATTTTGGGGGTGTTTGATCGCTCATGGGGAAACCGGGTTTCCCCACACCCCTCCCGGCGGGGAGGGTGTGATACCAATTACCGTTGATGATGCCGCATTGCTTGAAGCGGTTTCAGGCGTTGTGCTGCCCAGCGTGGCAATCCACAATCCAAAATCTAAAATCTAAAATCTAAAATTGTATGAGAGGGCGCAGCCGTCCCGGGAAAAAATAAAGGACCCCGACGCTCATTCCGATACCGGATACTGCGCCATCCCTCCCTCTTCCCCGGACCTCAGGGCCTCCAGCGCCGCGCAGATAGCCTCCGCCGCCCCTGCCCGCGCCAGGCGCGCGGGCGCGCCGCGCCGGGGCTTGAGTTCGACCTCGCCTGTGGCGAGCAGCTTCTCGCCTACCACCAGGCGCAACGGCAGACCGATCAGATCGGCGTCGTTAAACTTGACCCCGGCGCTCTCATCGCGGTCATCGAGCAAGGGGCTCAGCCCGGCGGCGGCCAGTTCGTCGTACAGTCGCGCCGCCTCAACTCGCGGGGCCTCTCCTTTGCCCAGGGCGATGATGTGCACATCGGCGGGGGCTACCGCCGCCGGCCAGACGATGCCGCGCTCGTCGTGGTGCTGCTCGATCACGGTCTGCAGCAGCCGTTCGACGCCGATCCCGTATGCCCCCACCGCCACCGGGCGCGCTGCGCCCTGCTCGTCGAGGCAGGTTACCCCCAGAGTCTCGGCGTGGCGCGCGCCGTACTTGCGAAGGTGGCCCAGTTCCACCCCCCGCTCCAGCGCCAGGGGCGCGCCGCAGCGCGGGCACGGGTCGCCCGCGCGCACCACGGCGATATCCGCCACCAGCGTGGCATGCCAGTCGCGCCCGTAGACGACGTTGCGCAGATGGTAGCCCGCGCGGTTGGCCCCGGCCACCAGCGGCCCCGCCGCGACCACCGAGCGGTCGGCGATGACGAAGACCCCTTGCAGGCCCACCGGCGAGGCGTAGCCCGGCGTCGCTCCCGCGGCGGCGATCTGCTCGGGGGTCGCGGGTCGCAGGTCGCTCACGCCGGCGACCGCGCGCAGGCGAGCTTCGTTCACCTCCAGATCGCCGCGAATGACCACGAAAAGCAGGCCCCGCTCCGGCGTGGCGAAGAAGACAGCCTTGGCCGTCGCCGCCTCGCTGATGCCCAGAAAGGCCGCCAGACCGGCGATGGTAGCCGTGTCAGGCGTGGCGACCTCCTCCAGCGGAGGCGCGTTCGTCACCGCCGGCGGTGTGGGTCGCGCGGCGGTGGCTGTCTCGATGTCGGCCGCGTAGCCGCAGGCGCGACACAGCGCCAGCGTGGCATCGCCGGACGACGAGAGGGCCATATACCTGCGAGCCTCGCCTGCGCCCACCTCGTCGCCGGGCGCCTCCACGGCGAAGAAGCGCACCCCGCAGCGCCTGAAGACGCGCTCGAAGGCCGCGCCGACACGCGCATAGACCGCATCGAGACCGGCGCGGTCGGCATCGAACGAGCAGGCGGTAAAGAGGGTGAACTCGCGCAGGCGGAGCAGACCGCCCCGCGGTCGCCCCTCATCGCGATAGACCGGCTGGAGAGCGTAGACCAGCGCCGGCAGATGGCGGTACGACGTGATCGCGCTGCGGGCGAGGTCAATCAGCGCTGCCTCGTGACCCGGCGCAACCACCAGCGGGCGTTTGCTGCGGTCCAGGGCCGTGAGGCCCTGCCGACCGTCGTCGGCAGCGCGGTCAAATGGCTCCCAGAGGGCCTCCGGTTGCACAATCGGCGTGCGCGTCTCCTGGCCGCCGATACGCGCCATCTCGGCGCGCAGCATCGCCTCGAGGCGATGCGCAGCCGCCAGACCCAGGGGCAGCAACGCGAAGCTGCCGGGGGCCAGCGCCCGCGCCAGTCCGGCGCGCAACACAAGCTGGTAGCCGATGTGCTGCTGCGCCTCGACGGGCGCCTCGCGCAGAGTGCGACCGAGAAGGGTGCTCAGGCGCATAAACGTATCTCCTGAACGTGAAATCAGGCCGTGTGTGGGAGGGTTTGGGAGGGCGCAGCCCTCCCAAACCCTCCCCGCAGGCAGGGATGGGGAAACCCGGTTTCCCCCTATGCTCACGTTACCTTCCCAAGCTCTCCGCCCTCCCTCCGCGCTTCACCCCTCGCTAATAGCAAAGAGCAGCCCGGCCTCGCATGCCAGCTCCCCGTTGACCGTGGCGTGGCCCTGGGCCTTGCCGACGCCGCGCCGGAACTTCTCCACAGCGACCTCCAATCGCAGCGCCTCGCCGGGGCGCACGACCCGCCGGAAGCGGCAGGCGTCAATTCCCGCAAAGACAACCAGCTTACCCCGGTGCTCAGGCAGGCTCAGGGCGGCGACCGCGCCCGTCTGGGCCAGGGCCTCGACGATCAGCACGCCGGGCATGATCGGATTGCCAGGAAAATGTCCGGCGAAGTGCGGCTCGTTGGCGCTGACCAGCTTCTCGGCTACTGCCCGCGCTCCCGGCTCAAGCTCCAGAACCCGATCGATCAGCAGGAATGGGTAGCGGTGCGGGATGACCGCCATGATCTCTTGAATGGACAGCATACGGCGTTCCTGTTTCGTCAGTTGGCTTCTGGCGGGAGCGCGGGAACTACGGACCTCCGCAGACACCCTTACGGCTGCGTCGCCCAACGCCAGCATGAAAACACTTCTTCCCCGGAGAGCGAGGTCCTCCCAAATTCTTTCGCCGGGGAGCAGCGCGCGAAAACCCGGTTGCCCCTATTTTATACCAATTACCGTTGATGATGCCGCATTGTGAAGGGCTCTGTCCCCGCAGGCAGGGGGGTGGGGAAACCCGGTTTCCCCACCTCCCTGCTCCGCGCTTTTGCGCGCCCCCGTCTCACCTGATATAATCCCGCCATCACAAATACCAGCCCGCCAGGCCCCGGACCGCTGTCAAGGAGGTGGTGCCTATCACCAATAGCACGCTCCTGGAATAGCCTTCCCTGAGAGTGAGGTAATTCCCTATGCAAACAGGCACCCTTCTGCGGCGCCACCGTATCGCCGCGCTCATGCTCCTGGCCCTGCTCGTCCCGCTGATCGCCGCCTGTGGCGGCGCCCCGGCTACCCAGGCTCCCACCACGGCGCCCGCGCCCACGGCTGCGCCGGAGGCGCCCACTGCCGCGCCTGCGCCCACTGCCGCGCCCACCGAGCCTGCCGCCGAGAGCCAGGCGATCTATACCACCGAGAATGGTCTGATGACCGTTGCCGCCGTCGAGTGCGGCGGTGATTATACCGGCCTGCTCAAGGAGATCGCCGCCGTTGACCCGCTCACCGTCCGCTTTACCTTCTGCGTGCCCGACCCGGCCTTCCGCGCCAAGGCCGCTTTTACGCCCTTCGCCATTCTGCCGAGCGAGTACCTGGAGAGCACCGGCGGCACCGGCGAGCTGATCGAGCGGCCCATCGGCACCGGCCCCTACCAGGTCGAAAGCTGGACTCGCGGCGACAACATCACCCTCAAGCGCTTCGATGACTACTGGGGCGAGGCGGCCAAAACCGAGACGCTGATCTTCCGCTGGAGCGCCGAGGCCGCCCAGCGCCTGCTCGAGTTGCAGTCGGGCACGGTGGACGGCATTGACAACATCGCCCCCGATGCCTTCGAGGTGGTCGCCGCCGACCCGAGCCTGCAACTGATCGAGCGCGAGGCCCTCAACGTCTTCTACGTCGGCATGAACAACACCTCGCCGCCGTTCGACAATGAGAAGGTGCGCCAGGCTATCGCCATGGGCATTGACCGCCAGCGCATCGTGGACAACTTCTACCCGCCCGGCTCCGAAGTGGCGAGCCACTTCACGCCCTGCGCCATCCCCAACGCTTGTGTCGGCGAGGAGTGGTACGAGTACAACCCGGAGATGGCCAGGCAGTTGCTCGCCGAGGCCGGCTTCCCCAACGGCTTCGAGACCGTGCTCGAATACCGCGACGTGGTGCGCGGCTATCTGCCCGAACCGGGCCGCGTGGCCGAGGACATCCAGGCCCAGTTGGCCGAGATCGGCATCAAGGTCACAATCAACGTGATTGAGTCGGGCACGTTCCTCGATAAGGCCGATGCCGGCGAGTTGAAGGGACTGCACCTGCTGGGCTGGGGCGCCGACTACCCCGATATGACCAACTTCCTCGACTTCCACTTCGGCGCTGGCGCCTCGAAGCAGTTCGGCGACAAGTTCCCCGATCTGGTCGAGGCCCTGAAGCAGGGCGCCTCGAAGGCCGACGACGCCGAGCGCGAGCCGTTCTATGTCGAAGCCAACAACCTGATCAAGAAGCACGTGCCCATGGTGCCCATCGCCCACGGCGGCTCGGGCGTGGCCTACAAGGCCGACGTCAAGGGCGCCTTCGCCAGCCCGCTCGGCAACGAGTACTTCGCCGTGATGGACCCCGGCGGCCGCGACACCTTCGTCTGGATGCAGAACGCCGAGCCGGCCGGCATCTACTGCGCCGATGAAACCGATGGCGAAGCCCTGCGCGTCTGCGAGCAGGTCACCGAGGGGCTGCTGGCCTATGAGATCGGCGGCACCGAGGTGGTGCCCGGCCTGGCCGAAGAGTGTACCGCCAACGCCGACCTGACCGTGTGGATCTGCAAGCTCCGCGCGGGCGTGAAGTTCCACGACGGCTCCGAACTCGACGCCAACGACGTCGTGATGTCGTGGGCCGTGCAGTGGGACGCGGCCAATCCGCTCCACAAAGGGCGCGACGGCAGCTTCACCTACTTCTCGTCGCTCTGGGGCGGCTTCTTGAACGCACCGGCGGAGTAGGGGAAACCAGGTTTCCCCCGATCTCCTGCTCAAGGTTTGGGAGGGCGCAGCCCTCCCAAACCCTCCCCACTGCGTCTCTGGAGGGAAATGGGGAACCCCGGGTTCCCCCACGACACGCTCACTCGTTACCCGGTCATCGGGCCAACTCTGTCACCACGATGCTCCGTTACACCATCCGTCGTCTGATCGTCGCCGTACCCGTGCTCTTCGGTGTGCTGGCGGTAACCTTCGTGCTGGTGCGCCTGATCCCGGGCGACCCCTGCACGGCCCAGCTTGGCGAGAAGGCCACCGAGGCGATCTGCGCCCGCTTCAATGCCGAGAAGGGCCTCGACAAGCCCATCCTGGTGCAATTCGGTATCTATATCCGCGACGTGTTCCAGGGCGATCTGGGCACCTCGATCCGCTTCAACCGCCCCGTCACCCAACTGATTGCCGAGCGTCTGCCGGTCACCCTCGAGCTGGGCTTCTTCGCCCTGCTGCTGGCCTGCATCGTGGGAGTGCCGCTGGGCATTATCGCCGCGCTGCGCCGCAACTCAGCCATTGACGTGGCGACCATGGTCGGCTCCAATATCGGCGTCTCGATGCCGGTCTTCTGGCTCGGCCTCATGCTGGCCTACGTCTTTGCCCTGCTGCTCAAAGACACTCCCTTCCACCTCCCGCCCTCGGGGCGCCTGACGGCCGGCGTCACCAGCGTGCCGTTCTACGTTGTCTGGGGGTGGAACATCGATCCGAAATCGGGCTTCGGGCAGGTGTTGCAGTTCCTGGCCAACATGTACCTGTTCAACAGCCTGATCACCTTCCAGTGGGAGGTGTTCCGGGACGCCCTGCGCCACCTGATCCTGCCGGCGATGGCCCTCGGCACCATCCCGATGGCGATCATCGCCCGGATGACCCGCTCCTCGATGCTGGAGGTGCTCGGGCGCGACTACGTGCGCACCGCCCGGGCCAAGGGCCTGGCCGACTTCGTGGTGACCATTCGCCACGCCCTGCGCAACGCCCTGCTGCCGGTGGTGACGATCATCGGCTTGCAGCTTGGCACGATCTTCAGCGGCGCCGTCCTCACCGAGACGATCTTTAACCTTGCCGGCGTGGGGCGCATTCTCTACGACGCCATTTCTACCCGCGATTATCCAATTATTCAGGGCTTTACCCTGGCGATTGCGTTCAGTTATGTGATGATCAATTTGCTGGTGGATCTTTCGTATGGGTTTCTGGATCCCCGGATTAGATACTGAGGTGAACATATGGGGAAACCCGGTTTCCCCACCTGCGGTGAGCCTGTCGAACCGAACCCCTCCCTGCGGGGAGGCGCCCGGTTCCCTCCCCCAGCGGGGGAGGGCCAGGGAGGGAGCGGCCCTCCCAGAGACACCCCATTTTCATTCCAGCGTTGCTGAGGTGAACATATGGGGAAACCGGGTTTCCCCACCTGCGGTGAGCCTGTCGAACCGAACCCCTGCCTGTGGGGGCGGCAAGCCCTCCCCACCGGGAGGGTTTGGGAGGGCGGAGCCCTCCCAGGAAAAACCCATGTTCATCTTGTCGTTGTGCGGCGCAGCCGCATGGATGACTGAGGTGAAAATAGCCTGCCGGCGGGGAAGGTTTGGGAGGGCGAAGCCCTCCCAGGAACAATACTATTTTCATTCCGGCGTTGCGCGGCGCAGCCGCATAGAAGCCTGACATCCGTTGCAGCGAAACCTATGAGCAGCACCCCGACCGTCAGCAGGCCAGTGACCCTGATCGCCCCCATGCGCCCCGCCGAGGGTCCCTGGCGGCGGGCATGGCGCCAGTTCATCCGCCAGCGCTCGGCGATCATCGGCATGGCGATCATCGGCGTGCTGGTCTTCACCGCCGTCTTCGCCCCCTGGATCGCGCCCTACGACCCGATCGAGGTGCTGCTGGGCAAGGAGGAGGGCATCCAGAAGCGCTCCGGGCCGTGTATCCATCTCCTGGGCTGCCCGCCCGACCGGCCCCAGCACCTGATGGGTGTGGACGGGAACTTCCGCGACCTCTTCAGCCGCGTGATCTACGGCGCGCGGCTGTCGCTGTTCATCGGCTTTGTGACAGTGTCAATCTCGGTGGCCATCGGGGTGCTGCTGGGAGCGGTGGCGGGCTTCGTCGGCGGCTGGGTTGACAACCTGATCATGCGCGTGCTCGATGTGGTGCTGGCCTTTCCCTTTTTGCTGCTCGCCATCGCCATCGTGAGCGTACTCGGCCCTGGCCTGCTCAACGCCATGCTCGGCATCGCCATCGTCTCCATCCCCGCCTACGCGCGGGTGATCCGCGCCAGTGTGCTCTCGGCGCGCGAGGAGGAGTACGTGCTGGCCGCGCGCACCATCGGCCTCGGACCACTGGCGATCCTCTCCAGACACGTCCTGCCCAACGCCATTTCCCCGCTGATCGTGCAGGCCACACTGGGCATCGGCACGGCAATCATCGAGGTGGCGGCGCTCTCCTTCCTCGGCCTCGGGGCGCAACCCCCCACCCCCGAATGGGGCTCCATGCTCAGCGCCGAGCGCAACCAGGTCTTCACGGCTCCGCACCTGGTCTTCTTCCCCGGCCTGGCGATTATGCTGACGGTGCTGGGCTTTAACCTGCTCGGCGACGGCCTGCGCGATGCCCTCGACCCGCGGTTGAAGCTCTGAACCATTTAAGATTTTAGATTTTAGATTTTAGATTGCAGATTGTTGTTTAAGTTGTTCGGGTGCGGGTTGATGCGACGCTGCCTGTGGATTGTTCAAGTGAAATTGGTGTGAGAGATCCCCGCGCGCCTGGCGCACACTGTGTGGGAGCGGCTGGCGCCCCTCCAGGCAGGGGCCCGGGGAAACCCGGTTTCCCCATCCCCCAACCGCCGTTGGGGGCGCCTGGCATCCCGGTGAACACGAGCGGAGGGAACCCCGGGTTCCCTATGTTCACATCAGGCATCCATGCGGCTGCGCCGCACAACGACACGATGAACATGGGTTTTTCCTGGGAGGGCTGCGCCCTGCCAAACCCTCCCGCGGGCGGGTTGGTTCCTGGGAGGGCGTAGAGGCGCGGCGCCGCCGCGCCTCTACGCCCAAACCCTCCCGCGGGCGGGCTATGTTCACCTCAGAGTCAGGCACACTTTGCGCATTCGTTTATTCGTTTCCCCTTCGTTGGCCCATTTCCCCTCTGTGTCCCAGGAAGCCCATCCCAGAGCAGGTGAAACCCTTTGAAGGGGCTGCGCCCTGCCAAACCCTCCCTCCAGGGAGGGGGGGGAAACCCGGTTTCCCCACCTCCCAACCGCTGGTGGAAGCGGCTGGCGCCCCTCCAGGCAGGGGCCTGGAAAAACCCGGTTTCCCCATATGTTCATCTCAGCAACAGTCGAGGGCAGGACACAACCTGCCCTCAGGATCGGGAGACGTAGTTCGCAGACTACGCTTTCGCTCCAATCAGCGCCATCCGGGTTGGCATCCCGCCTACTCGCAGACTGCGGGTCGTTTTACCCGACTCCCAGTTGACCTCTAAAACCAGACCTCGATGCGGCAAGCTTACATAGGCGTAGCTGCCACGGACAACGATGGCCGGCATGATTGCGCCACTCACGTCTTCGTCCATTGTGGGCAACCAGGGGCCGAGCCTGATACTGCGCACAAGTTCGCCCTGTTTTCCGTCGCGCACTTCCAGCACGCCGTTCTGTAGGAGGACGAGGACAAACTTATCGTCCTCAGTCGTGCTGTGCGCCATCAAGGTGCTACCAAGGGGGACGGCGGTCAGCTCCATTCCCATCGGGTCGAGGCGCTGCAGGTTAACCACGCCTTCCGAGGCGCCGAAAAATCCATCGGCTGTTTCAATAAACGTGCCGATGCGTTCTGAGGCAGGATAAGGGATGCGCGTTTTAATTTGCCGATCTTCGATTACCAGCACATCCTGAGCGCAGGCAAAAAAGGCGCGTCCGGTTTCGTCGTCATACGTCAATCCGTGGAAGCGTGGACACGGATAACGCACAAGTTCCTTACCCTCTTGATTGAGCAGGCGAACAGCTTCTGTGCGTAATCCGCCAACCCAAACACTATCGTCCATCGGCAAGAAATCGTAGTGATCCGGCGCGCCCAGGTTGAGCGTCTCGGTAGTAAATGCCGATCGTGGATCGAGCGCCTGCACCTCAAAACGATGGACCTTTCCGTCTGCCTCGGAGCACAGGAAAAGCCTGCCCCACATCTCATCCAGATGACCGCCGTGCACGCCTCCAATTGCTTTGCCTAGTAGAAGCGTCTTTGCGATATACGGGCGATGGAAGCCGTCCTGCTCTACACCGCTCGCGATAACGCTGACGTGCTGGCGATCGACATCACGGCCTCGAATGGCCAGGATATAGGCGTGGTCCGGCGACGCGGCCAGAGTCATCGTCCTGGGCGGAACATCAAGTCGGGAGACCACTTGCCCATCGGGCAGATCAACTGCCACAATCTCACTGGCGGCATTGTCGGCTATAAAGAGACGCGCTTCAGCCGTCCATACCTCAGTCCACTCGGGGGCAGGGCCATGCGCTAGAACAAGACTTCGCCCCGCGATCAGCACCGCTATTGCCAGGCCGATAACGCCTAGCACACGGACGAACGCCTTGGATTGCATTGTCGACCTCTCCTTCCTATCCTGAATAAGCGTTGCACTCGACAAGTAAGCGTATGCGAACCTGGTAATAGATAGGCTTTCAAAAGGAACAAGCGTTGTTTCTGGAAGGGCGCAGCCCTCCCAAACCCTGGAGCGGGAGCGATTCGGCAAGTTCACCGCAGGTGGAGAAACCAGATTTCGCCATCTTTCATGTCCAGACAACTTGACGGATGCACGGATAAGTGACGGCGTTTTGACAAGGCTCTGTCTCGTCAGCCACGCCAGGCCGGCGAATGGTCGTCGTGCTTGCAATACTTGACAATGTAAATCAAATGATAGATTATTTCATTTGCCAAGCCTAGCAAGGGTCGCCTGGAGGATCAAGTTCAATAGCGTACACACAAGGTTAAGGAAGTATAATCGTCGACCGATCCGAATTGAATCTCTTGAATATGCGCGAAGAGAAATGGCGAAAGAGGCGCAGCGCTGCGCCTCTTTCAGTTCTCCTGACCCCTCCCCCGGACCTTAGGAAAGAATAGAGCATTTGAGCTATCTGTGCCACTGCCCCGAGAGTACTCCGCGCCGAAGCGCATCTGGGCGCTTCGCGCGATAATCTGCAATCCAGGATCTCTAATCTGAAACAGGCATCGAATGCTGGTTCCACTGCCGTCACATCGCGTTGCTATTATGCAGCGGAGTTGATGGCTTGATGTTCGCCCTCGACGGCCACCCCTGGCGGGTGATCGCCCGCGCCACACGTGGCGACGAGCACCCCTGGGCCGGCGCGGCAAGCTACGAGGAGCTGGCCGCGCTCCTGCTCGAACGCCCGGGCAGTTTGCCCTCGCGCTGGGATCTGAGCTTCAGCTCCCCCGTCACCTTCCGGCGGCGGGGGATGAACATGCCATTGCCGCTCCCGGAACTGGTCTTCGGGAGCCTGCTCGACAAATGGAACGCCTTCGCGCCCCTGGCGCTCCCCGATGAAGCGCGTCGCTACGCCGAAGAATGCCTGGCCATCAGCCGCTACGACCTGCGAACCGTCGCCAGCCCGACCAGCGGCGGCGCATTGCAGATCGGCGCGGTGGGGCGGTGCAGCTACATCGCCACCACCGGCGATCGCTACTGGCGGGCAGTCGTCACCACCCTGGCGCGGCTGGCCTTCTACAGCGGGGTGGGCGCGGGCGCCACACGCGGCTTTGGCCAGGCCCGGCTGATCGAACCGCGCTAACGGCTCGCCCGGAAGGGATGCGCAGGATACTCGCTTCGTCATACTCGCCACGCACCACCACCATGGCAACCCTCTACCTCATCGAACAGGGCGCAATGCTCCACTGCGACGGCAAACGACTCGAAGTTCGTCGCGAAGGTGAGGTCATCGGCAGCGCGCCCCTGGTAAAGATCCACGACATCGTCGTCTTCGGCAACATCGGCCTGAGCACCCCGGCGATCAAACGCCTGCTCGAACGCAACATTGACGTTGTGTTCCTGACCCTCGACGGCCACTACCACGGGCGGCTGGTGGGCGAAATGAGCGCCCACGTCGCCCTGCGGCAGGCCCAGTACGCCCGCACCGGCGACGCCGAGAGGAGCCTCCGGCAAGCCCGGCAGATCGTCGAAGGCAAACTACGCAACCAGCGCGCGGTCCTCCAGCGTTTCAACCGGAACCGCGCCTCTGCTCCCGACGAACTTACAACCATCATTGATGAAACCGAACGCAACCTGCGCCGCGTCAGCCGCACCACGCGGCTGCACGCCCTGCTGGGCCTCGAAGGCAGCGCCACCGCGCGCTACTTCAGCGGCGTGCGCGCCCTCATCGGCCCCGAATGGCGTTTCAACAGCCGCCAGCGTCGTCCGCCGCCCGATCCGGTGAACGTACTCCTCTCACTGGGCTACACCCTGCTGGCCCACAAAGCCCTCGGCGCGGTGCAGGCCGCCGGGTTCGACCCCTACCTCGGCATCCTGCACCAGTACGCCTACAAACACCCATCGCTGGCGCTCGACCTGATGGAAGAGTTCCGGCCCATCCTGGTCGACTCACTGGTCATCCGCCTGTGCAACGACGGGCGGATCACCCTCGACGACTTCACCCCGGGCGACGAAGCGCGCCCGGTGGTCCTGAGCGATGACGGCATGCGCCGCTTCCTGGCCGCCTTCGAGGAACGCATGCGCACCGAAGCCACCCATCCCGAAGGCAGCGACAGCGGACCGGGGAAGGTCAGCTACCTGCGCTGTCTGGAACTCCAGGCGCGCCGGCTTGCGCGGGTCGTGCGCGGCGAGACCGACCTCTACGAACCCTTCAGCGCGCGCTGAGCGGCGCACCGGCGCCTTCGGTGAACCGCCGATATAAAGATGGCCCGCCCGCGGGAGGGTTTGGGAGGGCGCAGCCCTCCCGGGAACAAACATTCTGGCGTTGCGCGCCCCGCGAATGCCGCCTGACACAAACACGCTTAACCGCAATCCATTCGCGTCTGTTACCCCCATCACCGGAGCGCCAGCCATGCTCTACCTGATCAGCTACGACATCAGCATAGACAAGCGTCGGACAACCATCGCCAGACTCCTGGAAGGCTTTGGCCAGCGCGTGCTCGAAAGCGTCTTCGAATGCGACCTCGATCAGCGCGAGTATGCCACTTTACGCAAGAAACTCAACCGGCGAGTACGTCCGGAAGAAGGGGATCGACTGCGCATCTACCAGCTCTGCGCCACGTGCCACGGGCGGGTCGAAGTCATCGGCGAAGGCCCGGCGGTGGAACGCAGCCCCACCGTCATTATTATCTGATGCGAACACAGCCCGCGCGCGGGAGGGTCTGGTCATAGCGGCGCGGCGCCGCCGCGCCGCCACGCCCTCCCAGGAATGATTATTTTCATTCCGGCGTTGTGCGGCGCAGCCGCATGGATGACTGAGGTGAACATAGGCGGCCCGCGGGAGGGTTGGGGAGGACGACGCCCTCCCGGGAACAAGACTTTTCATTAACCGTCATCTAGCCCCTTGACAACCCGCGGCGTAGCCGCTAAGCTAAGGATCGAAAGCCAATGCCGCGCAACCGCATCAGAAAGGCCAGAACCCCGTGGCTGCCGCCACCCGCGCGCCCCGGCCAGCGCCTCGAAACCGGAATTATACCGCCCACCGCGCAAACAGCGCGCCCTGAGGCTTCAGGAACCCTGAGGTAGAGACGGGCTCAGAAACACCAGAATCCCCGCGAAGGGATTTCAACCATGACGCCTGAGCTCATCGCGGCCCTCACCACGCTCAGAAACACTAGAATCCCCGCGAAGTGATTTCAACCTTTTTGTTTTGTCGATTCGAGCCCTGGTAGCATTACCTCAGAAACACCAGAATCCCCGCGAAGGGATTTCAACCCTTGCGCGCATTCTCGGTCAGTATGTCGGAAACAGCGAACCTCAGAAACACCAGAATCCCCGCGAAGGGATTTCAACGGAGAGGTGCGAGAGGCGAGCATAAGATGCGCGGATATGCGACCTCAGAGCGTGTCCAATATTCCAAGTATCACGGGTAAGCCATTCGCAAGAAGCGCCATTTAGCCCGTTGTGATGCGACAA
>CAKZKA010000307.1 GCA_937120965.1 uncultured Chloroflexota bacterium
CACCGGCAGGGGTGCGGTTCGACAGGCTCACCGCAGGCGGTTCGACAGGCTCACCGCAGGTGGGGAAACCCGGTTTCCCCATATTTTCTCATCAGAAATCGACAATCAACCATCTGTATGGACGATCATACACGCCAGGTGCTCCAACAGTTGGTCAGCGGTGTGGACCGCGCGGGCATGCGCGCCCCCATCGGGCTGATACTCGATATGCTCAGCCCGATTGATGTGCTGAGCAGCCAGCTCGCGCGCTTCAGTCTGCCCTTCCTTGGAGGCACGCGGGCCGAAACCTATGCCCTCGTCCTCGGCGAACCGGATGCCTGGCGCGAACTCCGTCGCCTGCTCGACACCCGCTCCCAGCCGTGAGCAGGAACAGCGGCAACAGGGAGATCAGGCCCTGTGGATACCGGTTTCACTTGAACCCACTGCAAGCAGTACCGCCTCGAAGCCCTCCCGGACGCCTTGCGCGACAATCCGCAATCCAACATCTACAATCCAAAGGTATGCGGGCCTCCAGTTCGCAAAGGCATAGACACAACGGGGTTTGCCAGCAGTATCGTTGTAACAACCCTGCATACGTTCAGCGCATCGGTTGACAAAGCCTATCGGCTAGGTTACACTCATTGCCAGGAAACGGCTTACTGCTGTAAAGAATTGTCCAGATCGCTTTGACTGGAGCCAGCCTATGCCACCTGGCGTAAACATCGCTACCATCTTTATGCTACTGGTCATCCTGGTGGCAATCGGGCTGATCTGGCTGCACCACGCCCGCGCCTTGCGCGGCAGGATCACGCCGCAGCGCCCGCTGCCGGCCCTCGATGCGCTGCGCGCTGCCCTTGGCCGGGCCGCCGAGACAGGGCAGGCCGTGCATCTGTCACCCGGGGCGAGCGTGCTGGGCGCGAGCAGCGGCGTGCGTTCCGCTGCGACCGAGCTGGTCGCAGGGTTGCTGTTGGCCGAACAGGCAGCGGCGCAGGCGGCCCGCAACGGTACGCCGATCCTCGTCAGTTCGGGTGATGTGGTCGCCCATCTCGCGCTGCGCGGCGGGATCCGCCAGGCGTTCCAACAGGCGGGCCAGGCGCAGGATTTTGAGCCGGCCCGGGTGCAGTTGCTGACCCACCACGACGAACTGGCCTACGTAACCGGCGTCACCACCCTGTACGGGCGCCAACCCCTCGAAGCCAGCGCCATGCTCGGCGGCTTCGGGCAGGAGTTCATGCTCGTCGGCGAAGACGGCGCGCAACGGGGCATCCCCCAGGTCGTCGGCACGACCAGCACCACGGGTCTCCCCTTAATGCTGTTGACCACGCCGGCAACGTTGATCGGCGAAGAGATCTACGCCAGCGAAGCCTACCTGGCTCCCTCCGGTCCTGCTCAGGCGCGCCTGCTCACCCAGGATGTGCTGCGCACGGCGGTGATTGTGCTGCTGATCGGAGGTCTGGTCTACAGCCTGATCCAGCCCTACCTGGGATTGCCGCCGCTCCCGGGGTTGTAGGCTGCGCCACGGTCCAGGACGGTTATGTCACTCTTCCGTGATCCAAAACGCCTGCTTGCCGTACTGATCGCCGGTGTCGCCGGGCTGATTGTGCTGCTCGATTTTGCCGGCGCGGGCGGCCCGCTGGCAGCGCTGGCTTCGGTGCTGGTTGAGTGGGCGGCAGTGATCACGGCAGTTGGTCTGTTGCTGGGGGTGCTGAGCGTCAGCGGCGCCCATCTGCAACGGGTTCGCGCGCGCAGCGCCGACTGGCCCTACAGCCTGATCCTCATCGCCGGTCTGTTGGTGATGATTGTTGCCGGGATCTTCTTTCCCTTGCCTGGCCGCGCAGGCATTGTGTTGCCCGGCAGTCTGGCCGAAGTGCCGATTCGCACCGTCTTTCGGGCGCTCTATGAGCCGATTGCCGGCAGTCTGCTCGCCTTGCTGGCCTTCTTTAGCCTTAGCGCCGCCCTGCGCGCCCTGGGGCGGGGTAGCGCCGAGGCCGTCGTCATCGTTGTCGTGGCAGTGCTCGTGCTGGTGGCGCAGTTGCCGCCGGTGACGGCGCTGCCCGGCGTTGGAGCGACACTCCAGTGGTTCAACGATTATGTGGCGCTCGCAGGCGCGCGGGGCCTGGTGATCGGCGCCGCCATCGGCGCATTCGTGGCCGGGTTGCGGGTGCTGCTCGGCTTCGATACGCCCTACCTCGATCGCTAATATGGAACACCTTCCCCCCTGGCTCCGCAATCTGCCGCTTCCCACTCCCCCCGCCGGTCACGCTGAAACAGCGCCTCCGCCCTCTGCCGGGGCTGATGAAGAGGTGCCTGAGTGGCTGCGCGATCTGCGTCGCGAGGTGAGTGATGAGGCCAGAACCGGCTCTACTGAGACGCCTGAGTGGCTGCGCGATCTGCGTCGCGAGGTGAGTGATGAGGCCAGAACCGGCTCTGCCGAGGCGCCTGAGTGGCTGCGCGATCTGCGTCGCGAGGTGAGTGATGAGGCCAGAACCGGCTCTGCCGAGGCGCCTGAGTGGCTGCGCGATGTTGAGCCTCCCTCCGCGCCTCCACCCGCTGCGCCCTCGCCGCGCACACCGCCCCTCGGGGCAACGTCCTGGCTCAGCGATCTTGGTCACGACAAGCCCGAGGCGCCCACCGAACCGGCGTCGGCTGCCGATCAGCCGACAACCAGTTCCCGGGTGAAGATGCCCGTGGGGGCAACGGACTGGCTGCGCTCAATTGGTCAGGACCCCGATGCGCCCTCTGAACCGCTCTCTGGGCCGATCTCCGAGCCGCTGGACGCGAGCGGGTTGCCTGACTGGCTGCGCGACTTGAACGCCGATGAGGTGGCCCGGGCAGTTGAAGGCGAGACGCCTCCTCACGATCGCCCTATCGCCGAGACGCCCTCCGCCGATGCCAGTACGGTTCCGACGCAGCGCTCGCCGTCAGCGCCAACACCGCCATCAACCGAGTCGCTCCCTGAAGAACCCGACTGGCTGCGCGAGTTTATGGCTCCCGAGAAGCAGAAGGCGCCCCCGCCTCCGGAGGCGCATGCCGCTGACGATGCCGAGGTGCCCACTTGGCTGCGCGAAATTGCCGAGGCGTCCGAGGGTTCGCCCGAGAGCGACCGTTCCGTCGCAGCGCCCGAAGAGGAGAGTGAGCTACCCACCTGGCTCCGCGATGCGGCACAGGCCGAGGCGCCCGCCGGGGGCGAGGAGATCCCCGCCTGGCTTCGGGAGGCCGCCGAAGCCCCCCAGCCTCCCGCCAGCGCCGATGTCCCCGCCTGGCTCCGCGATGCGGCACAGGCCGAGGCGCCCGCCGGGGGCGAGGAGATCCCCGCCTGGCTTCGGGAGGCCGCCGAAGCCCCCCAGCCTCCCGCCAGCGCCGATGTCCCCGCCTGGCTCCGCGATGCGGCACAGGCCGAGGCGCCCGCCGGGGGCGAGGAGATCCCCGCCTGGCTCCAGGAGGCCGCCGAAGCTCCTCAGCCTCCCACTGGCGCCGATGTCCCCGCCTGGCTCCAGGAGGCCGCCGAAGCCCCCCAGCCTCCCGCCAGCGCCGATGTCCCCGCCTGGCTCCAGGAGGCCGCCGAAGCCCCTCAGCCCCCCGCTGGCGCCGATGTCCCCGCCTGGCTCCAGGAGGCGCCTGAAGCTCAAGCGCCGCAAGCTGAAGCGCCACCGGTCGCCAGCGATCTGCCCCCCTGGCTCGTCACGGCGGAGAGCGTCCAACCCGGTCCTGTCGCTGCCGGCGCAGGCGAGCCTGTTCTGCCTGCCTGGCTGCACGGCGCGCCAGCCGAGTCTGCGCCATCTCCGAGCGAGTCGTCGGCAGAGTCGGTAGATCGGGCCAGGCGTCCACCTGAGGAAGATGAAAGTCCTGGCTTCCTTCGCGGAGCTGAATTGCCAGGCTGGCTCCGCGTGCCGGAGCCCGAATTGCCCGCTGAGACTGCCGCCGGCCAGCAACTCGACTGGCTGCGACGCCTCGGCGGCATTGAAGCAGAAGAGAGCCTGGTTGAGGCCCCCGTCGCCGCGGCAGTGGCGCGCCCGCGTCCGGTTTACCACCCAACGGCCGAGCAACTCGGGGCTATGCGCCTGCTCCAGCAACTCGTCGCGACGCCCTATCCAGCGCCCGCGCCAGCGCCCGCTCCAGTTGAGCGGGCGGAAGCGCGTCTCAACCTTCACCGCGTCCTCTACGCCCTGCTGGCCCTGGCCCTGCTCATCGCTCTGCTGGCGCCTCAGATCACCGCCCCGTTTCGGCCAACCGCGCCGGTCACGGGGAACGCCGCGGCACTCGGCGCGCTGCTCGATAGCCTTGACTCCGATGATGTGGTGCTCATGGCCTACGAGTGGGCCGCCCAGCGCAGCGGCGAGTTGCGGCCCCTGGAGGAGGCCGTCACGCGCCGGCTGATCGCCAACCGCACCAGGCTCATTCTGGTCAGCACCGATCTTCAGGGTACACTGCTCTCCTTCGACGTGATCGAACCGCTGCGGGCCGCTGGCTACAACAACGAAAATGGGGTATCGTTCGGCGGCCGCGACTATGTGCTGCTCGGCTACCGTCCCGGTGGCGAACTGGCGGTGCGGGGCCTGGCCCAGGATCTGCGCGGCGCTCTGACATCGGATTTTGATGGGCAGGACGCCTCCCAGGGCCTGGTAGCGAATTACCCCGATGGCACGCCGCGCATCAGCGGGATGGAGGATCTGGCGCTGATTGTGGTGCTGGCCGACCAGCCTCAGGACGTGCAGGTGTGGATGGAGCAGGCGCATCGCCAGGTGCGCGATCAGGTGCCGATTGCCTTTCTGTTGCCCCAGGATGCCCAACCCCTGGCCCAGCCCTATCTGCGCCTGCCAAATGTCTACGCCATTGCCGGGCAACAGGGCGCGCTGGCCCTCCTCGCCACTGACCCGACGGCTGATCCAGACAACCTGAGCCGGGCCACGGGCCAGCTCGCGTTCGCCGTGGTGGTGTTTGTCGTGCTATTGCTGCTCGGCGCTGCAGCACGCGTGTTGATGCGCCAGCGCGAAGCCCCGGGAGGTGCGACGTGAGCGGCGAGGCGCTTGCTACTCTGACCATGGGGCTGATCGCCGTGGTGCTGACCCTGCTGGTCTTCAGCCGTCTGCTGGGCGATAATCCCGCCTTTCGGGCCGTTCAGTACCTTTTCGTCGGCGCGTCGCTCGGCTATGCCTTTGTGGTCGTGTACCACCAGGTGCTGCGCCCCGAGGCCCTGGCCCTGCTGGCAAGCGTGACCGATCCGCTGCTGTTTGGCCTGCGCCTGGCGCCCTGGGTGCTCGGTCTGCTGCTGCTCACGCGCCTGACCCGGCGCCAGACGATTTCGTGGCTGGCGAATGTTCCGCTGGCCCTGCTCTTCGGTGTGGCGATGGCCCTGGCAGTGGGCGGCGCGCTGGCGGGCACAATTGTGCCGCAACTCCTGGATACGGCACGGCCGCTCGGCGCCGATCCGCTCCAGATCGTCGGAGCGCTGGTGCTGGTTATCGGTGTGGTATTGACCCTGAGCACCTTTTACTTCACCGTTGCCCGTGAGCGCGGGCAGGGGCGGCTGCTGGCCCTGAGCGCGCGCGTCGGGCGCTGGTTGCTGATGGTTGCCTTTGGCTTCTTCCTCGCGGGAGTGCTGTTGACCTACCTCACGGCCCTCAACACGCGGCTGGAGTTCATCGTGAACTGGCTGCGCGCGCCGCTCGGGTGAAGCTCGCTGATAGCCGTTCGTACTGCGGCGGAGGTTGGCATGGCAGACGCCCTGGGGGCGGTGCTGGTTGCCGAGATCGGTAGCCTGATCACCCGTGTAACCCTGGTCGATGATGTTGACGGCGAAAGCCGGATGGTGGGGCACGCTGAAGCGACGAGCAGCGCGGATTTGCCCTACCAGAACGTGCTCTACGGCGTTCTGGAAGCGGTCGCGCAGATCTCCGAGATGACCGGGCGCCAGTTGCTGCGCGATGGCCAGCTTATGATGCCGCAGAGCAGCGAAGGCAATGGCGTCAACCACCTGATTGCCGTGACCAGCGCGGCCGGGCCTATGACGCTGGTCATTACTGCGATTGCCAGCGCCTTCTCGGGGCGCAGCGCCCTGCGCGCCAGCCGCGCAACCTACACCACCGTGCTCCAGATGGTGACTCTCGATGAGGCGACGGGTCGCGCTGCGCAGAAGCCGAACGGCGGGTCGTGGGCCGAACGCCAGGTGGAGGCGCTGCTGCGTCTGCGCCCCGATGCGGTGCTGATCGCTGGCGGCCTCGAACACGGCGCAAGCGCGCCTGTCAGGCGGCTGGCGCATCTGGTGGGCCTGACGGCGCTGCGCCCGGGGATAGCCGACCAGGTTCTGCCGGGACGACCGGTGACTGCCCGGCCGGTGATTTTCGCCGGCAACGGCGCTATCCGCGACCAGGTGATCGCCGCCCTCTCCGATCGGGCCGAGATCTTTGTGGTTGAGAACCTGCGCCCAACTCTCGACCAGGAGCGGCTCGACCCGACGCGTCAGGAGCTGGCGCGCCTCTACGAGAAGTTGATCCTGCCGCGGCTGCCGGGCTGGTCGGATCTGCAACGTCTCTCCGCCGCGCCAACACGCGCGGTCTGTGCCGCCGAGAGTTTGCTCACTCGCTTTCTGGCCGAACGAACCGGGCGCCGGGTGTTGACCGTGGACGTTGGCTCCAGCGCCAGCACCATGCTCTATGCCGCGCCGGGGAGCTTTCATCCGGCAATTCTGGGCGCGGTGGGCACGGGCTACGGGCTGACCGAACTGCTGGCGCAGCGCGGTGTCGAAGCCGTCGCGCGCTGGCTGCCATTCCCGATCACGACGCAGGCCCTGACCGACCGGCTGCTCAATCGCGCGCTACGGCCCCAGGTGTTGCCCTCCAGCCGTGAGGATCTGTACATCGAGCACGCGCTACTGCGCGAAGCGCTGCGCCTCACCCGCGACGCGCTCCTGGACGAGATCGCGTCGGCTGACTATGACTGGGTGCTGGCTACGGGCGGGGGCATGATCCACGCCCCGCAGCCAGGGTTGGCCCTGCTGACCCTGCTCGATGGCCTGGAGCCTGATGGCGCGCACGACCACCCGATCATAGACGTTTATCTCGATAGCCTGGGGTTGCTTCCGGTCAGCGGAGCGCTGGCAGAACTGCGTCCCGATGCGGCGGTTTCGCTGATCGATCGTGACCTGCTGCGCAACGTGCCGCTGGCAGCGGTGCTGGTGCTCCTCGGCGAGGGAAGCGCGGGAGCGCCCGCCGCCGAGGTGGAACTGACCACCGTTGGCGGCGCGACCGAGCGCCTGGTGGTGCGTCACGGCGACATAGCGCGGCTGGCGCTGCCTCCGGGGCGCTTCGGACAGGTGACGGTGCGACCCCAACCGGCAGTGCGGGTTGGCCTGGCGGCGCCGGGTGAGACAGTGTCTTCCGAGGGCGGCGATATTGCCGGAAGCCTGCTGGGCCTGGTGATTGACGCGCGCGGGCGCCCCCTGCACCTGCCTGCTGATGCTGCAACCCGGCGCGCCCGCATCTGGGAGTGGCTCGAGGCCCTGGGCGTCGAGCAGGGGGGCAACCCTTATGCCGCTGGGGCGCCAGTGCCCGCAGAGCCGGCAATGGCGATGAATGGCGCCCTGGCGCCGACGCTGGCCGGCGAGGGAGTGACGCTGGAAGCACCGGTCGCCGGAACCGGCGAAGTGGCCGCCGGTCCGACCGGGGGGCAGCGTATCTCGCTGGATGAACTGCGGGCCGAGGAGCCGACACGGTCACCCTCCGGCCCGGTCCCCGCCCCGGATGATCTGGATGCGCTGCGCAAGACGGTGGAGACGCCGAAGAAGGGTGGGTGGTTCGGGCGTAAGCGGTGAGGAGCAGACGTGGATTGGTGGCGCGCATACTTCGACGAAACGTACCCTCGTCGCTACCAGATCGACCCGGAGCAGACAGTCGCCGAGGTGTTGATGCTCCGCGATCTGTTGCCCGAGCCACCCGCCGATATCCTCGATGTTGCCTGCGGCGCCGGGCGGCATAGCCTGGCCCTGGCCAGGGCTGGTTTCCACGTCGTAGGAGTGGACATCTCGGAGCCGCTACTGGCGCTGTCGCGCGCCGCTGCGGCAGAGGAGCGGATTGACGCGCAGTTCGTCGCCGCCGATATGCGCGCCCTGCCCTACGTGTCCTGCTTCGATGCGGCGATCAACATGTTTACGGCCTTTGGCTACTTTGATGCCGAAGAAGAGAACCAGGCGGTTCTGACGGGCATTGCGCGCGCCCTCAAACCCGGCGGGCGCCTGGTGATGGAACTGGCCCATCGTGATCGGGTGGTGCGTAGCTTTCAGGAAGCCGATTGGTACGAACTCGATGATGGCACGCTGATCTGGCGCCGGCATCACTTCGACCCGATCCGTGGCCTGCTGACCTCTCTCGACCGCTGGCGCACCCCCGGCGGCGAGGAGGAAGAGCGGTTCCACCGCATCCGCATCTACACCGCTACCGAACTCTCCGCCATGCTCCGCGCGGCCGGCCTGACGCCAACGGCGTGGTACGGCAGCATGCAGTTGCACGCCTTCACCATCGACTCGCCCCGGCTGATCGTCGTGGCCCAGCGCCCCCTCCGCGAGACGGAAGGCTAACGCGAACATACGGGGGAACCGGGTTTCCCCATCCCCCTGCCTGTGGGGGCGGCAAGTCCTCCCACGGGGAGGGTTTGGGAAGGCGCAGCCCTCCAGGGAAACAACCCGCCAGCGGGGAGGGTTTGGGAGGGCTACGCCCTCCCAGGAACAATAATATTTTCATTCCGGCGTTGCGCGGCGCAGCCGCACAAACGACCGCTACGCCTCCACCTCAACCACCCCCACCTCGACAAAATCGCCGCGCTCCTGCCCATCGGCCGACCAGACGCGCTGGCGCTGGCCGTTGTGCTCAGGGCTGAAAAGGCCGACCCGTAGCCGGTAGCGGCCGGGGGGCAACTCTACGGGCAAGGGCAACACGTGGGTGTCGCGCATCCAGTCACCCGGCGTCCACAGGGGGAAGGGCAACGTGCCGGCCCGCGGCACACTGTCGCTCTTCGCAACAATCGCCCCCGCAGCATCAACCAGGTGCACAAAGACCATCCAGTTGCGCGGTATCGGTTCCAAGCTGTTCCAGGTCAGGGTTACGGACAGGGGTTGACCGGGGCGCGCCGTGGTGTCCAGGCGCCAGCCGCGCAGCGCCACGCCCTGCTCCCACGACGCGGCAAAGCGCGCGTCTACCGGCGTGCCCAGGCCGGCCAGCGCCTGCCGCGGCGCCAGGGCCGTCCAGGGATAGGAAGGCCGGATCACCATCGGCGGCAGCGCCGCGGCCAGGATGAACAGCGTCGCCGCGAGGGGTCCGGCCAGAGCGGCGCGCATCGCCACGAACGGGTCGCGCGTGTCGGTTTGAGGCTCGACCCCGGGGCGCCCCGCGGGCCCGGCACGGCGTGCTGCGCCAGCGCCTGCCGTTGGCAGCAGCCCAAGGAGACCGGCGGCCAGCAGCAGAGCGCTGGCTGCCAGCGCCGGGAAGAGCATGCGCCCCTGCCAGGCCACCAGGCCCGCAGCGAGAGCGAAGGTCAGTGTCCAGGCGCCGGCCATCACCAGGGCCACCAGCGGCCCGACCCAGGCGGGATCGGGGGGCGGGCGCCGGGCCAGCCTGGACAGCCAGCCAGCCACCGCCAGGGCGCACAGCGCCGCATACAGCCAGAGCGTCCAGGCGGGTGGGCGCAGGCTCATCCAGCCGAACCGCGCCCAGAATGAGGCGGCGAGCTGGCGCAGGGCGCCGCTCCAGGCCAGGGGGTCGCGCCACTCGAAGGGCTGACCGGCAAACTCGGCCCTGAAGGCGGCCAGGCCAAACAAGTCGCCGTAGAGCAGCGCATTGCGCCCGAACCACCAGCCGGCAATCAGCAGGGCCACACCCCCCCAGATGAAGGTGAGGAGCGCAAAGCGACCGGGCCGGCCCCCGGCAATGCGCCAGGCGCCCCAGAGCAACAGTGGTCCGAAGAGCAGCGCACTTTGCTTGGTGAGCAGCGCCAGACCGAAGAGCGCCCCGGCGCCGATGGCCCAGCGCCACGCAGCGGAAGACGGCGGGGACGCCAGGCACCACCAGAGGATCGCTGCGCCAAGGGCGGCCAGCAGCGCATCGTTGGACACCAGGGCGCTGATGAAGAGGAACTGCGGGTTAAAGGCGATCAGCGACGCCGCGATAAGGGCAAGGAGCGGTTCGGTGGGAGTGAGTCGCCGCGCGGCCAGGTAGGTGCAGAGCACCGCCGCTGCTCCCCAGAGGCCCGACACGGCCCGAGCCAGACGCCACCCCAGGCTCAGGCCCGTCCAGGGCCAGCGTTCCCAGCTTCCGCGCATAAAGGCGCCGGATTCATCACCGCCGGCCCAGAGAAAGCGAGGATTGGCAGTGAGCCGGATCTGCCGCTGATCGGGAGGCAACCACACCAGGGCAGGGCTGGCCAGCAGGTAGGCCAGAGGCGGCTGGTGCCCCTCGCCGGGCACATCGGGGATCTGGGGGGCGGGGCGCTGCACGGGCAGACGCCGCTCCGTCACCAGAAACAGCGCATAGGCGACGTGACCCGGTTCATCGGGACCCTCACCGAGAGGAACGGCCCAGTTGTAGAGCGCGTGGAGGGCCAGAAAGGCGACGAGGATCACCGCCAGGCCGACGTGGCGCCCGGCGACCACGACCGGCGCGCTACCCGAACTGCTCCACGAAGCGCGCGTCGCCCGAATAAAAGCCGCGAATATCATCAATGCCGTACTTGAGCATCGCGATCCGTTCGGGGCCAAAACCGCCCGCGAAGCCGCTGAACTGCGCGGGGTCGTAGCCGCCGTTCCGTAGCACCACCGGGTGCACCATGCCACAGCCGCCGATCTCCAGCCAGCCGGCGTACTTGCAGACACGGCACCCCTTGCCATCGCAGAGGAAACAACTCACGTCCATCTCGGCGCTTGGCTCGGTGAAGGGGAAAAAACTCGGGCGCAGGCGCACCTGCGTGCCGGCCCCGTACATCCGCTCGGCAAAATAGGCCAGGGCGCCCTTCAGGTCGCCCATAGTGATGTGGCGTCCAACCGCCAGGAACTCGAACTGGTGAAACATCATCTCGGAGCGCACGGTTACCTGTTCGTTGCGGTACACCTTGCCGGGGAGCAGCACACGCAGCGGTTGGGGCGCATAGCGGCGCATAGCGTGGATCTGGCCGGGGGAGGTATGGGTACGCAGGAGCACCGATGGCGCGCCGGGAGGCATCTCCACGTAGAAGGTATCCTGCATATCACGAGCGGGATGATCTTCAGCGAAGTTGAGCAGGCCGAAGTTAAACTCGTCCAGCTCCACTTCGGGGCTTTCCCAGACCTGAAAGCCCATCTCGCCAAAGATCTCCTGCACCTGAGCCAGCACCTGGTTCGTCAGGTGGGCGTACCCGAGGGCTGGCCGGCGTCCGGGGAGGGTGACATCAACCCGGTCGGCAGCCAGCTCACTGGCGATAGCGGCATGCTTGAGTCGGGCCTCGGCGGCTGCATAGGCGGCTTCGAGTTGCTCCCGCAGCGCATTAACGCGGCGGCCCGCCTCGGGGCGCTGCTCGGCGGGCAGGGCGCCAAGGCCGCGGCTGAGCCGGGTGAGCGCCCCGGCCTTGCCGATGTAACGGCTCTTCCACTCGGCCAGGCCGGCCAGGTCGCGCACGGCGGCAAGGGCCGCATGGGCCTCCTGCTCCAGACTGGAAAGTTCGTCGGTCACGGTCATAGCGTTCCTCTGTTAGCTACCGGTGGGTTGTGAAGTTGCCGCAGGCTCGCAGTTGCTCTGACGCTTGCCCGTGCGCTTGCTATCAATCCACGATCCGCAACGAGAAATGGTGATGAACCGCCTTTCAGGATGCCCGATCCGGGCCGATTTGTCAATGCGCCCTCTGAGGTGAAAATAGGCCGTGTGTGGGAGGGTTTGGGAGAGTGCAGCCCTTCAAAAGTTTCACCTGTTCTGGAATGGGCTTCCCGGAACGCGGGGGAAAATGGGCCAACGAATGGGAAACGAATAAACGAATGCGCAAGGTGTGCCTGACTCTGAGGTGAAAATAACCCGCGCGCGGGAGGGTTTGGGGGTAGGGGCGCGGCGCTGCCGCGCCCCTACCCCCTCCCAGGAAGCAACCCGCCCGCGGAGAGGGTTTGGGAGGGCGGCGCCCTCCCAGAGATACCCCATGTTCATCGCGGCGTTGTCCGCCATGCGCATGACCGTCTGAGGTGAAAATAGGCCGTGTGTGAGAGGATTTGGGAGGGTGAAGCCCTTCAACGGGTTTCACCTGTTCGGGAATGGGCTTCCCGGGACGCGGGGGGGGGAAATGGGCCAACGAATGGGAAACGAATAAACGAATGCGCAAGGTGTGCCTGACTCTGAGGTGAACATAACCCGCGCGCGGGAGGGTTTGGGCGTAGGGGCGCGGCGGCGCCGCGCCCCTGCCCCCTCCCAGGAAGCCCCCCCCGCGGGGAGGGTTTGGGAGGGCGGCGCTCTCCCAAAGACACCCCATGGTCATCGCGGCGTTGTGCGCCATGCGCATGACCGTCTGAGGTGAAAATATGGGGAAACCAGGTTTCCCCATCCCCCTCCCTGTGGGGGGCGCCAGCCGCTCCCACCAGCGGTTGGGAAATGGGGAAACCGGGTTTCCCCCCTGCGGTGAGCCGGTCGAACCGCACCCCTGCCAGTGGGGCGCCAGCCGCTCCCACCAGCGGTTGGGAAATGGGGAAACCGGGTTTCCCCATCCCCCCGCCCGGCGGGAGGGAACCGGGCGCCTCGCCCCGTTGGAGGGAGGCTGGGAGGGGGGCGGTACGCCGCGAACGATGAATCCCTGCAAACCTCATGTTCGCCCGCGGGTGCGCTGGCGCAGCGCCTCGAAGAGGATCACGCTGCCGGCAATGGCGGCGTTGAGCGACTCGGCGCGCCCGGCCATAGGGATGCCAATGCGGTGCGTCGCGCGCGCCAGGCCCTCGGGGCTGACGCCGTGGGCCTCGTTCCCGATGATCAGCGCCACAGGTTGTTTCCAGTCGGCCGCGTAGTAGGGCATCGCCGCGCCGGCCTCGGCGGCATAGACCGCCGGGCAGGCGCTCAATTCAGCGCCAATCGCGTCCCACTCCAGGTCGGCGCGAATGGGCAGGTTGAAGTGCGCGCCCATGGCGGCCCGCAGCACCTTGGGGGCATACACATCGGCGGTGCCGCGGGCGCAGAGCGCCAGGCCTACGCCGGCGGCCTCGGCAGAGCGGAGCAGCGTGCCGACATTACCGGGATCCTGCACGGCATCGAGGACCAGGCGCAGCCCGGGGCGCGGGGCCAGTTCAGGCCAGGGAAAGGCGGCAACTACGCCCTGCGGGTGCTGCGTGTCGGCGACGGCGGCCACGACAGCGGGGCTGGCCTCGTAGCAGGCGGGGCGCCCGGTGAGGCGGGTGAGCAGGTGTTCCCCCTCCGGCGTGCGCCGGAGTTGCTCAGGGGCGTACAGGACCAGGCGCGGGGCAACCCCGGACGCGAGGGCATCGGCGACGAGGCGCACCCCCTCCAGAAAGAGGCTGCGCTCGCGACGACGCTCTCGGGGGAGATCGCGCAGCGAGCGCAGGAACTTCACGTGAGGATTAGCGGTGCTGGAGATCACAAATCGGCTGACGCGGCGGGGGCAGTGCTCTGAGGTGCGGCCACGATCACCGGGCGAGCCGGGCGCCCACCACTGGCCTGTGGACGCGGAGCAGCGGGCGCGCTCATCGCTGCCGCCACCACATCGCTAAACGCCCTGGGGTCCCGCACGGCCAGGTCTGCCAGCATCTTGCGATCGATCTCGATCCCGGCCTGCTTCATACCCGCCACCAGGCGGCTGTAGATTGTGCCGTTGAGGCGCGCCGCGGCGTTGATCCGCATAATCCACAGACGGCGAAAATCGCGCTTGCGATGCCGACGATCGCGGTACGCATAGGCCAGGGCATGCATCACTGCCTCGTGGGCGACCTTGTAATGCCGGCTGCGCGCGCCGCGGTAGCCCCTGGCCTGGCGCATCAACTTCTTGTGACGCTTGTGCGTCATAATGCCACGCTTAACACGTGCCATGGTTGCAGTTCCTCCCTCTGCCGGGCAGGTCAGGGGGTGGCTGTATCCCTGAACTACGCCCGATATGGTAGTGAGTGGTATTCCCTTGCGAAAACCGGCTGTACCTGTGACTGACTCAGCCGCTTGCCGCGCGCCACAGGAACAGGGCGGCATTGTCAGCGGAGGGCAGCGCCCTCCTCAACCCTCCCCTCAGAGAGGGGGATGGAGAAACCCGCTTTCCCCGTCCCCCAACCGGTGGTGGGGGCGCCTGGCGTCCCAGCAGGCAGGGGTGCGGTTCGACAGGCTCACCGCAGGTGGGGAAACCCGGCTTCCTCAGATGTTCACTTCAGACCGTAGGGCAGCGCCACCTTCAAATGCGAGCGGTTCGCGGGCGAAGTGGGCAGACCCTTGCCCCACTGGCGCTGGGAGCGACCCGAGCGATTGATCTTGTTCCCACGGACGCCCTTCTGTTGCAGCACCTTGCCGCTGCCGGTCACCTTAAAGCGACGCTTGGCGCCCTTATGGGTCTTCATCTTTGGCATATCCGAAGCCTACTTCCTTGCGCGAGGACGCAGATCCTGGTCGTCCTCATCATCAAAATCATCTACCTCGAGTTCTTCATCGTCAAGCATCTCATCCTGCAGATCGTCCTCATCGTCGAGCTCCTCTTCCTGCAGGTCCGTCTCCTCGTCGAGCTCCTCCTCAGCTTCGGGCAGCGCGGTGCTGGCAGGGCGTTCCTCAGCTAGGCCCTGGGTGCGCGCCAGTCTGGCTTTTTCCTTTTGCGCCTGCTGGGCGGCTTTGAGCACCTTGGGATTAGGCGCGAGCAAGAGCGACAGCACGCGGCCCTCCAGCAGCGGCTTCTGCTCCACCACAGCGATGTCGCGCAGTTGCTCGGCGATATCCTCGAGCATCTTCCGCCCGATGTCGGGATGCGCCATCTCCCGACCGCGGAAGCGCACGTTGAACTTGACCTTATCGCCCTGGAGCAAAAACTTCTTGGCCTGGTTCGCCTTGGTGGTAATATCGTGCTCGGCCGTTTTTGGCATCAAGCGGATCTGCTTCAGATCAGCCTGCTTCTGGTTGCGCCGCGCTTCGCGCTCCTTCTGGCTCTGCTCATAGCGGAACTTGCCATAGTCAAGCAGACGACAGACCGGAGGCACGGCATTTGGCGCCACTTCGACCAGATCATAGCCGCGTTCCTCGGCCAGGGCCAGGGCCTCGCGGATGCCAATAATCCCAACCTGCGTGCCGTTCTCGTCGATCAGGCGCACCTCACGCGCGCGGATACGATTGTTGATACGGAACCGATCCCTAATGGCTTGACTCCTTCGTCTTCAGCGTCTTGCCCAACCAGCATGTGCGATCATAGAACTTCGTGGGGTCTCCCACGCGTCTGCGTCGCGCCCCGCCGGGATGCGACAGCATATCACTTGCAGGGCTGCGCCCTCCCGAATCCCGGCCCGGGCGTCGCCTATCCGCATGTGGTCAGGCGCGCCAACCCTTCCTGATATCGAATTAGCATTATAACAGGCGGGAGGAGGGGCGTCAAACGTGTTGGCGTGACGGTCGTAGACCGCTTTGACAATGGTACGCCTGATCAGGTACGATGGGACGTCATGCCGAGATTGTGCCGTGTCGCAAAGGTTCGATTTGCTGTCAGGCGCCTGCGCGGCGCAGCCGCACATCGCCAGCGCGAACACGTTTTTTCCTGGGAGGGCTGCGCTCTCCCAGACCCTCCCCTCAGGGAGGGGGAATGGGGAAACCCGGTTTCCCCATTCCCCAACCGCTGTTGGGAGCGGCTGGCGCCCCAGCTGGCAGGGAGATGGGGAAACCCGGTTTCCCCCTATTTTCACATCAGGGGAAGAGCAGCGCCCACCTGCGCCCGACGGGCTGCCGGGCAGGCGCCGGAACATTGCGCGGAGGGTGGCGCCGTGAGGGTGGCAATCATTGGTGCGGGGATCGCCGGGATGACCGCCGCTTATGAACTGGCCTCCGCCGGCCATACGGTGGTGGTCTTCGAGGCTGCGCCGGTGGTCGGCGGCCTGGCTTCCGGTTTCCGCGACGAACGCTGGGCATGGCCGCTCGAACGCTTCTACCACCATATCTTCCAGACAGATCAGGCCATCATCAAGCTCGCTGCCGCCATCGGGTATGGCGATCGGCTGTTTTTTCGCAGCCAGATCACGGCCCAGTGGTGGAACGGGCGCGGCTATGACTTGAATGGCGCGCTCCAGGTGCTACGCTTCCCCGCTCTTCCACTGATTGACCGGGTTCGCTTCGGCGCGGTTGCGTTTTACCTGAAGTATCTCGAGTCGAACTGGCGGCGCCTGGAGCGGACCACTGCCGCCGCGTGGACTTCGCGCTGGGCCGGGCCAAACGCCTACCGCGTGCTCTGGCGCCCGCTGCTCGAAGGCAAGTTCGGGCGTCATGCCGACGAGGTGAATATGGCCTGGCTCTGGGCCCGGCTGCGCGCGCGCAGTTTCAAGCTCGGCTACTTTGTGGGCGGTTTCCAGGGCTTCGCCGACGCGCTCCTCGCCGCCATCCGCGCCCGGGGAGTCGAGACGCGCCTTGGAACGCCGATCCGCGCCGTGCGCCAGAATGCCACTGGTTGGGACGCGCTTGCACCGGGCCTGCCGCCTGAGTCGTTCGACCAGCTCCTGGTCACCGGCTCGCCAGCGCTGCTGATGCGGCTCGTGCCTCACCTGCCCGATACTTATCTCGGACGCCTGCGTGAGTTGCGCTCCATGGGCGCAGTGGTGCTGACCCTGGCCCTGACCCACCCCCTCACCGACGGGCTGTACTGGGTAAACATGCCCAAAGACCAGTTCCCCTACCTGGCTCTGGTTGAACATACCAACTTCATCGAGCCAATCCACTACGGTGGCGACCACCTGGTCTACCTGGGCGATTACCTCGACCCCGACCACGAGTATTTCCGGCTGAGCCACGAGGAGTTGCTGGCGCGCTTCCTCCCCTCGCTGCGGCAGATCAATCCGGCTTTCGAGCCGGGCTGGGTGCGCAAGAGCTGGCTGCACCGCGAAACCTACGCCCAGCCGATCGCGCCGGTGAACCATAGTCGCTCCATTCCCCCTCTGCAAACGCCGCTGAGCGGTCTGTTCTGGGCGAGTATGAGCCAGGTCTATCCCTGGGACCGCGGCACCAATTTTGCGGTTGAGCTGGGGCAGCGGGTGGCCCGCGAGATGCTCGCCATCGGCGCCGCACGCGGAGTGGTACGCGAATGAGGCGCTTTCTGGCCTCGCCCCCCCTATGCGGCTGCGCCGCCCCCTGCCCGGATGAATACAGGTTTATTTAATTGGAAGGGCTGCGCCCTCCCACACCCTCCCCTCAGAGAGGGGGATGGGGAACCCCGGGTTGTCCCATGGCCCAACCGCTGGTGGAAGCGGCTGGCGCCCTCACCGGCAGGGGGTTGGGGAACCCCGGGTTGCCCCATGGCCCAACCGCTGGTGGAAGCGGCTGGCGCCCCCACCGGCAGGGGGATGCGGAACCCCGGGTTCCCCTTTTCCCAACCGCTGGTGGGAACGGCTGGCGCCCCCACCGGCAGGGGGTTGGGGAACCCCGGGTTCCCCTTTTCCCAACCGCTGGTGGGAACGGCTGGCACCCCACAGGCAGGGGGTTGGGGAACCCCGGGTTCCCCATAGTGTCACATCGGTCCTCCATCGGCTGCGCCGCACAACACCGGAATGAAAATATGTGTTCCTGGGAGGGTGCAGCCCTCCCAAACCCTCCCCGCTGGCGGGTTGTTTCCTGGGAGGGCGTAGGCGCGGCGGCGCCGCGCCTCTACGCCCAAACCCTCCCCGCTGGCGGGCTATTTTCATGTTCGCACTTGAAAAAATAGAACAAAAGTGCTATAATTCAGAAGCGCAATCGGCGAAGGGCCGCGAGCGGCGCCCCGGTTCCTCTACCGGAGCCCGAGATAAGCATAGTCGGTGGGAGTGGCCCGGACAGGCGCGGGCTCTTCCCGGAACCAGCCTTCTTCACACCCAGAGCGTACAGCAAGGCTGCACAGACAACCAATCCTGTGAAAGGTGACGGAGATGTACGAGAAAACAATCATCTACGATCCTGAGACCCGTGATTTCGCCATGTACCTCGATGGCGAACTGGTTGGCTTCGCCCGCACCTATCAGGAAGCCGAGGCAACCCTGGATGAGCTTGAGAGCGAGTTGCTCTGGGAGGAGACGCATCGGGAAGCGGCCTGATACCCGTGACGCATGAGGCAGGGTGCGCCAACGGTTTCCGGCGCTGGTATAATCACAGGCATCCATGAAGCGCGGAAGCGCGCCGCGTGGGCAGGAACATGCCTCTGTGGACGGGGTTCCTGAGGTGAAAATATGGGGAAACCGGGTTTCCCCATCCCCCTGCCTGTGGGGGCGGCAAGCCCTTCCCACCGGCAGGGTTTGGGAGGGCTGCGCCCTCCCAAGAACAATAATATTTTCATTCTGGCGTTGTGCGCCCCGCGAATGGTGCCTATCCCGAACAGCGGCGCAGGTAATCTTGCAGCACGAGGAACCAGTTATGGCCGAGCAACCCTGGTGGCGTCGCCTGGTTGCGACAATCGATCGAGAATATGAACGGCGGATCAGGGCGGCGAGCCTGGTCACCGAATACGGCATCGCCCATCATGCCGGTCACGAGGAAGAGCACGCCGAGGAAGGCGAAGTAGCCGAGATCGTCAACGTGCCCCGAGGCACAGCCATAGGGCGCGAGCGCCGGGCCGAGCCATCTGCGTCCGGCGGCGGACACGAGCGCACGTAGAGGCGCAGCGGCGCTGCGCCTCCGGGTGCAGCAGGGCCGCCCCTCAAGACGCCGTGGGGCCGCCCCTCCAGGCGCAGCGGCGCTGCGCCTCTAGGCGCAGCAGGGCCGCCCCTCCAGGTACCACGGCGCTGCCCCTCCAGGCGCAGC